>NZ_JANFYJ010000024.1:0-111219 GCF_024460495.1 Hungatella sp. SL.1.14 | reverse complement strand
CGGTGCTGAGCGGCCAGAGTCTTGCAAATGCAGGAAAAGATCTTGGAATTACAAGCCGTCCCGGCTATACGTTTGGAGGCTGGTACACGGGTAAGGGCGGAACAGGAGTACAATTTACGGCAGATACGGCAATTGCCGGCAGTATGATTGTATTCGCAAAGTGGATTCCCAATGACTCAGTCATGGTGACGTATAATAAGGCGGCAGAAGATGCTTCTGATGTCGTACCAAATACGACAGAGACGGTGCTGAGAGGCCAGAGCCTTAAAGATGTAAAGAGGGTACTTGGAAGTACGAGCCGCCCGGGGTATACATTTGAAGGCTGGTATACAGAAGAAAACGGAGGCGGGAAAAAGTTTGATGAAGTGTTTGCAATAAACGAAAACATGACCGTCTATGCGAAGTGGACAGCAAATGAAAAAGTAACGCTGACGTATGATAAAGCGGCAGAAGATGCAGCGGCAGTCATGCCGAATACCGAAGAAACGGTACTGAGTGGCCAGAGTCTTAAAGATGCAGGAAAAGGACTTGGAATCACAAGCCGTCCAGGTTATACGTTTGCAGGCTGGTATACAGAAGCAACCGGTGGAAGACGATTCACCCAGGAAGATAAGATCACGGAAAGCATGACCGTTTATGCGAGATGGACTGCAAATAATAAGGTAGTGCTGACGTATGACAAGGCAGCTGCAGATGCATCGGAAGTCGTGCCGAATACGACAGAAACCGTGCTGAGCGGCCAGAGCCTTACGAATGCAGGAAAAGAACTTGGAAGAACGAGTCGTCCTGGCTATACGTTTGAAGGCTGGTATACAGAAGAGAACGGAGCTGGAAGCGAATTTACAGAAAATGTGGTATTAGAGTCTGATACTACAGTTTATGCCAACTGGAAGATTAAAAAAGATTTATACAAAGAAATAAATTATTATTATGATGATATTCAAGCTCCTTTGGAAACAATAAAAAGCAATTCTGCGACTTTTGGTGAACTGATATTGCAAAATATTACGGTTCAGGATGAGGTAACGTGGGTAGATGGAAAACACTATGCTTTAGACAAGATTATCGGAAAAGATAAAGTAGTATCAGAAAATGCAGATGATAACATTGTCAATATCTACTACGCCCTTGACGAAATAGGCACTGGACCGGATCCTGATAAGCCGGACCAGATTCCTGATAAGTACCAGATAACCTTTACGTATACTGCAGATACCAATGGTAAGGTAGAGGGACGCTTGAAAGAAGTTGTTACAAGGGAAAAAGCAACAGATGGAAGTTTCAGTACCACGAATCCAGCTTATCCGGAGGCACTGGTGACAGCAACGGCAGATAGCGGCTACAGTTTCCAGAATTGGACCTCCAGTGAGGTGGGAGAAGCTGCTGGAAAACCAGTAAGTACATTTGCATCTGAAGCAGATATCAAGAAAGCTGGTTTTACAACAGATTCAGTTTTCACAGCACATTTTTATGCAAAAGATGATACAACATACAGAGTAGAATACTACTACGAATCTCAGGGCAAGTATCCTGCATCTACAGATAGTTTCGAAATAAGAACTGGTAAAACCGATGCGTCCGTATCTGTTACAGATAACGATAAAGCGAAAAACGGATATGTATATGATACGACAGCGTCAAATGTGGAAAGCGGAATTGTTAAGGGAGATAACAGTCTGGTATTAAAACTCTACTTTAAGCAACAGTTTACAGTAACGTATCAGCCGGGAGATCATGCGTTCTTTACAGAACAAGTGATCGGTGGAATTTCTTACGGTGATAAGACGCCGGAATTTACAGGTGAAATGAATATAACCGGAAGATATGTATTCGATGGTTGGAAACCGTCTGTTGCAGGAACGGTAACAGAAAATGCGGTTTATGTAGCACAGTGGAGATATACTGGCGGCAGTGACGGTGGCGGAGGCGGAAACACTCCGAATCCTAATAAGCCATTCGTTCCGGAAGGCCCTGCCGGCGGAACGGTAACTGTTGAGCCGGGAGATGTGCCTTTGGCTAATCTGCCTGAAGGCGGACCAACAGATAATTTAATCCTGATTGATGATGGCAACGTACCGCTTGCAGGTCTTCCAAAGACCGGTGATCGCGCAGGAGCACATGCAGGATTAGCAGCACTGCTTTCTGGATTCTTGTTGGCAGCGTTTACAGTGTTGAGCAATAGGAAGAAGGAAGAAGAAAAGTAAATAGTTAAAAAGCAATATAAAAAATGGCGGCGGCCTGACAGAGTTTATAATCTGTCAGGCCGCCGCTATTTTTATCCTGTTTTTTTAGAAACATAATTTAATATTATTTATTGCCTGAAAGCGAAAAAATGCTTAAAAAGCTATGCGAATTTTTGCAGTGTGTCCAACAAACCCGCATGAAATCAAGGTTTGCATATATGCATTAAAAGTCCCGTTACGCTTTGCAACGTGCGCTTCCAATCAGGATCATTCTCTAAGGCGGTAAAGTTTCCCCGTATTCAGCGCCCGTAAGGGCGCGTAACCACTCTGCCCTGCTTGCTGCTATTGGAAACAACTAGATTAAGTAGTGTGCCTTATACCAATATGACGTAACTAAGTCAGCACTATGAATCTATAATTTAGTTTATCATATAGAATACCATCAAGTATCAAACCTTTTCAATTCGACAAGAGATTTGTTTCGATACACCAAGTCCGTTCTTGAAGTGAATCCTTGTGCTTCCCAAAAAGAGTTTCCGTTTTCATTCCTATCAAACACTACGAGTGCTACCTTGGTAATACCTATATTTTCAAGAGCCGTCATAGCGGTATCTACAAGTTGGGTAGCAATGCCTTGATGACGATAAGAGGGTAAAACAGCAGTGTGGTATATAAATCCTCTGCGGCCATCGTTGCCAGCCATAATAACCCCAATGAGGGCGTTATTCTCTACTGCAACAAAGCAAGTATCTGGATTTCTGTTCAGAAACCGTTCCACTCCTTTTTTTGAATCATCAATATCATTTAACCCCATTCCCTTGCAAGACATCCACAAATCATATATAGCCGTGTAGTCATCAATTTCCATAATTCTTATATCCATTTAACAATTTCCTCCTGATTTTCAACTTGTTGAGTCCGCCGTATCTGCCAAAGGTGTATATATTTTATTCTAAAGCTGCGCTTTGTAAAAGTCAACTTGAGAGCGACATAGTTAAAAACTGTTTTTTATCTAAAATATTTCATGGCAGTTTCTTTTAAAGAAAGATATTTCAAATCTAACCTCTTAGTAACTCCCCCAACAGTTACGTTTGATTTAGAACTGATTTTCAATAATTGATTGATAATTTGTAAGATTGGAGTCGATTATCATAAAAAGTTGAAAGTTGTGAGAGTATAAAATGAAGATACAGATTAAATATAAGATTGATATTGTGTAGAATAAAATGTAGAAATAAAATATAAAAACAAATAAAAAGATAGAAAATTAATAATAGTACATATAATTTATTTTATTGTATGGTTGAATTGAATTTTTATAGTCAAAATATCATGATGTCTTACAAAAATATTAATTATAAGAGCATTATACTGTAGTGTGGTCACAAACTGGTTACATTTCAAGAATTTTCCATAATTTATTTTCTTTTTTTAGCTTTCCTGTATATCAGACGGTGCGGATTAAAACCCATAAAATAAATTATAGGAAGGTGGACAATTTGTCAATAGCAAAAATGAGTATGATCCATAATTCATATCGTTATTTTACTATTTCCGTAGATAAATATCAGGACCGATGTATGAAGGGGGTTATCTATCATGCAGGAAAAACTCCGGGAATCCGTTTTGATAATTTCCTCGAAATGGTGATACATATGAATCGCATCTTTGACAGTATGGCGTGTCCAAAGCAGGCGATGGAATTGAGACAATTTTCAAATGTTGAATATCCCGAACCGGCAATCCGGGAATGTAACCGCTACCAGAATGGCAGACTGGCAACGTTCCAGGTATACGTGAAGTTTCGATACAACGCCAGCTGGCAGGGAGATATTACCTGGCTGGAAGGTGAGCAGACTGAAAGCTTTGAGAGTCTGCTCCAGATGCTTCAGTTGATTGACAGAATATTTACTGGTCAATCGGAAATGGAGAAGGACATTAAGATTACCAGAGTCTGCCAGATAGCTGTTAATTCCTCTGAAAAGGGTCTGCTAATAGGAAGGGTACAGAACGCAGTTATTAATCGTTTGGAGAAGTTTAAGGGAACGATTGGCCTGGCAGATGCAATGGTACGTCTGTTTGAGGCAGGGGAGGGAGATCATGATTCCGGAAAAATCATCTCAGAGGAAACATGGGATTCCTATCGTTTAGGTGGGAAGGAAGCAACATTCCTGATAAAAATCCTGTTCAGGGAACACTCAACCTGGCAGGGAATCATTTACTGGCGTGAAACCGGTAAAAGGCAGGCTTTCAGAAGCTTTTTGGAAATGGTTATATTGATGGCTTCTGCATTGGAAAGCGGTAAGAAAAGGAGTGAGTGCGAAGATAGATCTATTACAACTAATAATAGAAAGAAAGTCCTGATGGAGGGCTAAGGAAGGAGAAAAAGTATGAAAGGACTTAGAAAAAAGTTCAGACGAGGGCTTGCCGCGTTCCTGGCATTTGTTCTGACCATGACATCGGTTAATACGGTATCATTGGCAGATGTAACAAATGCATTAGAGACAGAAAAGGCTACCTTTGTCATGAGCGGAGAAGATATCGTAGAATCCGCTCAGGCTGCTATTGACAGCGGCAGCACCTTTACTTACGAGGATCTCGGAATCGAGGAGACAGGAAGTACAGCTAAAGAGTATCAGAAGCTATTTACAAATGGCACTGTATATGAAATCGCCCCTTCTTATGACCTGGATGAAGAGGAAAATGCAGACGGAGCGAATCTTCGGATGTTTATTCGGGTAAAAGGTGAAACAGAGGGGTATCAGATCACTGGAGAGGAAGAAATTATTTTCCTTTACATCAATGATTCTGAATCCAAAATTGCATTTCGTTCCAGAATCGATGACTATGTAACGGATAAGGTTACGGTTAAAGGGAATTCTTCTTTTGCAGAAACCGAAAAGCCGGCACTTGATGAGAATGGAAATGCATTGGAGGGAGATAAGCCAGCCCAGAATCAGGAGGAAGCCACTGCTCCCGAAGAGGAAAACGGAAGTGTAGAAGAGACGAAGGAGCCAGAAACAGAGGCACCGACACAAGTTCCGGAAACAGAAGAATCGATACAGGAACCTGAGACAGAAGCACCAGTGCAGGAACCGGAAACAACAGCTCCTGCAAAAGAGCCGGAGACAGAAGCGCCCACACAGGAAGAAATAGAAAAGCCAACGCAGGCTCCGGTACAGGAACCAGAGACTCAGGCTCCGGAAACTGAGGCTGTAACACAGGCCCCGGAAGTACAGGAACCAGAAACAGAAGCACCTGCACAGGAACCGGAAACGGAGGCACCGGCACCGGAAGCAGAGACAGCAGCACCGGATACAGCCAATGAAACTGCATCGATTATAAGGAATAAAACCTTCACTTTAACAACTGCAATGGAAGCAGCTCCAGGAGAATCAGATGTATCAATTGTAGATGAAGAGATACCGAAAGCGGATAGTCCGAAGCTGGATCCGGAAGGAAATAATTCTTCAGAAAGCCCTGCAGCCGTAAGTACAGGAAGCAATGCAGATAAAGGTGATCACGCCGATTCTGGAGAGAATAAACCTTCAGAGAAGATCGAAGGCAAGACCTATGGTCATGTATTGCTCAATGAAGAGAGCTATGCGAAAGCATATGTAACGACTCTTAATAAAATGGGGGTATCTGTTGAAGTAACGGAAGGATTAACTCTTACGATTCATCACAATGCGTTTTATAATGATGAAGATATATCGGAAGATGAAGTGATTAGAGGGCTGAAAGCAGGAGATGTGATCAATCCAGCCGATTATGCGTGGGAAAAAGATACGCTTACCTATTTGGGCAGTATACCGGATCAGATAACAATCAGTGATGAAGCAGATAATAAAATTGAATTGTTTTATGATGAGATTCCGATAGAAAAGGAAGAAGACGAAGTACAAATTCTGAATGCTGTGCCAAGAAATTATTACCGATCGAGACTTTCAGATGATAATACGACGCCTGGTAAAGTGTTTCCTACCAAAACAGCAGAATGGGTAGACGAAGAAAATGGTATTGCTAAAATTGACTTCACTATCTATGGAAATCCTGTTCGTAAGGGCAGTGATGTTATTTTAATAGTCGATAGCTCAGGAAGTATGGCAGGAACTAAATGGTCGACGGCCAAAAGTGGAGCGAAAGGGTTTGTAGACAATTTATACGGAGCGGTCGATGGAGTTCCGTCAGATAATCGAATTGCTATCGTTGATTTTGATAGCAGTGCCAAAGCTTATCCGGGTATCAATAATTCGACACAAACATTTTTAAAAGCGGATGATAAGATTGAGGTTGGCGATAGAAGACCTGTAACCTATTCTGCGAAAGATTATTTCAAAACTTATGTCCTGGATAATCAAATGAGTGCTTCTGGGGGTACAAATTATGATTATGCTTTCCAGGCTGCTCAGAAAATAATTGATAACCGAACGGATACTTCCAGGCCTGTATACATTGTTTTCATGAGTGATGGTGAGCCTCGCAATAATGCCATGTCACCCTACCATGACGGCCAGGCTGAGGCAGCTGAATTAAGAGCGCAAGGAGTAACGATTTATTCAATTGGTCTAAATATTGGAACAACCAATTTTAATAGATTTATCGTTCCATTAGCCTCTGATCCAGCCTCAACTTACGCAAAAAATATAGTTAACACAGGTGATCTGGTAGGCATCTACGACGCCATTGCCAGTTCCATTAAAATCGCCGGAACCGAAGCAACCATCACCGACGTAATCAATACAGAAGCCTTCGAGATTGCAGCGGACTACAACAATGGCATGTGGTATGAAGCAAGCACAGGTACCGTAAGTAAAAGTTCAGACAATAAAACGGTTACATGGGATTTTGGCAATATTTCTGCCAATAAGGAAACACTTACTATCTATATTAAAGTAAAAGATACCGTGCCGGGCGGAACCGCACCGGATACGAACAAAGAAGCCAGAGTCGATTATACGGATCCTGATGAACAGTCACAGACTCAGGATATCCCAAGCCCCAATCTGGCGGTTGGAGATGTTGGTACCATTACATTAAACTACTATCTGGTTAATGAAAATGGTGTTACAATCAATGGAACCGGTGAAGTGATTGATTTCGAACGCCGTCAGCAGCTGGGGACACAGCTCTATGGAGATGCACCTCAGAAGTTTGGCAGCTATTCCGTCCCGGCGCCGTCAACCATAGAATATAATGGCATTCAATATCAGTATGTGGCAGCGAGTGCAGACCATGATGGAAGCAGCAGTCCTGCAAATGTAGAACTGAGTCCTGCTAAAAAGGCAGTTCATTTATACTATGGATATCAGCAAATCAAAGATGTCACAGTAACCTTTAATGGAAATGGAGGTACGCCAAGCGCAGACAGTGTGACAGTACCGAAAGATACTTCTTTGGGCAGCCAGATTGCAACTGCGGAACGTGATGATCACAATTTCCTCGGCTGGAATACACAGCCGGATGGTACAGGAAGTTCCTTTACTTCTAATACCATCGTTACAGATGACATCACTGTATACGCGCAGTGGCAGAAAAAGCAGGCGCTGACCATTAAGGCTTCTGATGTAGAAAAAGTTTATAATGGTGAAACGCAGTCTGTATCAGCAGAAGGTTACGAATGGAGCGGCTTAAAGGCAGGTCATAAAATTAAAGAAATTGAAGCCATCGGTTCTGGCCGCGATGTGAAAGACGGCGGCTATCCGATCAACTTAACAGGCACTGCGAAAATTGTAAATGACTCAGATGTAGATGTAACAAAAGAATATACAATTACAACAGAGCCGGGAACTTTGACTATTTTACCGAAAGCAGTGACGATTACGGTAGATAACAGTTCTAAGTATTATAATTCCAATGACCCGGTTTTCACCGGTAAGGTAGAAGGTCTTGTAAACCAAACGGATCTTGGCAATGTAACATATGTGAGAACGAATAAAGCTGAGGACGTAGGCGTTTATGAAAAGGTACTTGCTGCTAAGTATATTGAAAATAAGAACTATGCAGTAACGGAGACCAGAGGCAATTTTGAAATTAAAGTAGCTACGATACCGGGTGCTTCGTTAACAGCGAAGGGCGGCAGCTGGCCATATGACGGAAACGCACATTATGCGGCGGCAAGTCTTAATAAGGCGGATGGCTATACCGTATAC
Source organism: Hungatella sp. SL.1.14 (assembly GCF_024460495.1). Classification (NCBI taxonomy): domain Bacteria; kingdom Bacillati; phylum Bacillota; class Clostridia; order Lachnospirales; family Lachnospiraceae; genus Hungatella; species Hungatella sp. SL.1.14. The sequence goes on along the minus strand of NZ_JANFYJ010000024.1, from coordinate 102,884 downwards.
TACAAAGTAAAAGACGGTGAATGGACAATCGATCCGCCAAGCGTGACCAATGTGTCGGAAGGCGTTGTAACCGTATCTGTAAAAGCGACACGAAAGGGCTATGTGGATCTGGTGACTGATGATGTCAAGTTACAGATCACAAAGAAGCCGGTGACTATCACTGTAAAAAATGCTGAAAAGACCTTTGGTGAAACGGATCCTGTTTTTGAAGGAACGGTACAGGGGCTTGTAAATAAAACAGATCTCGGTGAAGTCACTTATAAAAGAACGAATAGTACCGAAAATGTAGGAACCTATAAGGAAGTCCTGATTCCAGAGTACAAAGAAAACACCAATTATAACGTAACTGTAAATAAAGGTGACTTTACGATAAAACCGGCAAAGGATCCGGAAGCAGACTTAAAGATAGCCGGCGGCAGTTGGGTATATGACGGAAAAGAGCACAAAGTTAAGCTGAATGTCATAGATTCTGCACTGGCGGCTCTCAAGAGATATAAAATTGAATACAGTACCGATGGAGGCCTGACCTGGTCGAAGGAAGTACCGGGAGTCACGAATGTAACCGACGGAACAATTACTGTAATTGCCAGAGGAACACGTGAAGGCTATGAAACGCTGGTATCAAACACAGCCGATTTGTCGATTACTCCGGCTCCGGTAACGATTGAGGTTGATGATGCATTTAAGTATTTTGGAGAGAATGATCCCGACTTTACAGGAACGCCAAAAGGGCTTGTAAAGGCCGGAGACATCGGAACCATAACTTACAGCAGAACCAATAAAGATGAAGATGTAGGTGTATATTTGGAAGTATTGACTGCATCTTATACTCCAAATACCAATTACGATGTAACCATAGATGAAGGTGATTTCGAAATCAAAAAAGCATCGATCGAGGGTGCTGTACTGACAGCAGTTGGCGGAGAATGGACTTATGACGGAGATGCACATGCGGCAAAGGCCAGTTTAGAGAATGCATCTGGGTATACAATCTATTATAAGACCGGAAACAGTGAATGGACTACTGCAGCACCAAGTGTGACAAATGTAGCAGAAGGTACTGTAACAGTATCTGTAAAAGCAGACCGGTATGGATATGAAACACTGGAGGCAGACGATATAACACTTAAAATTCTGCCCAGAGATGTGACTATTCAGGTCGCGGATGCAGAGAAGTTCTTCGATAAGCAGGATCCGGCATTTAGTGGAACCGTGTCCGGATTAGTAAAAGCAGGGGATATTGGAACTGTAACATATTTCAGAGAAAACACGGCGGAAGAAGTTGGTAAGTATCCAGAAGTGTTGTCTGCAGACTATACACAAAATGACAACTATACTGTCTATGTGAAAAAAGGCAATTTTGAAATCAAGACGGCGACGATGGAAGGCGCTTCATTAGAAGCAGCCGGAGGAAGCTGGACGTACGATGGAGAAACGCATTACGCACAGGCAAAACTTACAAACGCTGATGGCTATACCATCTATTATCAGGTGGGGAATGGCGAATGGAAGACGGAAATACCAGGCGTCACCAACGTATCAGAGGGTGAATTAACTGTATCAGTGAAGGCAGTGAAAGATGGCTATGTAGATCTTGTGACCGAGGATGTCAAACTTGTCATTACGCCAAGAGAAGCCACGATCGTTGTAAGTGATGCAGAAAAGTTCTTCGATGAAAATGATCCGTTATTTAGTGGAACAGTGAATAATCTGGTAAAGACGGGCGACTTGGGAACTGTTAGATATTACAGAACCAATGATGAAGAGGCAGTAGGAACTTATACCGAAGTATTAACGGCAGATTATACCGCCAACGACAACTATCATGTAAGCGTACAGAATGGCGACTTTACGATTAAGACCGCTTCTATTGCGGGGGCAGAATTAACTGCGACCGGAGGAAGCTGGATCTACGACGGCGCGGCCCATGCAGCAGCCGGAGAAGTAGAGAACGCATCCGGCTATACGGTTTACTACAAAGTCGGAAACGGCGGGTGGACCACAGATGCCCCGAGTGTCACCAATGTAGCGGACGGAATTGTGACGGTATCTGTAAAAGCAACCAGAACCGGTTATGAAGACCTGACAGCTGCCCCGGTTACACTGGAAATTATTCCAAAGGACGTAACGATTATCGTTGATCCTGCGGAGAAGTTCTTTGATGAGGCGGATCCGAAGTTTACAGGAACCGTGACAGGACTTGTAAAGGATGGCGATTTAACAGGGCTGACCTATATCAGAACAAACGATGATGAGGAGGTCGGCATTTATGAGGGAGTACTTGCAGCGGCCTATATCCAAAACGCGAACTACAATGTAACCGAGCATAAGGGAACGTTTGAAATCAAGACAGCGACCATAAAGGATGCCAAAGTGACGGCAGCCGGAGGAAGCTGGGTATATGATGGAAACGCACATGCGGCTACTGCATCTCTTAGAAATGCAGATGGATATACCATTTACTACAAAGCCGGTAACGGCGACTGGACCACAGCTGCCCCGAGTGTCACCAATGTGGCAGATGGAATTGTAACCGTATCCGTCAAGGCAACAAAGACCGGATATACAGATTTAACAACAGAAGATGTAACCATTCAGATTACAAAGAAGCCTGCGGCCATTACGGTAAACAATGCGGAGAAGTTCTTTAACGAGGCAGATCCGGTATTTACCGGAAGCGTAACAGGACTGGTAGCGGACGGCGATCTCGGAAGAGTAACCTATGTGAGAACCAATGATGCATCAGGCGTGGGAACGTATGAGAAGGTGCTGGATGCCGTTTACACAGACAACACAAACTACGAAGTAACCGTAAAACGCGGCGACTTTAAGATTAAGGAAGCGAAGGACCCGGAGGCAGAGCTTAAGATTGCCGGAGGAAGCTGGATCTATGACGGTAAAGAGCACAAAGTTAAACTGGACGTCATCGATTCCGTTCTGGCAACGCTGAAGAGATATAAGATCGAATACAGTACGGACGGAGGAAATACCTGGTCTGAGACTGTACCGGGAGTCACCAATGTAGCAGAAGGAACCGTAACTGTAACCGCAAGAGGAACCCGTGAAGGTTATGAGACTCTGGTATCCAACGAGACAACGATCCAGATCACAGCCAGAACCGCAACGATCCGGGTAAAGGATGCAGAGAAGTTCTTCGATGAAACGGATCCGATATTTACAGGAACAGAAGAGAACCTGGTAAAAGCAGGGGATCTCGGAACGGTAACCTACAGAAGAACCAACACAGACGAAGCGGTCGGAACGTATCAGAAGGTGCTGACAGCTGAGTATACGCCAAACACCAACTACCTTGTAACTGTCGTAAAGGGAGACTTCGAAATTAAAACAGCCTCCATAGAAGGCGCAAAGGTCAGCGCTGTCGGAGGAAGCTGGATCTATGACGGAGCAGCCCATGCAGCGGAAGCGGTCCTGGAACATGCATCCGGCTACACGGTATATTACAAAGCCGGTAACGGAGACTGGACCACAGAGGCCCCGAGTGTGACCAATGTACTGGAAGGAACCGTAACGGTATCCGTAAAGGCGACGAGAAGCGGCTATGCAGATTTAATGACAGACGATGTAACCTTAAAGATTACACCGAGGGAAGCCACGATTACAGTGGATCATGCAGATAAGTTCTTTGATGAGCAGGATCCGGATTTTACCGGAACAACAGCAAACCTTGTCGCATCGGGAGATCTGGGAACCGTAACGTATAAGAGAACCAACACAGATGAGGCAGTCGGAACGTATCAGAAGGTACTGACCGCAGAATATGAGTCAAACAGCAACTACGTTGTAATTGTAGAAAAGGGAGACTTTACCATTAAGACGGCAATCATAGAAGATGCGGTGCTGACAGCAGCCGGAGGAAGCTGGATCTATGACGGAATGGCCCACGAAGCAAAAGCAGAGCTTACTAATGCACCTGGCTATACGATCTACTATAAGACAGGAAACGGCGAATGGAGTACAACAGCTCCGAGTGTAACCAACGTGGACGATGGAACCGTAACGGTATCTGTGAAGGCGACGAGAACCGGTTATGAGGATTTAGCAGCTGAAGATGTGACGATCACCATCACAGCAAGGCCGGCAACGATTGTTGTAGACAACAAGTCAAAATCTTATAGTGATATTGACCCGTTATTTACCGGTCAGATTCAGGGATTGATTGCCGACGGAGATTTAGGCAGTGTGGTTTACCACAGAATTGATGCGGATAAGAACAAAGAGGCGGTTGGTGCAGATATTACATTGACTGCAAGCTACCGTGAAAATTCCAACTATAAGGTAGAAGTTAAAAACGGCAAGCTGAACATTACTGCGTTAAATACTAACACGGTGAATGTGACAGGAGAGACAGTAACTTATGATGGAAAGACACATGGACTGAGAGAAGTGACAGCGCTGAAGGAAGGTTCCACCATTCTTTATTCGGTGGATAACCAGAACTTTAGTGAGACAGCACCTGTATTTACAGAAGCAGGGAATCATACAGTCTATGTAAAGGCTGTTAATCCAAATTATGATGACACGGCAGTTGTAACAGGTATTGTAGTCATTCAGAAACGAGAGATAACAATTACGGCAGCCAGTGCGGAACGGAGATACAATGGATTAGAGTTAACCGCACCGACAGCGGCCATTACGAATGGAACGCTTGCAGACGGCCAGGTTCTGGGATCAGTCAAAGTGACAGGTTCACAGACGGCGGTTGGCAGCAGCCAGAATGTAGCCAGCGATGCAGTGATTGTGGCGAATGATGAGGAAGTTACAGCTAATTATCACATCACTTATCTGGCAGGTACTCTTAGAGTAACGTCAGGCAGCAGCGGAGGTGATAACGGCGGCGGAGGCGGAGATACTCCGAATCCTAATAAGCCATACGTTCCGGGAGGTCCTGGAACTGTAACGATTGAACCGGGCGAAGTACCGTTGGCGAATTTACCTGAGGGCAGCCCGACAGACAACTTAGTTCTGATCGATGATGGCAACGTACCGCTTGCAGGTCTTCCTAAGACCGGCGACCGTGCAGGAGCGCATGCAGGTCTGGCGGCAGTGCTTTCCGGATTCCTGATGGCAGCATTTGCAGTGCTGAGCAGCAAGAAGAAAGAAGAGAACTAACGCCCAGAACTAAAAAATAAGAAGATATAAAAGGCGGCGGCCTGGCAGATAATCACTTCTGTCAGGCCGCCGCCTTCTGTATCCATTCATTTCTGTTTCACTATTTTTCGGTCAGCATCTCTACCTGCGCCACCACCTGGCTGATATAAGCGCTCAAAGGAAGCTCTTCGCAGCCTACCACGTAATGATTGCACTTATTTACCGGTATCAGGATTTTCTTTGCCTGGCTGGAACCGATGGCTTCCGCCATGGCCGGCGTGATCTCACCGAGCAGTGAGTTGGGGATTACGATGCCGATCGGGCCGATAATAATGTCTGCGCTCCGGCTGGCCACTACCACGGGATTTTCACCGGTTGCACCGGCGTCGGCACCGGCTTTCAGCATGGATGAGGTAGCGATGGAGTTTGTTCCGATCGCTGTTATTTCAAGTTCCGGATGGGATTTTTTTAACTGGACGATAACGGCATGTCCCATTTTGCCGCCCTGTCCGTCAATTACGATAAGTTTCATTTGTACATTCCTCTTCATTGTAAGATTTCTTTATCATTATAAAGCATTCCCATCGGGTTTACAAGAACGGTTACGCGAGTCTTCTTTCCCTGTTTACGGAATGACTTACCTTGTAGTATAATTAAAACTATCAATGCGGAGGTACATAACAGATCCGCAATCACAGAAACAGGAGGAAGTTATCATGTATGTAGAAAACAAAAATGTTCCGCTTACAGACTTAGGCGGCGGTGTGGTGCGAAAGGTTCTGGCATACAGTGAGAATTTAATGAATGTGGAACTGAAGTTTGAAAAAGGAGCCATCGGCGCCAAACACAGCCATCCTCATGAGCAGATCGGCTATATCATCTCGGGTTCCCTGTTATTTCAGGAGGAGGGAAAGGAAGATAAAGTTCTGGTAACAGGAGACAGCTACTATGTAGAGCCGAATGCAGTACATGGCGTGGTGGCGTTGGAAGACACCATGCTGCTGGATATCTTTACACCGATGAGAAAAGATTTTGTGGAATAAGGAATCAAAACAAAAAAGAATCGTAGAAAAAGAATTATAAAAAAGAAGCCCGGAAGTACATACATATCTACCGGACTTCTTTTTTTCGTGCGGCTTCCTTATTTCTCCTTATGAGGCAGTCTGCCGCGCAGAAAGCGTTTCTTTAGTTTGTTCCAGTTAAACGGTATCAGCGGATAGATATAGCTCTTTCCCGCGATCGTCTTATTAAATATGACCGCGCAGACGGAGAGGATGACTCCGATGGCAAAGCCCCAGTAATTAAAGACGGCGGTAAGGACCAGCAGGATCATTCGCATGAATTTGAATGCATAGCCCAGTTCGAAGCTGGCCTGGGAATAGTTTGCAACGGTGACGAAGGCCATATAGAGCATGGTTTCGCTGTTGAACCAGCCGGATTTTACGGAGTATTCCCCCAGAACGATACCGGCGATCACACTGAGCGGTGTGGTCAGCATACTGGGCGTATTGACGGCGGCCAGCCTCAGACCGTCGATGGCAAACTCCAGTATGAGCAGCTGAAAGATAAGCGGCACATGGGGCGGCTCAGACAATTGAATGAACTCCAGCCAGGATGGGATGACATCCGGATTCTGCATCAGCAGCAGCCACAGCGGCGTTAAATAAAGTGTCAGCACGGAGATGGCCATACGTGACAGACGCAGATAGGTTCCCGTTACCGGAGGGAAATAGTAATCGTCGGCCTCCTCGATGATATCGAAGACAGATGAGGGCAGAATCATGGCGGCAGGAGAGTTATCTACCAGAATAATGATGTTTCCCTCCAGGATTGAGGCGGCCGCAGTGTCAGGGCGTTCGGAGAATTTAAACTTTGGAAATGGATTATACCATTTATGCGGATAAAGGCATTCCGCCAGGCTTTCCTGGTTCATGGTCAGCGCGTCTACTTCCAGTTTATTGATCCTGTCCTTGATCATGGCCAGAAGCTTTTCATCTATCCGGCCCTGCATGTAGCAGAGGGCGATATCGGTGTGAGAACTCTCTCCGGCGCTGGTAATCTCCATGGTAAGCTTCGGATCGCGGATACGGCGGCGGATCAGGGCCGTGTTGAAAATAAGAGTTTCCACAAACCCGTCACGGGAACCGCGAAGCACCTTGTCCTTTTCCGGTTCCGATACGCCGCGGGCCGGATAGGTGCGGCAGTCGATGGTGAAGCAGCAGTCATATCCATCGATAAACAGGCATGACACACCCATGAGAAGCTGGCCGATCATCTCAGAATCACTCCTGACCAGTCCGACCTCTCCATAGGGCAGGTATTTTTTTGAAAATGCGTGGGCGTCTTCCGGCATGGCGTCTTCCTTCAGCGTTGAAAATGCCTGAAGAATCTTTAACCATACCTCGTCTTTGGTGAAGCCATCTATAAAATAGAGACAGGCCTCCCGCCCACCCACATGGATGACCCGGTAGACGACGTCGAAATTCGTGTCCACATTCAATTTTTCTTTCAGATAAGACATGTTATCAGAAAGCTTACTGGAAAAGTCCATATCATGGTCTCCTTTTTACTGTATTGGTAGTCCGCGGATTCCGCGGCAATGGAAGGGAATTGGTGATAAAGAAAGTATGCGCATTTTTGGTGAAAATATGTTTCATGAAAATGTGTACGCATGACAAAGACGTTTTTGCATACATTGTATAAAAAATTGCGATAATGATTCTTCCAGTCCCGTCCTTTTTTGGTGAAATACACTAAAATGATTGACTTTTTCCAGTATTGATGTTATGATTGTCCATGTGAGAAGCACAAAGGGGTGCCTTGCATGTATGATTTCAGGCATGGGGATGCCAGAATTGTATAAACTTAATAATGTGACGGTTTTAGATCGTGACGAAGGACTGCTTTCTGTGGGGGATAAGCAGTCCTTTTTTGTATATTAAAAACGTGCTCCTGTGACATCAAAAAGCCGTTCGGCAGATTTCCTTCTGAACATGAAAAAAAACGCCGGAACCTTATAAAAGAAAGGTTACCGGCGGTTTCGCCATGGAGACAACAGGGCTCGAACCTGCGACCTTCTACACGTCAAGCAGATGCTCTCCCAGCTGAGCTATATCTCCATACCGCTATTTTAATCGATAAGGGCAAAAAAATCAATAGTAAGAATAAAATTTTTTAAGTTGTCTTAATTTGTATTGATGGAAGCGGGAATTTTACATATAATAGCATTAGACTGCTTCAGATAAGACAAGGAGAGGAGCTTTTTACGATGTGGAGGAAATTAAGGAAGAACAGGCGTTTTCGAACAGTTATGACGACGGTGGCGGTTATTGGTTCCGCGCTGCTTCAGACATTCGTCATTCAGGCGTTCATAAGGCCGGCAGGGCTGCTGTCCGGCGGATTTACGGGAATTGCGATCCTGATTGACCGGGTGACCTCCCTGTTCGGCGTCAATATATCGACTTCCCTGGCCATGGTGATTTTGAATATTCCGGTGGCCTGGGCCTGCAGCAGGAGCATCAGCCGGCGGTTTACATTTTTTTCACTGCTCCAGGTATTTCTGGCCAGTATTTTTTTGAAGCTCTTTCACTTTTCTCCGATTTTCGAGGATGTGATTTTGAATGTGATTTACGGAGGCGTACTGTACGGATTCTGTATCGTGCTGGCTTTAAGAGGCAATGCGTCCACAGGCGGAACGGACTTCATTGCCCTTTACGTATCCAATAAGACCGGGAATTCCATCTGGAGCTATGTATTTGCCGGAAACGTGGTGCTTCTGTGCATCTTTGGTGCCATTTTCGGCTGGGATTACGCAGGGTACTCCATCCTGTTCCAGTTTGTGTCCACGATGATTGTGTCTACGTTCCATCACCGCTATGAGCGGGTGACGATGCAGATTACCACCTCCAAAGGTCCGGAGATCACGAACGCTTACGTAAAGACCTTCCGGCACGGCATATCCTGTGTGGATGCCATCGGAGGCTACAGCAAAAAACACATGTACCTGCTTCATACCGTGGTGTCCTCCTACGAGGTGGAGGATATCATCACTCTGCTTCACGAGGTGGACGACCATGTAATCGTCAATATGTTCCGGACCCAGCAGTTTTACGGCGGTTTTTACCGTGCCCCGATGGAATAGGGCCAATCCTGTTTTTAACGGTTCCGTCTGCGGAATCCATACCAGTGGTATTTTTTCAGCTTGGAAAACCAGTTAAAATAAAAGAAAAACAGGATAGAAGTGATAACCCATGTCAGCGGGTAGCTGAAAATAACAGTCTGAATCGTCGGGCGAAGCGGTACCGCGGCCCAAATCCAGACGACACGCAGCGCACAGACGCCCAGGCAGGTGATGATCATGGGAATCCAGCAGTCACCGACGCCTCGCAGGGAGCCGGAATAGATCTCGATGCAGACGTAGGTGAAGAAGGTCGGAACGAGATACTGCAGGATCTCGGTTCCTTTTTCGATCACCGCCGCGTCTGTTGTGAACAGCAGGTAAATATAGCTTCCGCCGCAGTACAGCAGGATGCTTAACAGGAAGGTGGCGGCAAAGCTCATGGCCAGACACACGTGTACTCCCTTATGAACCCTGTCCTTTTTCCCGGCGCCGTAGTTCTGTCCCACGAAGGTGGTGACGGAGATACCAAAGGCGTTTATGATCATCCAGAATACACTGTCGATCTTGCCGTAGGCGGTCCAGGCTGCGATGGTATCGGTTCCCAGCGCGTTGACGCTGGACTGTATGATGACATTGGAGGCGGAGTACATGACAGACTGAAGCCCTGCAGGGAAGCCGATCTGGATAATCCGCTTCAGCATGTCCAGATCCAGCCGGATGGACTTTGGAATCAGGTGGTACGATTCCTTCGTCTTCATCAGTACGATGATCACCAGCACGGCGCTGACTAACTGGGAGAGGATGGTGGCCAGTGCGGCTCCCATAACGCCCATGTGCAGGCAGACGACGAAGACGATGTCCAGGATAATATTGGTAAAGCAGCTGGCAATCAGGAAGTACAGCGGCCGTTTTGAGTCCCCGATCGCCCGCAGGATACCGGCTCCCATATTATAGATCAGGTTCCCGATGACTCCCAGAAAATAGATTCTCATGTACAGGACCGCATGATTTAGGATGTCGTCCGGAGTTCCCATGGCGGATAAGGCCCACGGCGCGCCGGCCACGCCGATGACCATGAGCACGATGCCTCCGGCAATGGAAAATGCGATCGATGTATGGACCGCCCTGCTTACCCGGTCCGGCTGTTTGGCGCCGTAAAACTGGGAAATAATTACGGTGGCGCCGGAAGAAAGCCCTACGAAGAATCCCACAAGAAGATTGATCAGGGTTCCCGTAGGACCTCCTACGGCCGCCAGTGCTTCCTTCCCAACGAAGCGCCCTACAATCACGGCATCAGCGGTGTTGTAGAGCTGCTGGAAAAACGTTCCGAATAAAATTGGAAAGAAAAACAGAAGAAGCTGTTTCCAGATTACTCCTTCTGTAATTTGATTCTGCCCTATGGCATTCTGTGTCCTGCTTTTCTGACTCATATCCCGTTCCTCTTACTGTAAAAAATTATGTATTCTGATCTCATTATACAGGCAGAAAAGAGAAAACACAATCCCCATACCATATTCTTATTTTGCAGCTTCAGCTTTGGACAGCGCCTTGTCGACTGCTTTTAAGAGGACGGTGGAGGTGTAGCGTGTCTCATCGGAATAGGAGATGTTTTTGGTGGACTGGTTCTTTACAATCTGCTCCGAGAGAGTGTCCATGGCCGGCTGCATCAGCGGATACATGGTGGTGACTGCTTCGCTTAGAGGAACGAGGGTGACCGATGTAATTTTATCCGCGTCCACGGTTACTTCCACATTGACATCCTGGTTATTCAGCGTGATTGCCGAAGAGTAAACTCCGGGTACATAGGCGGCCGCTTCTCCGGAAGTGGGAACGGTATCTTTTTTCGGCCGGAACATAATAAGAAACAGTGTGATTAACAGGATTCCGAGGCCGACAAAGATGGCGGTGTAGATGATTTCTTTCATCCGCAGTACAACAATTTTTGTTTTAGAGCTCATATAAAATAAGGTCCTCCGAACGGGTTTTGATATAATGTATTCTGCTTGGGGGCGGTTTATGTTATACTATTCCTTACAGTGAGAAAAGACTTGACAGAGAAGGAGCATCAGAAGAGATATGTCCATACAGCTGCTTTTAGGCGGTTCCGGTTCCGGAAAGACGCACCGCCTGTATACTGATTTAATAAAGGATTCCATGGAGAATCCGGATACAAAGTATTTTGCCATTGTCCCGGAGCAGTTTACCATGCAGACGCAGAAGGAGATTGTGACGCTGCATCCGAACCACGGGGTGATGAATATTGATATTGTCAGCTTTCAGCGCCTGGCATACCGTGTTTTCGAGGAGCTTGCCATCGTAAATCCGGACGTTCTGGATGATATGGGGAAATCCATGATATTGAGAAAGGTGACGGGGGGAAAGCAGAAGGAGCTGCCGCTGTATCAGTCGCATTTGAACCAGAACGGCTTTATCGGTCAGTTAAAGTCCATGCTTTCTGAGCTTTACCAGTATGGAATCACGCCGGATATGCTGGAGGCGAAGATTCCCGAGACGACCAGCCCCATGCTTCGCCAGAAGCTGGAGGATATCTCCGTGATATACAAGGCGTTTCAGGAGTATATCAGGGACCGCTATATTACGACGGAGGAGATTCTGGATGTGCTTTGCAGGCATCTGCCGGAATCAAAGCTGATCAGGGACAGCGTGATCACCCTGGACGGCTATACCGGCTTCACACCGGTCCAGTACCGCCTGCTGGATCTTTTTCTCCGTTACAGCCGGCGGGTGGTGGTGACCGTGACCGTCGATCCGGCCGTGCCGGAGCGGGGAAAAAGAGGAGTGCAGGATTTATTTTACATGAGCTGTGAGATGATTGATAAGTTAAACGCGCTGGCCCATCAGAATCACGTGAAGCGGGAACCGGATATCGTACTCGACGAGCATCCGGCCGTCCGGTACCGCAGGGGAGCAAAGAGGCGGGCGGAGCAGGAGGCGCGGGTGGAGCGGAAGGCGCAGGCGGGTCAGGAGACGCTGACGGTCTCTCCAGCTTCTTCCGCCCTCGATTTTCTGGAACAGAATCTTTACCGCTACAGCGGCCGCGAGTATTCCGGCAAAGCGGAGGAGATCCGCCTGGTGCAGGCCGTGAATCCGGCGGAGGAGATCTCCTGTGTGGTCCGTGAGATCGGAAAAATGCTGCGCGAGGGTTACCGGTACCGCGATATGGCGGTGATCACCGGTGATATCGGAAGCTTTGCGGGAGAACTGATTCATCAGTTTGATGCGTCGGAGATCCCTTACTTTCTGGATGACAAAAAGAGTATTCTGAAAAACCCCATGGTCGAGCTGGTGCGCGCGGCCCTGGAGACGATTCAGAAGGATTTCTCATACGAAACCATGTTCCGCTACTTAAGAACCGGCCTCGTGGTGAAGCCGGAGGATGAGCGTAAGCTGGACCGGCTGGAGAATTACGTGATCGCCATGGGAATCCGGGGACATAAGCGTTGGAACACCCCCTGGGAGGGCTGGTACCGCGGCGGCAGGGATTTGAATTTAGAAGAGTTAAACCAGCTCCGGGAAGAGATTATGGCGCCTCTCACGGCCTTTATCGAAGCATTCCGGGAAGAGGACAGAACGGTTCGCACGATGAGCGAGGCTGTGGTGCGTCTGCTGGAAGCGCTTTCAGTGGAAGAAAAGATGCTGGCCAGAGAGTCCGCATTTCAGGAACAGGGAGAGTTTGGACTCTCTAAGGAATACGGTCAGGTGTACGGCCTCGTCGTCGATTTGATGGATCGTCTCGCCAGGCTTCTGGGGGAGGAGAAGGTGAGCCGGAGGGAGTATGCGGAGATTCTGGACGCAGGATTTTCTGAAATCAAGGTGGGCCTGATTCCGGCGGCTGTAGACCGGATCGTGGTTGGAGATATTACCAGAACGCGTCTGGATCATATCAAGATTCTGTTTTTTATCGGGGTGAATGACGGAATTGTACCGCAGAAGAAGGAAAACAGCAGCCTGTTTACCGATAAGGAGCGGGAATTCTTAGGCAGCCATCACATCGAGCTGGCTCCCACCGTGCGGGTGGAGAGCTTCCGGCAGAGATTTTATCTGTATCTCGCCCTGACGAAGCCGGAGGAACGGCTTTACCTTTCTTATTCGGCCATGGATGCGTCGGGGAAGAGCCTGCGGCCGTCTATTTTGCTGGGAGAATTAAAAAAGCTGTTTCCGCAGCTGACTGCCGTGGCCGCGTCGGATGAAGCAGCGGGGATACCGTTTTCCATAAGAGAGGCCAGAGGAAGGCTGACCCGCGGGCTCCGGAATTACGGGATCAGCCGGGAGGATTCGGAGTTTCTGGAACTGTTCCGCCATTTTATGATGAATGAGGAGCAGAGGGAGAGCGTGGAGAAGCTGGTGGATGCGGCGTTTTATGCCTATGAGGAGCGTGGAATCGGTAAGATGGCGGCGAAGGCGCTGTACGGTACCGTGCTGGGAGGCAGCGTCACGAGGCTGGAACAGTATGCGTCCTGTGCCTATGCCCACTTTTTAAATTACGGTCTGGAACTGGCGGAGCGTCAGCAGTATGAGCTGGCTGCCATGGATATCGGCAATCTGTTTCACGATTCCATCGATCTTTGCTTTAAGCGGATGAAGGAACAGGGAGGGGACTGGAAGACCATCGGAGAAGAGGAGCGGAAGGCGCTGGTGCACGGTGTCGTGACCGAAGTGACGGAGGAATACGGCAATACGATATTGAAGAGCTCCGCCAGAAACGCCTGGCTGGCCCGCAAGGTGGAGAAAATCACGGACCGCACCATATGGGCGCTGGCGGAACAGCTGAAGAAAGGCGATTTCACACCGGTAGGATTCGAGGTTTCCTTCTCGGCCGCAGATAACTTAAAGGCGATGAAAATCCGTCTTTCAGAGGCGGAGGCCCTGCATTTGAAGGGGCGTATCGACCGTATGGACTTATGCGAGGACGAGGAACACATCTATGTAAAGATTATCGATTATAAATCCGGCGGGACTTCCTTTGACTTAACCGCACTTTATTATGGCCTGCAGCTTCAGCTGGTGGTCTATATGGATGCGGCCCTGGAGATGGAGGAACGGCGCAATCCGGACAAGACGGTGATTCCGGCCGGTATATTCTATTATAATATCAACGACCCGGTGATTGAGCGGGAAGGCGATATGTCGCCGGAAGCCATCGACAGGCGGATTTTAAAAGAACTGCGTATGAACGGCCTGGTAAACAGCGAGCTGGAGGTCATCAGCCATCTGGATCATGAAATTGAGACGGAGTCCGATGTCATTCCGGTGGCGATGAAGAACGGTCTGATTCAGGAGGCGAAATCGTCTGTAGCGGGCGGAAAACGGTTCTCTGCTTTAAAGCGATATGTCAATGAGAAGCTGAAGACTGAGGGACGCGAAATACTGGACGGAGTCGTGGCGGTGAATCCGTACAAGCAGGGAAATAAGACGGCCTGCGACTACTGTCCGTACCATGCGGTGTGCGGTTTCGATTTAAAGACTTCCGGTTTTGGCTTCCGGAAATTCAAACCACTGAAATCAGAAGAAATATGGCCGGTCATAGAAGGAGAGCAGCAGGATGGCAATTAACTGGACAAAAGAACAGAAAGCGGTTATTGAAAGCAGAAACCGCAATCTTCTCGTTTCCGCTGCGGCGGGCAGCGGAAAGACGGCGGTTTTAGTGGAGCGGATCATCCGCATGATAACAGAGGGGAAGAACCCCCTGGACATTGATCAGCTTCTCGTCATGACCTTTACGAAGGCGGCGGCGGACGAGATGAGGGAGCGTGTGCTTCTGGCCGTCGATGAAAAACTGAAGGAGGACCCTGAAAACAGCCATCTGCAGATGCAGGCAGCCATGATACCGTATGCGCGGATTACCACCATCGACAGCTTCTGCCTGGGAATTATCAGGGAGCACTATAACCGTCTGGATATCGATCCCGCCTTCCGCGTGGGAGATGAGGGAGAACTTCTTCTGCTCCGCGGTTCCGTGATGGAGCAGATGCTGGAGGACTATTACGAGGCCGGGGACGAGGAATTTTCACGGTTTGTGGAAACGTATGCCACAGGCAAATCGGACCGGGGCATCGAGGATCATATTATGGCCGTCTACAATTTTTCCGGCAGTAATCCGTGGCCGGAGGAATGGCTTACGGCCTGTGAAACGGAGCTGGAGAACTGTGAGGAAGAACGGCTCATGGAGACGGAGTGGATGCATTTTCTGATGTGGGATGTCGCAATGCAGACCGGGGAGCTGTGCGTCCAGCTGGAGGAGGCGGTTACCGTCTGTGAAGAGGAAAACGGCCCTGCGGCCTATATTCCCATGCTGACATCAGATTTACGCATGCTGCGGGAGATTGGAAAGGCGGAAGATTATGCCAGTCTTAACGAACTGTTAGGCTGCGCAGCCTTCGACCGTCTGGCCTCTATCCGGAGTAAGGATATTGATGTGGACAAGAAGGCGTTTGTGACGGGCTGCAGGGACCGGGTAAAGAAGGCGGTCGGAAAGCTCCGTGATTTGTACTGCTTTGAATCCATGGAAACCGTGGTGCGCGATATGAGGGGAACCGCGGGCGCGGTGCGGATGCTCTTAAAGCTGGCCGGAGAATTTAACGACCGGTACCAGGCGGCGAAGCAGGAAAAGAACCTGGTGGATTTCGGGGATCTGGAGCATTACGCGCTGGAGGTGCTTCTGGAGAAGCCGGGCGGAGAGTCAGAGGAATGTGCGGGAGATTCTATGGATGATTCCCTGGATGCGAGCGGACGAAGGCCCTCGGCGGTGGCCGATGAATTGAGCCGCCAGTTTGAAGAAATCCTGGTGGACGAGTATCAGGACAGCAACGACGTGCAGGAGACGCTGATTCACGCCATCTCCAGGGAGCGGTTCGGAACCCCCAACGTGTTTATGGTGGGGGACGTCAAGCAGAGCATCTATAAATTCCGCCTGGCCAGGCCGGAACTGTTTTTAAAGAAGTATGAGTCTTATCCAAGGGAAGAAGGATTATACCAGACGATCGAGCTGCATCAGAATTTCCGGAGCCGGGACAGCGTCCTTTCCGGCATCAATGAGGTTTTCTATCAGATTATGACAAAGGGTCTGGGCGGAATCCTCTATACGGAAGACGCGGCGCTCCATCCCGGAGCGGTATTTGAGCCCACGGAAGAGACGGTGGGAGGAAAACTGGAGCTTCACCTGGTAAATACAGGAGGGATCCAGCTCAAACAGCTGGAAACGGAAAGTGATGCCTTAGATTACACATCCCGCGAGATGGAGGCCAGGCTCATCGTCAGCCGAATGAAGGAACTGGTAAATCCTGAGACCGGG
Organism: Hungatella sp. SL.1.14; assembly: GCF_024460495.1. NCBI lineage: Bacteria > Bacillati > Bacillota > Clostridia > Lachnospirales > Lachnospiraceae > Hungatella > Hungatella sp. SL.1.14. The sequence continues at coordinate 86,343 of NZ_JANFYJ010000024.1, read as the reverse complement.
TTAAAGATATGGGATAAAAAGGAGAAGCGCTACAGGACCGCCTGTTACGGCGATATGGTAATCCTTCTGCGCAGCTTAAGCGGATTTGCGGAAGATTTCGTCAATATCTTAATGAACGAGGGAATACCGGCCTATGCGGAGCGGAGAACAGGCTATTTTACCGCGATCGAGGTGGAAACGGTGCTGTGCTTCTTAAGCGTCATCGATAATCCGATGCAGGATATTCCGCTGGCAGCAGTCCTTAAGTCCCCCATGGTGGGCGCCTCAGACGAGGATCTGGCCCGTCTCATGGCTGTTTTCAAGAGAACCGCGAAAAAGGGCCAGGACAGGGGAATCTATGGGGCGTGGCTGTATTATCTGGAAAACTGCCCGGAGGAAGAGCGGGAAGAAGAGCTGTACAGAAAGCTGGCGCTGTTTTTCGATGAATTGGCGGAGTACCGGCGTATGGCCGGATACTTATCCATCCATGAGCTTTTGTATGTCATTTATGAGAATACCGGATATTACGATTATGTCGCAGCCATGCCTGCCGGAGATGCAAGGCAGGCGAACCTGGATATGCTGGTGGAAAAGGCGTCAGCCTATGAAAAGACCAGCTACTCGGGACTGTTTCATTTTATCCGCTATATCGAGAAGTTAAAGAAATACGACACGGATTTCGGAGAGGCCGCTCTGGCCGGAGACGGGAATACGGTCCGCATCCTGAGTATCCATAAGAGCAAAGGACTGGAATTTCCGATCGTATTTCTGACTGGTATGGGGAAGAAATTTAATAAGCAGGATTTGTACGGTAAGATCCTGATTGATCCGGATCTGGGAATCGCTACGGATTATCTGGATCTGGATCTGCGGGTAAAGACATCGACGCTAAAGAAGAACGTCCTACGGCGGCGCCTGGAGCTGGAAGCGCTGGGAGAAGAACTGCGCGTCCTGTACGTGGCCATGACCAGGGCAAAGGAAAAACTGATTATGACGGGAACGGACCGTTATCTCGATAAAAAGCTGGAGCGATTCTCCGATATTAAGAGAACAGCCGGCCAGATTCCGTTTACGATTCTGTCCACGGCGGATTCGTTTCTGGACTGGCTGCTTATGAGTCTTTCCGGTAAGCTGTCGGAGTCGGCCCTTCTGTCGGAAGCAGGCGTGGAAACCGGCCTCATGACCGTGCGGGAATATTCTGTGGCTGACCTGGTTGGTGTGGAAATCGAACATCAGGCGGAGAAAAAGCTGTCAAAGGAGGAACTGCTGAACTTCGACTGCAGCCGTATTTATGATGAAGCGTATGCCGCAGGAATTTCCGCAGCATTTTCCTACCATTATCCGCATACCGCAGACATCGGCCTTCATACGAAGCTTTCCGTATCAGAACTTAAGAAGCAGGGACAGATGGTCGATGAGGAGGAGAGTACGTTTCTGCCTACGATTCCGGCTTTCCTGATGGAAGAGAACGGGAAAAAGGAGCAGGGAGGAGGAGCCTTCCGCGGTACCGCCTATCACCGGGCGCTGGAGCTGCTGGAATTCCCCGCCATCAAGACTTTTGCCGATGTGGAGACGGCTCTGGAGACATTTCACAGAGAGAAATACATGGACGAAGAGAGTCTGGCTCTTCTGGATGCAGGGATTATATGGAACTTCTTAAGTTCCCCTCTGGGCAGGCGCATGAGTGCCGCACAGTCCAAAGGTCTTCTTTACAAGGAGCAGCAGTTTGTCATCGGAATTCCGGCCCGCGAGATGGAGGTCTGCGATTCCGGTGAACTCGTCCTGATCCAGGGAATCATTGACGCGTACATGGAAGAGGGGGACGGCCTCGTTCTGATCGACTATAAGACTGATCACGTGGTGAAAGGCCATGAATCGCTGCTGACCGAGCGGTATGGAATTCAGCTGGAGTACTATAAGCGGGCGCTGGAACAGATGACGGGGAAACGGGTGCTGGAGAAAATAATATATTCGCTGACGCTGCAGGAGGAGATTGTGATAGAGTAAGGGATGGTTTAGGGCATTTCTCTAAAAGATAAAATTAGAGTAATGCCCTTTTTTGCTCCAACGTTTTTTTGCAGCGGGCAGTAAAGTGGTTACTTATACTCACTGCTCTTTGAAAAACGGGATACCATCTGATCCATACTGATACAAACCAATTTTTCTTCTGCCTCGAGCTGAAGGACCTGCTCCGTAAAACCGCTTTGGGAAAAAAGATAAAAGGAACATTCGGTATCTCCTGTATTTTCCCATTTGGATTTCAGGGTTTTATAATCTCTCAGATCGAAGGGAGAGGCTTTATACTTGCATTCCCCGAGAAGATAGTGTTTGCTTTGATGATCCACGGCCATAATATCAATTTCGGTTTCATATGTTCTGCGGGATTTATGTCCATTTCCGCCATCTGTAAGCTTTGTGATTTTTCCCCACCATCGGCCGATCTTTGTGTATCGGTATGGTAATTGTTCCTGCCTGTTCAGCAGGCGAATATAATCACGGCACAGGCTTTCGAACACGAAGGCCGTGAATTCGTGTAATTGAGGGGTTACCACATATTTCATTACACCTTCCGTATCTCCGGCTTCTAAGTCTGAGTACGTAGTGAAGACGAAGGAATACCAGAAACGGAAGAAGTTATCTGTCAGCTGATAAAGTCCTTTGTTTGATTTTGCACGTTCCTTTACACTGTCAGAAACCGAGAACTCCCGTATGACTATCTGGAGATCCATTAGATTTTTTAAGTATACAGCAAGTTTTGATTTTTCGATTTGAGTTTTGTTGAAAATATCATTTAAAGTGGTGTTTCCTAATGCAATGGCTTCAATAATAGTATTATAAACGGCAGTTTCTCTGAGTTCCTGCCGCAATAAAAATTCTACTTCACTGTATAATACGGATCCTTTTGTTAATATATTTTTCCTGATATTCTCTTCCACACTGATACGATGGTCAAATTGTTTTAAATAGTGAGGAATTCCTCCTAAAATTGCGTAGACCGTTATCTGGTCCTCAGGCGGATAATCAGGAAAGAATTTTATAACATCAGAAAACGGCATTTCTGTCATTTTGTAGATACCTGTAGCACGTCCATAGAGGGGATTTTTTTCCGCCAGTATCTCCTTTTCGATAAAACTCATTGCACTGCCACATAGAATAATCATGATATCAGCATTTTTTAGAGATGAATCCCACAGATTTTGAAGAATGGAGGGGATGCTCCCATTTGCTCTGCACATATAGGGAAACTCATCGATCACAAGCAGTTTTTTACCGTTTCCAGGGAGCTCTAAGCTGCTTGTAATGGCCGATTCCCAGTCCTGAAATTCGTGTATATATTGTGCTGCCGGAATCCCTGCTTTTAATACTTTTTCTGAATAAGAAAGTAATTGCTGCCGGTCTGTACATTCGCGGCAGGAATAAAAGATATGGGGTTTCCCTTTACAGAATTCTTTTAATGTTTCGGTTTTTCCAACGCGGCGCCGTCCGTATAGAACGATCAGTTGTCCTTCTTTACTTTTATATTTTTCTTCTAAAAAAGATAATTCCATTTTGCGTCCTATAAACATTTTGAACCTTCTTTCTAATCGTGATTATTATAATCATGATTATATTTTACCCTGTTTTATGTAAAATATCAACTGTATACGATACAATTTTCTACCTAAAAACTATTTAGCATTGCTAAAATATTTTTATGTGATACAATGATAATAGATAATATCTATAAATAAAGGACGAAGGACGTCAATCTGAAAGCAAACGATTTAGCAGGAGGGCGATATGGATATAAACTATCATGAAATTGCGGAAAGGGCCGCTTCCCATGCGTTAAAGAGCAATATTACACTTGACTATTCAGAAAAAAGCATTGCGGAAGTTGAGTCAATCTTAGGAACGTATTATGACCATCTTGCAGAGTATGACGGGAAGGATGGAGCAGATACGCTGTGGAATGTGGCAGTTCACTATGGCATTTATCTGGGTGAAACCATGCTGCGCCTCGGGATGAAGGAAAAGGGATTTGCCTGGTACATAGACGACGACATGCCGGTTCTGAAAAATCAGGCGAAAGCTCAGATTTCTCCCGTCACAAAGGCTCACAAGCGAATTTTAAATGGACCGGAGGACAATGTAAAGAGCTTCTGCGATGTGGCTTTTCTGCTTGCAGACGGGAAGTTCCCGGATAAAAACGTTCATCGGGCAATCAACGTGCAGCTGCCCTCCGGTCAGGTGATAGAAAATGTGTTATACCGGGATATCGCTTCTTACATTACGATGATTGAAACGGGCAGGGAGGATTTCCTGATTCTGGAATCCCAGGACGGCTTCTTTCAGTTTTACGGTGTGAACAACCAATTCGTCTGCGAGGTGCGCGTAAATCTGCCGGATGGCGACTTTCATACCTACTCTGTCATTGATAAGGCTAAAGAGCAGCAGACCCGGAGGGTTCAGCTTACCACGCCTTATGGACAGTTTACACCTGCAGAGCGGGAGGTGGTGTCTCTGGAAGTGGTGAACATGGTTGTCCGGGCATACTATGAACATGTGAAGACAGACGACTTTCTTGGAGCGATTCCATATATTGATACCACGGAGATAACGAAGCGGTGTATGGGGCTTTAAATCTATGAATAAAGGAGCAGAGAAATCATGATACCAGACAACGAAGTAAGGCTGACACAAATGACAAAGACAGCAGGATGTGCTGCAAAGATTGGTCCGGGGACTCTGGCAGGAGTTCTGGAAAACCTTCCAAAAGCCGATGATCCGAACCTGATGGTCGGAATCGAGACCTCTGATGATGGAGCCGTATACCGGGTGAATGACGAGCTGGCGCTTATACAGACGCTGGATTTCTTCACACCGGTGGTGGACGACCCTTATACCTTCGGCCAGGTGGCGGCTGCCAACGCATTGAGCGATATCTATGCCATGGGCGGAGAACCGAAGGTGGCGCTTAACATTGTGGCGTGGCCCAACTGCGTCAATCCGGCATTTCTCGGTAAGATACTGGAGGGCGGCGCTTCGAAGGTCGCGGAAGCGGGCGCTGTCCTGGCAGGAGGACATTCCGTCCAGGATGATGAACCAAAGTACGGCTTAAGTGTGACGGGGTTTGTTCATCCGGACAAGATTTTTAAAAACTGCGGTGCAAGACCGGGAGACGTACTGATTCTGACGAAGCCGCTGGGAACCGGCATCGTGAATACGGCGGTGAAGGCTGATATGGCTTCCGCGGAGGCGAAGGAGGAGGTGATCCGGGTTATGACCTCTTTAAACAGGACGGCCAAGCGTGTGATCGAGCAGTTTGACGTACACAGCTGTACCGACGTGACCGGATTCGGTCTGGCCGGACACAGTGTCGAGATGGCTGAGGGCAGCGGTGTGACACTGGAAATCCATATGTCGCAGCTGCCGATTCAAAAGGAGGCTCCGGATCTGGCAAAGATGGGGCTCATTCCGGCGGGAGCATACAGAAACCGTGCGTTCGTTGAGCATAAGGTGGACTTTGGGGACACGGAGGAATTCCTGTGTGATATCTTCTGCGATCCACAGACATCCGGAGGACTTTTAGTCAGCGTGACACCGGAGGATGGGGAAAAGATCGCGGCCGGGCTTCGGGAAGCCGGTCTGGAGACCGCATTTGCAGTAATCGGATGTGTGAAAGAGCTGGAAGATAAATTTGTGAAGCTGAGGTGAGCGTATGATCTATCTTGATAATGCGGCCACCTCGTACCGAAAACCGGAGGCGGTATACCAGGCGGTCTTAGAGGCCATGCGCCATATGGGTAACTCCGGCAGAGGGGCCCACGGCGCGTCTTTGGATGCCTCCAGGCAGATTTATGCTGCCAGAGAACTGCTGGCGGAGCTGTTTCATGCGGGAGATCCCTCCAGAGTGGCGTTCACGTCCAACTCCACGGAAAGCCTGAATATGGCGCTCTTCGGTCTCTTTGGACCGGGTGATCACGTAATCACCACAATGCTGGAGCACAATTCTGTTCTGCGGCCGTTATATGCGTTGGAAGAGGCAGGGATGGAACTGACGGTTCTTCCTGCCGATCAAAAGGGCTGTATCTGTTACGGGGATTTCGAAAAAGCGCTCAGACCCAATACAAAGGGGATCGTCTCTACCCATGCCTCTAATTTGACCGGAAATATGGTGGATATCGGGTGGATTGGACGCTTCTGCAGAGAAAAAAAACTCCTTTATGTCGTGGATGCTTCTCAGACCGCAGGCGTGTTCGACATTAATATGGAAGAAATGAAGATAGATGTTCTCTGCTTCACCGGACACAAAGGTCTTCTGGGACCCCAGGGGACGGGAGGAATCTGTGTGCGCGAGGGCATTGCCGTGAGGCCTCTCATCGTGGGCGGAAGCGGCGTCCACAGCTACTCAAAGACCCATCCGGCGGATATGCCGGCGGCTTTGGAGGCGGGAACTCTAAATGGTCATGGAATTGCAGGACTTTATGCGGCCTTGTGCTACATCCGGGAAACGGGCATGGATCAGATCCGGGAAAGAGAGCTTTCTCTTATGAGGCAGTTTTACGACGGGGTGAGAGCGATTCCAGGGGTGACCGTATACGGTGATTTCTCCGGCCTGCGGGCTCCGATCGTATCGCTGAATATCAGGGATTACGATTCCGGCGAGGTGGCGGATGAACTGGCATACCGCTATGAGATCTGCACCCGGGCGGGCGCTCACTGCGCTCCGCTGATGCACCGGGCTCTGGGGACGGAGAGTACCGGAGCCGTCCGTTTTTCCATGTCCCACTTTAATACGGAAGCGGAGATCGATGAGGCTGTCCGCGCGGTGAGCGAGATTGCGGCGGAATAGCAGGCTGCTTTTGACAGGGGAAATACTTATGAATCTGAAACAACTGGAGGCCTTTGTCTGTGTGGCAGAGGTGAAAAGCTTTTCTCAGGCCGCTAAAAAACTGTATCTGACCCAGCCCACGGTCAGCGCCCATATCCATTCGCTGGAAAAGGAGCTGGGCGCCAGGCTGTTTATCCGGACGACGAAGGACGTGGAATTATCCCCGGCCGGAGAACTGCTGTACGGCAACGCCAGGAAGATGCTGCAGCTGGAAAAGAATATTCTCCGCGATTTTACGAGAGCGGATACGCCGGGAATTCAAAAGATTACGGTGGGCGCTTCCACTGTTCCGGGGCAGTATATTCTTCCTCAGATCCTCTCTCTGTTTTCCAGGACGTATCCGGGGAACCAGCTGGAACTGATGGAGGCGGACAGCCTGGAGGTCGTCCGCATGGTTCTGGATGGAAAGGTGGAGATCGGCTTTACCGGCACACGTCTGGAGGATCCGACCTGCGTATTTGAACCGTTTTACTATGACCGCCTCGTGGTGATCACGCCCAATGCAGAGGCATACCGGGAATACGAGAAGACCGGCTTTCCGATAGAACGCTTCTATGAGGAAAAATGGATTATCCGGGAGGAAGGGTCCGGGACGCGGAAGGAAACGGAACGGTATTTAAAGGAGCACGGCGTGGACTTGAGGCGCATGAATGTAGTGGCGACCATCAGCAATCAGGAGACCATCAAAAAGTCAGTCAGCACCGCCATGGGAATCGCCATGATCTCCAGCGCAGCGGTGGAAGACTATGTGGCTTCCGGCCAGCTTCTACGTTTTCCGCTGGCGGAGGGCGACATTTACCGGAAACTTTACATGGTCTGGAGCAAGAGCAATAAGCCAGGTAAAGCCGCCAGGCTGTTCATACAGTTTGTGAGGGAACTGTATGCTTACTTATAGATGAAAGCTATAAGTATAATGCGATTATCAATTAGACAGGTGTCCCTTTCTTTGCTACACTGAATTCATAAATTTTTCCATTTATGAAAAGGGGGACAACATGAATTTGACGGAATCGAAAAAAACACTGGCGCTATCGGGGGTAATGCTGGGGATCACGGCGGCGGCGCTGGCCTTCTTCGGAAACCCGAAGAACATGGCAATCTGTATCGCCTGCTTTATCCGTGATACAGCGGGAGCCATGAAATTACACCAGGCGGCGGTGGTACAGTATGTGCGGCCTGAGATTGCCGGAATTGTGGCCGGGGCGTTCTTAATCTCTCTGATTACAAAAGAATACCGCTCCACGGCAGGCTCTTCACCGATGATACGGTTTGTGCTGGGGATGGTCATGATGACCGGCGCCCTTGTATTTCTGGGCTGTCCGCTGCGTATGCTGATCCGTATGTCGGCAGGCGATTTGAACGCCTATGTGGCGCTGGCTGGCTTTGTGGGCGGTGTTTTTACCGGAACAGCTGCACTTAAGAGGGGCTTCAGCCTGGGAAGATCGTATGAATCACGAAGCGCCAGCGGATATGTTCTGCCTGTTCTTCTGGTTCTCATACTGATCTTGAGCGTGACGACGAGCCTGATGGCGGTCAGCGAGAAGGGGCCGGGAAGCATGCACGCGCCTGTACTCATCGCACTTGTGGGCGGACTGGTATTCGGAGCCGTCTCACAGAAATGCAGGACCTGCTTTGCCGGAAGCTTCCGTGATGTGATATTAATGAAAAACTTTGATTTAATAACAATTATCGGAGCATTTTTCGCAGTGATGCTTCTGTTTAACATGGTAACCGGAGGCTTTAAGCTTTCCTTCGACGGTCAGCCGGTAGCCCATGCACAGCATTTGTGGAATATACTCGGTATGTATGTGGTTGGATTTGCAGCCGTGCTTGCAGGCGGATGTCCACTCAGGCAGCTGGTTCTGGCGGGACAGGGCTCTTCCGATTCCGCTGTCACCTTCCTGGGAATGTTCATCGGAGCGGCCCTCTGCCATAACTTCGGACTTGCCGGAGCGGCGGCAGCGGCAGCGACGGACACCTCGCCGGCGGCAGCAGGAGGCCCGGGAACAGCCGGAAAAGCCGCGGTCATCATCTGTATTGCGGTGCTGTTTGCCATTGGTTTTCTGCCGGGAATTCAGCGGGAGAAAAAATAGAAGAACAGAGATCAGGAGGAACCCCACATGTATGAGGTAGACGCAAGAGGCTTATCGTGCCCCGAACCGTTAATGCTGGTATCGGAAGCGCTTGAATCCCACCCGGGAGAGCAGATAAAGGTTCTGGTGAGCGAGCCGCATTCCAGAACGAATGTAGAAAAGTTTGTGAAGAACAGAGGACTTACCGTACTGGTAAAAGAGACTGGTTCGGAGTTCGAACTGACGATAGAAGGACAGAGATAGATGAGGCAGAAAGAAAATAAAGTGATCGTGACGTTCCATACAACGGCGGAAGCGATCGCGATGGAGAAAGCCTGTTTAAACGGCAAAATTCCGGGCCGTCTGATTCCGGTTCCGCGCCAGATTTCTTCCGGATGCGGATTGGCCTACTGTGCCGCTGCAGAGCTGGAAGAGATGGTTTTAACGTATATGGAGGAACACGGGCTGCATTATGAGGCGGTTGGCGTGTATCTGATTTGATTCAGGGATAGAAAAGGCGGTCAGAATTCCGGCCGCCTTTTCTGATGCGGCCGGCGCGGAAGAAAACCTGATAAATTTTTAGACTTATAGAAAATAACTATAAGTACTCTGCCTGAATTGTATTCAAAATATCCTTCTAAAGGACGGAAATAAAGAAAAATGCACAAAAATGAAAATAGTATTGACAAATAGTTGTACAATATGGTAGACTCAAACTGTCAGAGGTCAGAAAATTTAATAGAGATAAGTATTCAACAAAACTTATATATGCTCATAATTGGTTGAGCGTTTCTACCAACTACCGTAATAGTTGTCTATAAGTTTTTGCATGACTGTCAGCACGATCAGTAAAGACTGCATAAGACACCAGTCATGTGAAAATTATAGGGGTGACGGTGGTTTTTTTTTGAAATGGAAGTCGTCCGGACGCGGTTTTTAGCTGTCTCTCCTATAACAGGAATACGGAATAGGAGGGAAAATGACCGGAGATAAGAATTTTGTACTGAAGGGAAACATCTGCTACAGTGAAGATGCGAAGAACTTAAAACTGGTGGAGGCAGGATGGCTTGTCTGTAAGGAAGGGCTGTGTGCCGGAGTTTTCGAGACGCTGCCGGAGGAATATGCATCGTATCCGGTAACCGACTGCGGCGATCAGATCATCACACCGGGGCTTGTGGATTTACATGTCCATGCACCGCAGTACGCGTTCCGCGGCCTGGGAATGGATTTAGAGCTTCTGGACTGGCTGAATACCAACACGTTTCCGGAGGAATCCAAGTACCGCGACTTAGAGTACGCGAAGAGCGCCTATGGAATTTTTGCTGATGCCATGAAGAACAGCGCGACCACGAGAGCCTGTATATTCGCCACCATCCACAATCAGGCGACGGAGCTTCTCATGGATCTGATGGAGGAAACCGGATTAAAGACCATGATCGGCAAGGTCAACATGGACCGGAACTCACCGGAGTATCTGTGTGAAGAGAGCGCGGAGCAGTCCGCGGCCGATACGGTGAAGTGGCTGGAGGACACGGCGGGAAAGTACGAGAACGTCCGTCCGATTCTGACGCCGCGTTTTATACCGTCCTGTACGGATGACCTGATGAGAAAGTTAAAAGCGATTCAGAAGAAGTATGACCTTCCGGTTCAGTCTCATTTATCTGAGAATCAGGGTGAGATTGCATGGGTACAGGAACTCTGTCCGGAATCACGCTTCTACGGCGATGCCTACGATCAGTTTGGCCTGTTCGGAGGCGGTGTAAAGACAATTATGGCTCACTGCGTATCCTCGACAGAGGCGGAGATTGAGTTAATGAGGGAACGGGGCGTATACGTCGCCCACTGCCCTGAATCCAATACAAATCTGTCATCCGGTGTAGCGCCGGTGAGAGAATATCTGGACCGGGGAGTTCACACGGGGCTGGGCTCTGACGTGGCCGGCGGCAGCAGGGAATCCATTTTCTATGCCATGGCCCATGCGATACAGGTGTCAAAGCTGAGATGGAGACTTCAGGATACCGGCTTAAAGCCGCTTACCGTGGAAGAGGCCTTCTATCTGGGAACCCTGGGCGGAGGCTCATTCTTTGGAAAGGTCGGAAGTTTCATGGAAGGCTACGAATTTGATGCGTTGATCCTTGATGACAGTGCAATTCGCCATCCACAGCCGCTTACTTTAAAAGAGAGGCTGGAGCGTTTTATCTATCTGTCCGATGAGAGGCACATAAAAGGAAAGATCGTAGCGGGAAAACGGATTTTTTGATATAATGAATAAAAATGGATTGAATTACAACTGAATATTGAAATTCAAATAGTTCCATATACGAAAGAAACCAATATATAATGAGCTGCGTGGGGCTGCTCTGTTATATAAACGAAAATCATTCAACTATCAAGGAGGTAGGAAGTATGGAAACGAAGGGAAACGAGAACTTTTTAGAGAAAATGTTCCATTTGTCAGCGAACCACACGGATGTCAAGACTGAAGTAGTAGCCGGTATCACCACTTTTATGACCATGGCTTACATACTCGCAGTCAACCCGAGCATTTTAAGTGCGGCAGGTATGGACAGCGGAGCCGTATTTACGGCAACAGCACTGGCGGCGCTGGTAGCGACACTGTTAATGGCAGTATTTGCAAACTATCCTTTTGTACTTGCACCTGGTATGGGATTAAATGCATACTTCGCATACACGGTTGTTTTAAACATGGGCTACACCTGGGAGATGGCACTGGCGGCCGTATTCGTAGAAGGTCTCATCTTTATCCTTCTGTCTCTCACCAATGTGCGTGAAGCGATCTTCAATGCGATCCCGATGAACTTAAAACACGCGGTATCCGTTGGTATCGGTCTGTTTATCGCATTTATCGGTCTTCAGAACGCGAAAATCGTTGTGGACGGTGCAACACTTGTTTCTGTTTACTCCTTTAAGGGTGCTTTAAGTGATGGAACCTTCAATTCCGTAGGAATTACTGTTTTATTAGCGATCATCGGTATTCTGATCACCGCGATTTTAGTTGTTAAGAATGTAAAGGGCAATATCTTATGGGGAATCCTGGCAACCTGGATCCTCGGAATGATCTGCCAGGCGGTTGGCTTATATCAGCCGAACCCGGAACTCGGCATGTACAGTGTATTCCCGGATTTATCCTCCGGTTTTGGAATCAAGAGCATGGCTCCAACCTTCTTAAAGGTAGATTTCTCCAGGGTACTGTCGCTTGACTTTGTGGTCGTCATGTTTGCATTCCTGTTTGTAGATATGTTTGATACGTTAGGAACGCTGATTGGTGTTGCTTCCAAGGCCGACATGCTTGATAAAGACGGAAAGCTTCCGCGCATCAAGGGCGCTTTGATGGCAGACGCCGTCGGTACATCGGTAGGTGCGTTATTCGGTACCTCCACAACCACTACCTTCGTAGAGAGCGCTTCCGGCGTTTCCGAAGGCGGCAGAACAGGTTTAACGGCAGTGGTAGCAGCCATTTTATTCGGCTTATCCTTATTCCTGTCCCCGATTTTCTTAGCCATTCCGTCCTTCGCGACGGCTCCGGCTTTGGTAGTAGTAGGCTTCTTAATGCTTACCTCCATTACCAAGATCGACTTCAACGATTTTACCGAAGCGATTCCGTGCTACATCGCAATCATCGCAATGCCGTTTATGTACAGCATTTCTGAAGGTATTGCCATGGGCGTTATCTCCTATGTAGTAATCAACCTGGTGACAGGCCATGCAAAGGAGAAGAAGATCAGTACGCTGATGTATGTTCTGGCGGTACTGTTTGTACTAAAATATATATTGATTTAATAATATATAGAGCAACTGAAAATAGCAGCCTGAGCAAATCAGGAGAACCGGTCATGTAGACACTGTCAAACGGCTGGCGGCGACATCACTTTGATGGACGAAATTGTCCTGAAAAAGTCTCGTCGCTGCCAGCTTTTCTTATTTTTTAAGAACGGGAAACAGCCGGAAGCCTGATTAGCAGGAGAATAAAAGAAACAGGAGGTAGGATACCATGGGAGTTGGTAATAACATGGTCCGCGTTGACGCCATCGAGAAAGTGACCGGCGGCGCTAAATATACAGCGGATTTGGAACCCAAAGGACTTCTTGTGGCTAAGGTCGTAAGAAGCACAATTGCCAATGGTGTAGTAAAAAGCTTTGACTTGGAGGAGGCGCTGGCTGTACCGGGAGTCGTTAAGATCGTTACGTGTTTTGACGTTCCGGATATCCAGTTTCCGACGCCGGGCCATCCGTGGTCTGTGGAGACCGCACATCAGGATATTGCGGACAGAAAGCTGTTAAACACCAGAGTACGCGTCTACGGCGACGATATCGCGGCAGTCATTGCCGAGGATGAGATCGCGGCAAACCGCGCGGCACGTCTGGTAAAGGCAGAGTATGAGGAGTACGAGCCCATGCTCACCGTCGAGGCAGCCATGGCCGAGGGCGCCACGGTGCTCCATGAGGAGAAGCCGGGCAACGTGATCGCACATTCCAGCTTTGTTGTAGGGGAAGGAACCTATAAGGAGGCGGTGGAAGGCGAGGACGTGGTGGAGATTGATCATGTCTATGAGACGCAGAGCGTTCAGCACTGCCATATCGAGACTCCGATTTCCTTTGCCTACATGGAAAAAGGCAGAATTGTGGTGACGACATCGACGCAGATTCCTCATATCGTACGGCGTGTCATCAGCCAGGCGCTGGGAATCCCGGCCGGTGAAATCCGCGTGATCAAGCCTTATATCGGCGGCGGTTTCGGCAACAAGCAGGACGTTCTGTACGAACCGTTAAATGCGTTCCTCTGCACCCAGGTGGGCGGAAGGGGCGTCCGTATGGAGATTTCCAGGGAAGAGACTCTGGCCTGCACGAGAGTGCGCCATGCCATTAAATGCCATGTGAAGGCGGCTGTCAAAAAGGACGGCACGCTGGTGGCGAGAAAATTTGAGGCGTATTCCAACCAGGGCGGTTACGCGTCCCATGCCCATGCGATTGTGGCAAACACATCCAATGAGTTTAAGCAGATTTATCACGATGAGAAAACACTGGAATCCGACGCATATACCGTCTATACAAACATTACCACAGGCGGCGCCATGAGAGGATACGGAATTCCGCAGGCGGCATTTGCGGCGGAATGTATGGCGGATGACCTGGCCGCGGCCATTCATATGGACCCGCTGGAATTCAGAATGAAAAACTGTATGCCGGAGGGCTATGTAGATCCTCATACCCACGTTGCATGTAATACATACGGCTTAAAGGAATGTATGGAAAAGGGCCGGAACTATATTCACTGGGATGAAAAACGGAAAGAGTATGAGAATCAGACCGGTCCTGTCAGAAAAGGAATTGGCATGGCGATCTTCTGTTATAAGACAGGCGTTTACCCGATCTCTCTGGAGACTGCTTCCTGCCGTATGATTCTGAACCAGGATGGCTCCATGCAGCTGCAGATGGGCGCTACAGAGATCGGCCAGGGCGCGGATACCGTATTTACCCAGATGGCGGCGGAGACAACCGGAATTACGGAGGACAGAGTTCACATCCTTTCCACCCAGGATACGGATATCACACCGTTTGATACGGGCGCTTACGCATCCCGGCAGACGTATGTCAGCGGTATGGCCGTGAAGAAGGCCGGACTCATTTTCAAGGACAAAATTCTGGATTATGCGGCATACATGCTGGATAAAGAGAAGGACTCCATGGATATCCGTAATAACGTGGTAGTCGATAAAGAAAGCGGAGAAAAGCTTCTCGATATGGCCGAGCTTGCGACGACGGCGTTCTACAGCCTCGACCGTTCCATCCACATCACGGCGGAGGCGACCAGCCACTGCAAGGACAATACCTTTGCAACAGGCGCCTGTTTTGCAGAGGTGGAAGTGGATATGCCGCTTGGCAAGGTGAAGGTGACTAACATTGTCAATGTTCACGACAGCGGCACGCTGATTAATCCGAAGCTGGCTGAGGCACAGGTACACGGCGGCATGAGCATGGGACTCGGATACGCGCTCAGTGAAGAACTTCTCTTTGATAAGAACGGCAGGCCGTTAAATGACAACCTGCTGGACTACAAACTGCCTACCTCCATGGACACGCCGGATCTCCATGTACAATTTGTGGAACTGGACGATCCGACGGGTCCATTTGGAAATAAAGCGTTAGGGGAGCCGCCGGCCATTCCGGTCGCACCGGCCATCCGGAACGCAGTGTTAAATGCAACTGGTGTAGCGGTAGATTCCCTGCCTCTTGACCCGCAGAAGCTTGTGGCTCATTTTAAGGCAGCGGAACTGATATAGAAGGGACGGTGATAATCCATGTATGATATTGAAAAATTATACCAGGCAAAAGATATAGGGGATGCGATCCGTGCCTTGAAGGAAGACCCGGAGGCCGTCGTCATTTCCGGCGGCAGCGACGTGCTCATTAAGATCAGGGAGGGCAGGCTTGCCGGATGTTCCCTGGTCAGCATTCACGGAATCAAAGAGCTGGAAGGCGTGAGAATGGAAGAGGACGGCACCATCGTTATCGGTCCGGCGACTACATTTTCCCATGTGACCAATAACAGGATCATTCAGAAGTATATCCCGATTTTAGGGGACGCCGTGGATCAGGCAGGCGGACCGCAGCTGCGCAACATCGGTACGGTGGGCGGCAATGTCTGCAACGGTGTGACCAGTGCGGACAGCGCATCGTCACTCTGCTGCCTCGACGCCATTCTGGTGGTGGAAGGACCGGAGGGAGTGCGGGAGATACCGATCCGCGAGTGGTATACCGGTCCGGGAAAGACGGTTCGGAAGCATGATGAGATCCTGACGGCGATTAAGATTAAAAAGGAATCGTATGAAGGATTTGGCGGCCATTACATCAAGTACGGCAAGAGAAACGCCATGGAGATCGCTACCATGGGCTGTGCGGTCACGGTAAAACTGACCGGAGATAAGAAACACATCGAAGAAATACACATCGGCTACGGTGTCGCCGCTCCGACCCCCATCCGCTGTTTTAAGGCAGAGGAAAAGGTAAAAGGCATGGAAATCGGAAACGAGCTGTTTGGGACACTGGGCAAGAGCGTTCTGGAGGAAGTAAATCCGCGTACCAGCTGGAGAGCTTCCAAGGAATTCCGTTTACAGCTCATCGAAGAGATGGCAAAACGTGCCCTGAAACAGGCGATTATAAATGCAGGGGGTGAGTGCAATGCTTAAGATTGTTCATATGATTGTCAACGATAAAGAGGTTGAGGTGGCAGTAGACGACAGGGAATCCTTACTGGAGACGCTGAGAAACCGTCTGGGCCTTACCAGCGTGAAAAAAGGCTGTGAGGTTGGAGAGTGCGGCGCCTGTACTGTCCTGGTGGACGGCGAGGCCATCGACAGCTGTATCTACTTAACCATGTGGGCGGAAGGCCGCCGGATCATGACGGTAGAGGGCTTAAAAGGTCCTAACGGCGAACTGAGTCCGATTCAAAAGGCATTTGTGGAGGAAGCGGCTGTTCAGTGCGGCTTCTGTACACCGGGCCTGATTATGACCGCAGTGGAGATCGTGGGAACCGGCAAACGGTACAACCGCGAGGAACTGAGGAAGATGATATCCGGTCATCTCTGCCGGTGCACGGGATATGAGAATATCTTAAACGCCATGGAGAGAATCGTGGAAGAGACCTATAAGGTCGTTGGAAAAGAGGATTAAAGGGAGAAGCGGAAAACTTTTGGTTAAACGTGTTTCATAGAGAGCAAAAAGCCGGAGCCGGGACATTTGGGAGAGTGTCCCGGCTCCGGCTTTTTGGCGTCACAGCTGCCGCATCAATTCCCCTACAGGAAGCGATTCACGGCGAACTCCGAGGGAGAGGACCGCTGAAAGAAGTTCATAGACAGCGTCGATATCTGATTTTCCAAGCTCGGCCTTCTGGTATTTGAAATAGAAGTCAAGCCCCTGATCGCATGAGGTCTGCATGACGGTTAAGTAGAGCTTCTGGATATCCGCCCTGTTTGAGAACCATTCGGTTCTCAGCGGGATGCGATTCAGCCACGGGTTGGAGGAGGAGAGGGGAAGCGGCTGATAAGTCAGTGCGGCTCCCTCGTAGGTGGTGAGCGGCGGCATGGGAAAGGTATCGGCAAAGAGCCTGTTTACCGTTTCCGGATCCATATTGCTGTGGCGGTAAATGCTGTTTTGACAGGAGGTGATCTGCCGGATTCCGCTTAGAAAAGGCGTGTCGGGGGAGATCACGGTGCGGCAGGGGTAACAATGAATCCGGCAGCCCCCGCAGGTGCGGCTCTGCCTTGAAGTGCGGCGTGATATGTAGTTGCGGATGGTGACATCCCTTTCCTCCCCATTAGTGAAGGACAGAGCGGTGCGCATGGACATGAGAAACAGATTCGTCATGGACACCGAATGTTCCCGGCAAAAGGACTGCAGGCGGGCTGTTTCCTTTTTGGACAGGGTAAAACGCGCCATATCGCCCTCCATAGGCTGTATGACCCGGTCGGCCGCCCGAAGGCCAGGCATGCCGTGGCGGAGACGGCTCTGCTCCAGCGTCCGGGAACCGCCAAAATCGGTATAGACGGGCTCTCCCGCCGTCAGCAGCTGCTTCCAGAAGGCGAGATCCTTCTCCTGTCTCAGGGAATCCTGTTCCCGTTTTAAATCGGACTGCAGGACTTCTTCATAACGCGCGGGCATGGCCGGGACAGGGGCTCCGTAAAGATAGTGGCAGTACAGCCGGAAGGTATCGTTCATCATGGAAATCAGCCCTGCGGAATCCATGATGCGGTGGTCGATGCAGAGATAGACACCGTTAAAGCCGCCGGGAAGGGATACCATGACATAGCGGTGGAGAGGGGCGTCTGCCTTCTCGAAGCCAATGGTGCTCCAGGAGGTCATCAGGTCTTTGATCTCCGCTTTGGTTTTATCCTTCAGATTCCGGTAGGTGATATCGGGAGTGTGTTCAGGAACGATGTACTGGCGGATTCCGCCTTCCCTGTCAGGGGAGGTAAGCTGAACCCGCAGACAGTCGAGACGTTCGGTCTCTTCCGTCAGACATGCCTTTAACAGAGAAAAATCCACCGGCATGCGTATGGAAACACACACGCCGATGGTAAGGACCTGAGTCGTGCCGAATTCTTCGCAAGCGTTCTGAAGCATACGCTGGGAAGCCGTAAGGGGATAGAGATGGTATGCCATGGAGTCACACAGCCTTTCTTATGATGCATAGGTGTTACAGTATATGTGCAATGGGGAAGGCAAATACCATCTTTGTTCAGCAGTCCTTTCTCTATTGGATTGGGCCGCAGGATCCCCGCATCACCAGCTGGGAATGCAGGAGAATGGTGCCGATCGGTACGTCATTTAAGAGGCTGTCGAGAGCGTAGTATCCGCATTTGCCCAGCTTTGGGCGGTCCTGGCGGATGGTGGTGAGAGGGGGATCGGTGTAAGGGCTGATCGGGAGGTCGTCAAAGCCGATGATACTTAACTCCTCCGGAACTCGCTTTCCCAGCTCCTTAAGCTGGACTAAAGCAGCGTTGGCCAGCTGGTCGTGGCTGCATACAATCGCGGTTACGCCGCGGTCTAAGAGCCGCGGCAGGTGCTTCTGGATACATTCGGAGATGTAATAGGAGCTTCCGGAGAGCTGCGGGTCCGAGGAAAGGCCGTTTTGTTTAAGCGCTCCATAGAAGGCCCTGTGACGGAGCAGAAAGACCTGGGAGCCCAGAGCGCCGCTTAAGTAGCCGATCTTTTTGTGGCCCAGGCTTTTTAAGTATTCCACCGCCAGCTCCATCCCTTCATTATTATCGACGCCTACGCTGGCGACGGCCGGATTGCCCTTGATGTCGTTGTCAAAGAGTACCGCCGGGGTGTGGCTTGTCCGGAAATCTTTCATCCAGGCATCGTTTAAGGAAATGCCGAGAACGAAGGAACCAATGTAGTCGTTCTCCAGCATGAATACGTCGTATGGGGTGGATTTCTGCAGCTTGTCGGTAAAGGGGACGACATCCACGGTCAGGCCGGCCGGCTCCGCCATCTTGCGGAAGCCGATGATCAAATCGTAGCCGAAATGGCCAGGCGAGGTGTATTCCATGTTTCCCTCGCCGATCAGGACACATACTTTTTTTGAAACACTTCGTCTGCGTCTCATTTTCGTGTATCCCATCTCGACAGCTGTCTCTAAAATTGTTTTTCGTAATGTTTCGCTGATATCCGGGGCATCGTTTAAGGCCTTGGACACCGTACCTTTGGAAATTCCCAGTTTATCAGCAATATCTGTTATGGTTGCCATTTTTCTTCTCCAGTCGTATCGATCGTTACGTTTCGAAATAAGCGGCTGCATGGCGGAACGCCGTTGCAGCTGACTTTCTTATTATAGTAAAAATAGTGAGAAAAAGCAATAAAATGGCAGCAAATAAAATAAGAAATTTCGACTTGTTTCGTCTGCGGCGAAAAAATAATGAATTATACCATGGTGATACAATGGAAAAACGGAAATATCTAATAGAAAAATTTGGAAAAAATAACGAAAAACGGGTTGACGAACAGAAAAAGAAGGAGTATGATACAACTATACGAAACATAACGAAACTTTTATGGAGAAATCAGGAGGAAGAATGCAATGAAGAGAGGGTTGGTTTTAGCTCTGGCTCTGGCTGTGACGGCGGCTGTGGTAAGCGGCTGCGGGAAGGCGGCTTCGGGGCAGGGAAGCGGGGAGGAAGTCCGGCTGATGGTCTGGTCCCCTTCGGAGGATCAGTCGAAGGACAGCGGCCAGTGGCTGCAAAAAAGCTGCGAGCGCTTTGCCGAACTGCATCCGGAATGGAATATTACGTTTGTGTATGGTGTGGCGGACGAGGCGACGGCGGCGAATCAGGTCTCCCAGGACGCGGAGGCCAGCGCGGATGTGTTCCTCTATGCCAATGATACGCTGACGATCATGACGGACGCCAACGCCCTGGTGAAGTTCGGAGGAAAGTACCGGGAGGAGATCGAGGCGATGAACTCTGCGGAGGTCATCAATTCCGTGACCATGGACGGCGAGCTTTACGGAGTCCCGTTTACGACCAACACCTGGTATATGTACTATGACAAGAGCGTATTTTCGGAGGAAGATATTAAGAATCTCGATACGATGCTTTCCAAGGGCACGGTTTCATTTCCATTTACAAACTCCTGGTATCTGCCTGCATTTTATATAGGAAACGGATGTACTCTGTTCGGAGACGGAACAGACGAGTCAAAGGGGGTGGACTTCGGAGGGGAGAAGGCCGTTGAAGTTACGGAATATCTGGTTGATTTAATCGCGAATCCGAATTTTGTCGTGGATGCCGACGGTTCAGGGATGGCGGGGCTCCGTGACGGGAGTATCCATGCGCTCTTCTCCGGTTCCTGGGATATGGCGTCGGTGAAGGAAATTCTTGGCGGCAATATGGGAGTAGCGGCACTCCCCACTTACACGCTAAACGGTGAGGAGAAGCAGATGAAGTCCTATGCCGGTTCCAAGGCCGTAGGCGTGAATCCTGAATCTTCCTATATGGTGCCGGCCGTCCAGCTGGCCGTTTACTTAGGATCGGCGGAGGCCCAGAAGCTTCACTACGAACTGAGAAACGTGGTACCGTGTAATCTGGAGCTGATGGAGAATCCGGACATCGCGTCGGATGCGCTGGTTACAGCCCAGAACGACACATTCAACCGCACGTCAATTCTTCAGCCGTTTGTGGCAGGCATGAATAACTGCTGGGTGCCTGTGGAGAATATGGGAAAAGGGATCCGGAACAAGAGCGTGACCCATGAGAATGCGAAGGAACAGACGGAAGCCATGAATGCTGCGATGAACAGCAACGGAATCTAAGGGGGACAGGGAAATGGGAAAGTTAAATAGAATCAATGAATTTACAACGCCGTATTCCTTTCGGGAGGCGCTGCGCCGCGGAGGCCTGGAGACGAAGCTTTCCATGATTTTGGCGGGGCTGGGGAATATCGTACATAAACAGGTTGGGAAGGGCCTTCTGTTTCTGGCGGCTGAGGCTGCCTATGTGGTCTTCATGATGACAACCGGTTTTCGCTGCATTGCAATGCTGGGGAGTCTGGGAACCGTGGGTCAGCAGGAAATCTGGGATGAAGTGAATCAGGTCTACCGGTACACCAAGGGAGACCAGTCCGTGCTGATCCTGCTGTACGGCGTGGCGGTGCTGTTTCTGACCGCTTTGATGGCGGCCGCATGGCACGGTGCCGTGAAGAGCGCCTACAAAGCGGAATGTCTGGATAAAGCGGGAAAACACGTGAACAGTTTTTTTGAGGACTTAAAGAGCCTGCTTCATGAGAATCTGTATCGCTTATTTATGACTCCTCCGCTGACCTTTATTTTCGGGTTTACCGTGCTGCCGCTGATCTTTATGATCTGCATGGCCTTTACCAATTACAGCAAGATTGACAACCATCTCGTCCTGTTTGACTGGGTAGGACTCGATAATTTCCGGGCGCTGTTCGATTCCGGCAGTATCCTGGGAAGTACCTTCTGGTCCGTGCTGTCGTGGACTCTGGTCTGGGCGTTTTTTGCAACCTTTACCAACTATATTTTCGGGATGATCCTGGCCATGGCCATCAACCGGAAGGAGACGAAGGCAAAGGGATTCTGGAGGTTCTGCTTCGTGTTATCCTGCGCCGTTCCCATGTTTGTGTCCCTTCTGATCATGAGAACGATGCTGCAGCCTAACGGCGCGGTCAACGTCCTTTTAAGAAATGTGGGGCTGATCGGCGCGGATGCCAGCCTTCCGTTTTTCACGAATCCCACCTGGGCCCGTGTGACGATTATTGTGATCAATATCTGGGTCGGTGTTCCCTACACCCTGCTTCAGCTGACAGGCGTCCTTCAGAGTATTCCGGAGGATTTATACGAGGCGGCAAGAGTGGATGGCGCGAATTCCTTCCAGACCTTCTTTAAGATTACGCTTCCGTATATGCTTTATATCACCACACCGTATTTAATTGCCACCTTTACCGGCAATGTGAATAATTTCAATGTCATCTACTTACTGTCCAGCGGCGATCCGGTGACGGATTTGGCATCCACGGCGGGGAAGACGGATCTTCTCGTCACATGGCTTTACAAGCTGACCATTGATAAGCAGTATTACAATATCGGCGCGGTAATCGGTATCCTGACATTTATCATTCTGGCCGTGGGGGCGCTGTTTACGTACAGAAACAGCAAATCCTATAAAGAGGAGGAGGCGTTCTAAGATGAAAAAGATGAGATCGGCAAAGCAGGTACGGACTGTAAATAATATTCTGGTTCACACGGCGCTTGCCATACTGGCGGCTGTCTGGGTGTTTCCGATCCTGTGGGTGATACTTACCAGCTTCCGTGCGGAGAAGGGGTCCTATGTGTCCACATTTTTCCCGAAGGCATTTACACTGGCTAATTACAGCAGGCTTTTTACAGATACCACCATTTTGAATTTTCCCCGAATGTTTGCCAACACGCTGTTTATCGCAGTGTGCTCCTGCATTCTGTCCACATTTTACGTTCTGGCAGTTTCCTACTGCCTTTCAAGACTGAAATTCCGCATGAGGAAGCCTTACATGAACATGGCGATGATTCTCGGCCTGTTTCCGGGATTTATGTCCATGGTGGCGGTGTATTTCATCTTAAAGGCACTGGGGCTGACAGAGGGGAATCTGATTCGTCTGGCGCTCATTCTCTGCTATTCGGGAGGCGCAGGCCTGACGTTCCAGATCGCCAAGGGCTTCTTCGACACGGTTCCGAGGGCGATCGACGAGGCTGCCTTAATCGACGGCTGCAACCGCTGGCAGATCTTTTCACGGATTACACTGCCGCTCAGCAAGCCGATTATTATTTACACGGTACTGACATCCTTCATTGCACCGTGGGTGGATTTTATCTTTGCAAAGGTGATCTGCCGGGCCAATTCCGACCAGTACACCGTAGCCATCGGCCTGTGGAGGATGCTGGAGAAAGAATACATTGACAGCTGGTATACAAGCTTCGCAGCCAGCGCGGTACTGATCTCCATACCGATTGCAGTCCTGTTTTTGTGTATGCAGAAGTATTACGTCAACGGTATGTCCGGGGCGGTGAAAGGTTAACTTATGACGACAGAGAAAATGACAGCGAGAGAGCTGAAACGCTTCTATGCGGACAGCACATTTAAGAAAAATTATATATATGACGGCCATGACCTGGGCGTTTCCTGCGGTGGTGATGGAACCGTGTTTAAACTGTGGAGCCCAACCGCAGAACGGGTGGAGCTTCATCTCTACCCGGATGGCGGCGAAAGCGGCTGTATGCGCTCTGTCTCCATGGAACAGGGGGAACAGGGGGTATGGCTGTACCGGACGGAGGAAAATCTTCACGGTACCTATTACGATTACGATGTGACTTCCGGCGGAGAGACACGCCGGACGGCGGATCCGTATGCGAAGGCCTGCGGAACCAACGGCAGACGCAGCATGGCGGTGGAACTTGAGAGGACGGACCCGGAAGGCTGGAAGGCAGACCGGGCTCCCGAGCGGCAGCGGGAGGACATTATCTATGAGCTTCATGTAAAAGAATTTTCCTGGGATGAGAGCGCGGGATTTCCGGAGGAGTTGCGGGGAACGTACCGGGCGTTTACGGAGGAGGATACCACGCTGTCAGGAGACTGCGTTCATCCGACCGGTATCCGGTATTTAAAGGAACTGGGCGTGACTCATATTCAGCTGATGCCGGTCTATGATTTCGGCTCGGTCGACGAGGCGGGGGACAGGGAGCAGTTTAACTGGGGATATGATCCGGTCTTTTACAATGTGCCGGAGGGGTCCTATTCCTCTGATCCCTCCCGCGGGGAAGTGCGCATTACGGAGCTGAAAGAACTGGTACAGGCACTGCACCGAAACGGGTTCCGCGTTATCATGGATGTGGTTTACAACCACACCTACTCAGCGGATTCTCCGTTTCAGTGCGTGGCGCCGTGGTATTACTACCGCCAGAACGAGGATGGTACCCTGTCCGACGGTTCGGGATGCGGCAATGACTTTGCCGCCGAGCGGGAGATGGCTGCATCGTTTATTCTGGATTCGGTCCTCTACTGGACGGAGGAGTACCATATGGATGGATTCCGGTTTGATTTGATGGGGCTGCTTCCCACTGAACTGATGAACCGGATTGGCCGCGCCCTGGATTTGAGATACGGCGCCGGTGAAAAGCTGATCTACGGGGAGCCGTGGGCCGCGGACAGGACTCCTATGGAACCGGGGTTCCACCAGGCACTTAAGGATCAGGAAAAGAGACTGGATCCCCGTGTCGCCATGTTCTGCGACAACACGAGGGATGCGATAAAGGGTCACGTCTTTGACGCCCTGCAGCCTGGATTTGTAAATGGAGGAGAAGGGCTGGAACGGGAGATTCTGCACGCGGTTTCGGCCTGGTGTGACAGAGGCGGCGCATTCCGGGCCGGTTCGCCGGAACGGATCTTAAGCTACGTTTCGGCCCACGATAACCTGACTCTGTGGGATAAGCTGATTCTTTCCATGACGGGCCGCTGCGGCAGGAACGTCTTTTACGAAAGGCCGGAGGAGGTCATAAGGGCGTATAAACTGGCCGCTTCGATCTATTTTACGTGCCAGGGGCATTTGTTCTTTCTGTCGGGAGAGGAATTTGCCCGGACGAAGGAGGGGAATGACAACAGCTTCTGCGCCCCCATTTCTTTAAACCGCCTGGATTATAACAGGGCGTATCAATTGGAGGATCTGGTTCAGTTTTACAAAGATTTAATCGCACTGAGAAAATGTCTCCCGGGCCTCTGCGATAAATCGGCGGAAGCAGGAAAACGCATCTTCCGGAAGAATGCCGGCCGGAAAGGCGTGGTGAGTTTTCAGGTGGATAACCGGTGCAAAGAGGCGGAAACGGGGAACAGGAAACAGGATACAGGTTCCGGCGGACTCTGCGATACGCTCTTTATTGCCTATAACAGCCGCCGGCGTCCGGTTAAGATGGCGCTTCCGGCCGGGGAGTGGGAGGCGTTTTTAAAGGACGGAGACAGCGGGATGTGGAGACGGCCGCAGAGAGAGACGTATTCGGGGATTTTCATGGTTCCGCCTGTCTCGGCGGTTATTATGGGGAAGAAAAGGGAGATCATGCAGGAGGCGGAGCGATGAAGTTTATATATGGGAAACAGGATTTTAAGACTCTGGAACGCGGTCAGGAAACCTGCTGCCTTCTGACCAACGGGCTTGGCGGTTTCTCCTCGGTTACGGCGATTGGCTCGTCGGCCCGCAGCGATCATGCGTTTTTCATGGCCTGCATGAAAGCTCCGAATCACAGATACAACATGATTCACCGGCTGTGTGAGCGGCTGGTAACGGCAGAGAAAGCGGTATTCCTTTCCAGTCAGGAGTTTGCAGGTGAAAGGGAACCGGAAGACGGATTTCTCCGCCTCTCCTCCTTTCAGTTTGAGGACTGTCCCGTGTGGGTCTATCACGCGGATGGGGTCGAGGTCATAAAGACGACGGCCATGAAACAGGGGGAGAACACGATTGCCGTCCGGTATGAGATCCATAATCACAGGAGAGAGGCGTGTCATCTCGAGGTGATTCCCTTTATGCAGTTTGTGAAGAAGGGCGGCGATTTAAGCCCGGATCAGGTATTTACCTGTTCAGACGGCAGAATCAGCTCGGCGGGGATGACGCTCTATTTTACAGCAGGCGGCAGTGTGAAGACCTTTGAACCGGTCTCTGAGACGTACTATTACGCCTGTGACGCCTGTGACGGACGGCGAGAGACGGGAACGGCGCTGGCCAATCATGCGGTCTGCTGTACCACCGGTCCCGGGGGCAGTTCAAAGCTGGAGCTTGTATACTCCACGGAGCCTGTGACGGAAACGGCGGAAAAAATCATAGATGATGCGGTCCGGTACAGAAAGGACTTAGAGAGGCAGGCTGGTTTTAAGTCTGAGGCGGCTTCCATGCTGGCGAAAAGCGCGGCTCAGTTTATCTCCCGCCGGGAATCCACCGGAGGGGATACGATTTTGGCCGGATATCCGTTTTTCGAGGACTGGGGCCGGGATACCATGATTGCGCTGAGCGGCTGTGCACTGGCGACAGGGCGGTACGGGACGGCAAAGAGGATATTGAGGACATTTTTGAAGGCGGAGAGGAACGGGCTGATGCCGAATCTCTTCCCGGAAGGCGGCAGCGAACCCATGTATAATACGGTGGATGCGGCTCTTCTCTTTATCAACAGTGTTTATCTGTATTTTGAGAGGACAAATGACATATCCTTGGTAAGAGAGTGCTGTCCGGTCATGGAGCATATTGTGAAACAGTATGAGACAGGGACGGATTTCGGTATTCATATGGATGAAGACGGGCTGATCACAGCGGGACAGGGCTTCGATCAGGTAACCTGGATGGATGTGCGGATCGGTGACATACTCCCTACGCCGCGCCACGGAAAACCGGTGGAGATCAACGCCTACTGGTACAATGCACTGCGGATTATGGAGAAATTTACTGAGAGCCCGGAGGCGGCCAGGCATTATGGTCATCTGGCGGAATTGGTAAAGCAGTCGTTTCAGGAGAAATTCTGGCTGGAGGAGAAGCACTGCCTGAGGGATGTGGTCTCCGGGGCGGAAGAACGTGATATCCCCGACAACCAGATCCGCTGCAACCAGATCTGGGCGGTTTCCATGAATTTTTCCATGCTTCCTCCGGAAAAAGAGAAACAGGTGGTGGAAACTGTGGCGGAAAAGTTGTATACTCCTTATGGACTGAGAACGCTGTCGGAGGATGACAGAGAGTTCAGACCATGTTACGGAGGCAGCCAGTTTGACAGGGATTTAGCGTATCATCAGGGTACGGTCTGGGTATTTCCGCTGGGCGGATACTACCTTGCGTATTTGAAGGTGCATGGATACAGCGAAGCTGCAAAAGCGGAGGTGTACCGCCGGCTGGAGGTTTTGGAAGGCGCCATGCGGGAAGGATGCGCCGGACAGCTGCCTGAGATC
Source organism: Hungatella sp. SL.1.14 (assembly GCF_024460495.1). NCBI lineage: Bacteria > Bacillati > Bacillota > Clostridia > Lachnospirales > Lachnospiraceae > Hungatella > Hungatella sp. SL.1.14. Next base: position 59,435 of record NZ_JANFYJ010000024.1, on the reverse strand, counting down.
TATGACGGGAAAAATCCCGTTTCCTCGAAGGGCTGTTTTGCCCAGGCGTGGAGTGTGGGAGAAATCCTCCGTGTATATGAAGCTTTGGAAAGATCATGAGAAAAGGAGAATCGATGATGATGGAACAGGAATTAAATAAAGTTCTCGGCGAAAGATTTGGAAAAACGATTGAGGAGGCCTGCATGGAGGAAATTTACCATGCGCTTCTTACCATTGTAAAGGGGAAAATGAAGGATCTCACCCCAAATACGGGAAGCAGGAAACTCTACTATATTTCGGCAGAATTTTTGATCGGAAAGCTGCTCTCCAACAATTTGATCAATCTCGGACTTTTTGATGAGACGGCGGAAGTTTTAAAGAAGCACGGTATCGATATTGCAGATATTGAGGAGGCGGAACTGGAACCGTCACTGGGAAACGGCGGCCTTGGAAGACTGGCGGCCTGCTTCCTTGATTCCATTGCGACGCTGAAGCTGCCGGGCGACGGCGTGGGTTTAAATTACCATGACGGCCTCTTTAAACAGACCTTTGCGGATCATAAACAGAGGGAGGAAAAGAATCCGTGGATGACCGGGGACGACTGGCTGACGAGGACGGATGTTCACTTCGAGGTGCCGTTTAAGGATCTTACGGTAACCTCCACCATGTATGACATCGACGTGCCGGGTTACGAAGGCGGAAAGAATTCCCTCCATTTATTCGATTTAGACTCGGTGGACGAATCCATCATCCATGACGGAATCGAGTTCGATAAAGAAGATATCCGGCGTGGGCTGACTCTCTTCCTCTATCCGGATGACAGCGACGAAAAGGGACAGCTTCTGCGTATCTATCAGCAGTATTTTATGGTAAGCAACGCGGCTCAGCTGATTTTAAAGGAGACGGAAGAGCGTGGATTTGATCTGTACCATCTCCATGAGCATGTAGTAATCCAGATCAACGATACCCATCCGACCATGGTGATCCCGGAACTGGTTCGCCTTCTGATGGCAAGAGGCTTTAACATCGACACAGCCATCGATGTGGTGAGAAAAACGTGTGCGTACACCAACCACACGATTCTGGCAGAGGCCCTGGAAAAATGGCCTGCTTCCTATTTGGAAAAGGTGGTTCCGCAGCTGATGCCGATTATCCGGGAACTGGATAAGAGGGTGAGACGCGATTTCCACGATGAGAAAGTCTATATCATCGACGCACAGGAGCGCGTTCATATGGCTCATATCGATATCCATTACGGACAGAGCGTCAACGGTGTTGCGGCTCTTCATACGGAGATTCTTGAGGAGTCAGAGTTAAAGCCGTTTTACGATATTTACCCGGAAAAATTCAATAATAAGACGAACGGAATTACATTCCGCAGATGGCTGCTGCACTGCAACCATGAACTGTCTTCCTATATCGAGGAGCTGATCGGATCCGGCTTTAAGATTCACGCGGAAGAACTGGAAAAACTCCTTGCATATCAGGATGACGAGGCAGTTCTGGACCGTCTCCGCCAGATTAAGCAGAATGCCAAGCTGGACTTAAAGAAGTATTTGAAGAACACACAGGGAATCGAGATCGACGAGAATTCTGTCTACGATATTCAGGTGAAGCGTCTCCATGAGTACAAGCGCCAGCAGATGAACGCACTTTACGCTGTTTATAAGTATCTGGAGATCAAGAAGGGCAATCTGCCGAAGCGTCCGGTTACCATGATCTTCGGCGCAAAGGCGGCTCCGGCCTATACGATAGCCAAGGATATAATCCATTTGATTCTCTGTCTGCAGGAGTTAATCGACAGCGATCCGGAAGTGAGTCCGTATTTAAAAGTTGTTATGGTGGAGAATTACAATGTGAGCAAGGCTGCGAAGCTGATCCCGGCCTGCGACATTTCCGAGCAGATTTCCCTGGCTTCCAAGGAGGCGTCCGGAACCGGCAACATGAAGTTTATGTTAAACGGCGCGGTGACCCTGGGAACCGAGGATGGAGCCAACGTGGAGATTCATCAGCTGGTGGGCGACGAGAATATCTATATTTTCGGAAAGTCCTCCGATGAGGTGATCAGGCTCTACGATACCAGCGGCTACTGTTCCAGAAAGATTTATGAGAGCGACAGCCTGGTGGAGGAACTGGTGGACTTTATCATCAGCAAGAAGATGATCTTAACCGGCGATCCGGTAAATCTGGGAAGACTTTACAAAGAACTGGTTTCCAAGGACTGGTTTATGACGCTTCTCGATCTGAGGGAATATATCGCAGTGAAAGAGCAGATGCTGGCAGATTACGAGGATGAGCGTGCCTGGGCCCGCAAGTCTCTGATTAATATTGCGAAGGCGGGATATTTCTCCTCTGACAGAACCATTGAAGAATATAATCGGGATATCTGGCACCTGTAAACAGGACGGTCCCCTGGGCACTGGTCAGGGCCGGATCAGACGCTGGAGGAAAGGGAATGAAAATGGAAGAGAGAAACGGACAGAAATGGTGGAAAACATCGGTGATCTATCAGATTTATCCCAGAAGCTTTAAGGACAGCGACGGCGACGGAATCGGAGATTTGAACGGAATCATAGAAAAACTGGATTATCTGGAGGAACTGGGGATCGACGCCGTCTGGCTTTCACCTGTGTGCAAGTCGCCTCAGGACGACAACGGGTATGATATCTCGGATTACCAGGATATCGACCCGCTGTTCGGAAGTCTCCTGGATATGGAACGCCTGATTAAGGAAGCGGGAGAGCATGGGATTAAGATCATTATGGACCTGGTCTTAAACCATACGTCGGATGAACACCGGTGGTTTTTAGAAGCGAAGAAGAGCAGGGATAATCCCTACCATGACTACTACGTCTGGCGCGACGGTGAGGAGGGCGTCTTACCCAATGACATGAGAGCCTGCTTTGGCGGCCCGGCATGGGAGTGGGTACCGGAACTGTCCCAGTATTATTTTCACCAGTTCTCCGTCAGGCAGCCGGATTTGAACTGGGAAAATGAAGCCGTACGCAGAGAAATCTATGACATGATCCGCTGGTGGATGGAGAAAGGCGTGGGCGGTTTCCGTTTGGATGTCATCGATCAGATCGCAAAGGAACCGGACATAAAGATTACGGGCAATGGACCCCGTCTTCATGAATTTATCCGCGAACTGAGCCGCGAGACATTTCAGAAGGGCGATATCGTCACCGTAGGCGAGTGCTGGGGCGCCGATACGGAGCGTGCAAAGCTCTACAGCGCGCCTGATGGAAGCGAGTTCTCCATGGTGTTCCAGTTCGAACACATTATGCTGGATTCCGTACCGGGCAGGGAGAAATGGGATCTGGCCCCCCTACCGTTTGTAAAACTCAAGGAAGTTTTGAACAAATGGCAGTGTGAACTGCAGGGAAGCGGCTGGAACAGCCTCTTTTGGGATAATCATGATCTGCCGAGGATCGTATCGAGGTGGGGCAATGATAAGGAATACCGCGTGGAGTCCGCTAAGATGCTGGCTACGGTTCTCCATGGTATGCAGGGAACGCCTTATATCTACCAGGGTGAGGAACTGGGCATGACGAACACGGACTATGAGATCGGAGAGTACCGCGATATTGAGACGCTTCATATGTATGAGGAACGTCTGGAAGCCGGATATTCCGAGGAAGAGATCATGCGGTCGATCCACGCCAAAGGACGGGACAATGCCAGGACACCGATGCAGTGGAGCGGCGGCGAGGGAGCCGGATTCACGACAGGAACGCCATGGATCCGCATTAACGATAATTACAGGGAGATCAATGCGGAAACGGAAGCGGCAGACCCCTGGTCGGTCTTCCATTATTATAAGAGGCTGATCCAATTGAGGAAAGAGTATCCGGTCTTTGTACATGGAAGCTTCCGGCTGCTTCTGGAGGACGATCCGAATATTTTTGCATACGTGAGAGAATGGGAGGGCGTCCGTCTGTTAGTACTCTGCAATTTCTTTGGCAGTGAAATAGAGTGTCCTTTAAAGGAGATGTGGGAAGGGAAAAAACGGCTCCTGTGCAATTACCAGGAGGTGGAGAATGAGGAGATTCTGAGGCCGTATGAGGCGCGGATGATTCTGATTTAAGAGAAATTCTATTTTAAGGAAAAAACGCTTTGGCCCGGCGGCTGAACCTGCGGAGAAAGACTGCAGGGGAGGCACCGGGACAGGGCGTTTTTTTCTTGCCTGTATGATGAGCTGAACTGCACAACCCTGGTGAACGCCGCTGATATGGGAAACGAACTTGGTGGTGTGCTGTTAACGAACAGAAATGGTGAGGAGGGAAAGTACCGGTCCTTTGGAAAAACAGCCTGCATAAAAAGATTTGGGTGCATGCACGTATCAGTTCCAGGAACACAGGGGGTTGGGGCAGTGTAGGCAGAAGGGCGTGATTCTGGATTTCGGCATCTGTTTTAATATTACAAGTGTGAATGAATTGTTTTTATCGGCACACCTAATTGCGCTTGTATGTATTCTATGGTCTGTCCGTCAATATAAGTTTGTGGGTTCATGATGTCAAGTTCGAAACACGCAAAACCACATTCAAAATGATAATGTAGATCATTCAGAGTAGTCTTGCAACCGCAGCAAGGTACAATGATATCTAAAGATTGCTGTTCTCCCGTTAAAGCATTATCCATTGTCTCACCCCACCAGCCAAAATCAATGATTGCACCACATTTTGGACATTGTATTTTCACTAAATTGGAACCGCAATCAATAAAGGCCGGTTTGTCATATGTCCGCACCGTAATACTATCTGCCTTTAGTTTTGTTTGGAGCAGCTTACACGTTTTTTCGAATGTTGACTGCTCAATGTGTCGAAATGGATCTGTTGGAATAACCTTAACGATATAGTCTGACATTTTTCCTCCATTCTCTCCTGCTCAGATAAAAAAACAGTATTCAGATTCGCAGTTCCTGATATACATCCATTATATTCTTAGATGTACCCGGGAAATTGGGCCACTCACCTTGCTCACCTAACCCATCCCCGCTTCGTCTGTGAATTATATGAATATAAAAATGAGGTAATGACTGTCCCGCAGCTTCACCATTTGCACACAGCAAATACACACCGTTATATCCACAGTTATCTACAAGGTGATTGGATACTTTCTTCACTGTAAGAAATACTTTATTTAAAAGCTTTTCATCGCAGTCTAATATGTTTGTTACGTGTGTTTTGGGTATATTAGAATATGACCGTCAACGTCCATTGCTGTATCCATTATTGCCAAAGTATGTTCGTTTTCATATACCCTAAGTCCTTGAATCTCTCCGCGTGCTATTTTACAAAATATGCAGTCCATCTGTGATTGATCTCCTGTGAAATAGTCGTCAGTTCTTTAACTTTAATAGTATTTTGATAATACCACATTCCTGTAAATACCACCACAAGTATATTATGGATAACTGATAAAATAGGTTGTAACATTTCTTAAACTGTATTTACAATAAGTTTCCAGTTCTCAGCCCACAGCCAGTATCCATTTCTCCATGACGTGATGCCCTCCTTTCCTTGGCAAAGGCCGGAAAGCCGCCGTTACCTGACGGTAAAACGACGGCTTTCTGGCTTTATGTTACAGTGTAGTTAGAAGTTCCTGGCTCCGTCCGGGCCGATCTGGTAGCCGTCAATCTCGGTATTGGCCGCCATGGAGCCGTCCGCATAGAAGTAATACCATTTTCCGCCGATTTGTCTCCAGCCTCCTGACTGCATGAGGCCCGCAGCATCGAAGTAGTACCATGTGCCTTCAACCTGCTTCCAGCCGGTAACGGGCCTGTGGTTCTCGTAGTACAGCCTGCTCCCGGTGTCGTTTTGCGCCCAGCCCCCGGCGGTATCGCGGTCAATAACGATCTCCACAAAGCGCCGCAGGACAGCGGCTGCCTCGGCACGGGTGGCGGTGTCCTGCGGGGCGAACAACCTGCCGCCCTTGCCGTTCATTACGCCTGCCTGCTGCATCGCCTGTACCGCGTCCTTCATGTCGCTGGTAATCGTGGCGTTGTCTGCGAAGATCTCCGCTTCCCGCTCTTTGGGCAGGGTGTATCCCAGTTTCCCAGCGTACCGTTGCATGATGACCGCCATTTCCTCGCGGGTCACGGGCCGGTCAGGTTCAAAGGAAGCCGCCCCGGTGCCGTTCACAATCTCTTTGGAAACCGCCCACTCCACGAAGGGAGCATAATAGGCCGTTGCAGGAATGTCGGAAAACCGGCTGGAGGAAGGATAGGCTGCCGGGTCGATACCGGCCAGCCGTCCTAACACCGTTACGAACATGCCCCGTGTAATGGTGGAATCCGGGCTGAATGCGGCGTCTCCGGAGCCGGTCAGAAGGTTCCGGCTGGCGACAAAATCAATGTCACTTTTCGCCCAATGGTTCACAGTGTCGGTGAAAATCGGTGCGGGCCTGTATCCCACGCCGTAGATGGAAAAATGATTGATGGAGCCAATCACGTTTCCGCTGCCCTTGTCGTAGCTGGAACGGTAGAGCCATTCCGCGCCGCCCTTCCCGTCCGCATAGACGAGGTACAGACCACCGGCCTGCTCGGTTTCAGCGGGGGTGTAGGCGATGCCCACGGACACGCTGCCCACGCTGGACAAATAAACTGTCTGGCCGTCCTTCTGGTAACTGATTTTCAAGTCATAGGCCGGGCGGGTACTGATAGCGGAAAGGCTGTCCCCGGTCAGGCCGGTCACTCTGGTCGCCGTGAAGGTCACGTCCCCGCTGGTCTGGCGGGCTATCTCGGTCAGCTCGGCCAGTCCAAAGGTCATATCCATAATGGACGTGTTGAGGGTCAGGTATTTCAAGTTATTATTCGGGTCAAGGAGACGGTCAAGGGTGGCCCGTTTGAGGGTGATGGAAAAGCCGTTGTAGGCTGTGGCCGTGGCTGCGTCATACTGTATCGCAGTCCCGTATTTCTCCCGGCTCTTTTGTTTGGCCGTGTTCAGGGCCTTGATAATTCCCTCCGATGTGTCCACATCGTTTGCCGTCCCGGTGGCTGCGCCGTCCGTTACCGTAACGGGCGCTTTGATTACAGCCAGCACGGGGCTGTCAGGCTGGGGCTGCTGCGGGGGCGTGATTGTGACAGAGGAATCACTGGAGCCGGAACCGCCGCCGCTGGGTGAGCTATTCTTAAAATTGGCCGTGGCCGTGACCGCCTGATTGGGCATGGTAAACGTGGCCGTTTCAGTGTCTTTACCGCCTTGGGTGAAAATCACGTTGTCCGGGTTTATCGTCCAGCCGGTAAACTGCTTGCCGCTGGGTACGGCGGCCGTGATGGTGACGGGTTCACCCTCCTGGAAGATGGTTCCGCTGCTCGTGCCGCCGGTTACCATCACGGTGTAGGTGGTGGGTATATCTGTAAAATTGGCCGTAGCCGTGACCACCTGGTTTGGCATGGTAAACGTGGCCGTTTCGGTGTCTTTACCGCCCTGGGTGAAAGTCACGTTGTCCGGGTTTATCGTCCAGCCGATAAACTGCTTGCCGCTGGGTACGGTGGCCGTGATGGTGACGGGGTCGCCCTCCTGGAAGATGGTTCCGTTGCTCGTGCCGCCGGTTACTGTCACGGTGTAGGTTGGCTTGTCCGTCACGATAAACTGTAAATCGACCGTGGCTTTTGCGCCCCCTGTGCCGTTGATTGTGAGTTGTTCCTTGTATGTACCCGTTGGAAGGCCGGTTTTGGGATAGATGAGAAAGTCAGCAATTTCGCCCGGCCTTAACTCCAGCTTGGATAGCTCTGCCAGCTCATAGGCCGTGAACTGGGGTAACGTGAGCGGGGTGAGGGTCACATCTTGACTGCCCGCATTCGTCACGACCACGCTCCGCCTGCGCGGGTCCGGGTCATCTGCGTCTTTGCCCACTTCATAGCCCACATTGACAGTGCCGAAATTCAGGGATTTTCTGTTGACCTCGATGGAAGAGGCTGGGTCTGCTGCCCGCGTCACCGTAACGGTATAGGTGCGGCTGTCTGTGGAACTATTTTCAACAACAATTTTAATCCCATTCGCCTTGCCAGCCTCCAGCGTAATCTCCCCCGAAGTATCGCCGCTGTCAATGCCGATGTCGTTTACTGTGATAGTTCCCGTGCCGTGGGCGGTGGGGGTGACTTTTACACTCGTCGTGCTGTTGGGGACGGAAACGGCATAGCTCTCCCGCCCGGCGAAGAAATCGGGGTCGAGGTCGCCGTCGCTGATGGTCAGGCTTTCGAGGGCTGCGCCAAATACCAGTTTGTCGGCATAAAAGCTCCACCAACCCTCATTATACCCAGTGGCTCCTGCGGGCACAAAAATAGTGGTGAGGTTGGGGATCTTATCAAAGGTGTCACTTGCTAAAGTCGGCGCTTTGGATATAGGGATGGTCAGCGAGGTCAGGCCGGTGCAGCCGGAAAACGCCAGGCCCCCGATATAGGTCAAACTGCTGGGAAGCTCTTTCAGCGCAAGGTTCTCGCAGCCTCTAAACGCCAGGGCCCCGATAGATTTCAAATCGCTGGGTAGCTTCTCCAGCGCAAGGTTCTTGCAGCCGTCAAACACACAGCTTTCGATAGCGGTCACTTTGTCGGGGAGCTCGGTCAGCGCAAGGTTCTCGCAGCTGGAAAACGCCCCGTACTTGATAAAGGTCCAATCGCTGGGGAGCGACCTCAGCGCAAGGTTGCCGCAGCCGGAAAACGCATACTCCCCGATAGAGGTCACTTTTTCGGGGAGCTTCTCTAGCGCAAGGCTTTCGCAGTCGGAAAACGCATAGTCCCCAATAGAGGTCACGTTGTCGGGGAGCTTCTCCAGCGCAAGGCTTTTGCAGCCGTCAAACGCATAGTCCCCGATAGAGGTCACTTTGTCGGGGAGCTTTTCCAGCGCAAGGTTGCCGCAGTTCTGAAACACCTTATCCCCGATAGAGGTCATACCGCTGGGGAGCTCGGTCAGCGCAAGGCTGGTGCAGCCCAAAAACGCGTATTGCCCGATTTCGGTCACACCGCTGGGGAGCTCAGTCAACCCAAGGTTGCCGCAGTTCCGAAACGCATTGAGCCCGATAGAAGTCACACTGCTGGGGAGCTCGGCCTGTGTAAGGTTCTCGCAGCCGTGAAACGCATTGCTCTGGATCTTGGTCACGCCATCTTTCACCACAATTTTAATCACGGCGGTTTCCTCTATGGAGCCCCACCATGCCGTCGTTCCGGCGTTGGTGGTGATGGTCAATGTGCCATTTTCAAAGGAATAACCGTCATCGTTGATAGACGCGGCATTGGACATGGTGGCGACTGGCGGCATAAGCCCGTCATTTGCCACTGTCGTCTGCTCATTTTGTTCAGAAGTTTCTAACGTGGGGTCGCTGTGGTCCAGGCCGTCCTCTCTGTCGGCTTCGCCGCCATTCCCCTTATCCTGCGGGTCGCACAATTCGCAGGAGTGGGTGCAGGGACTCTCCGGCACGTCCTCCACATATCCGCAGGTATCGTCATGCTCCCCGCGCTCATGGGGGCAATCCAGCGCATAGCACTCATGGGTGTGTTCATGTACGGCAGACGCATCGCTGTCCGTGGCGGTGGGTGTGTACTCATCGTCAAAACCACAGATCAGCTCGTTAGTGTAACAGTCCTTGGTATGCTCGTGCTGGCATGGCTGGCCCGGCTTGACCTCCATGTACCCGCACGCTTCGGTATGTTCCGGGTGGTGTTCACATACCCCCCGGTATTCTAGTGATGACCCTTCCGCATAAACCGTCGTCCCTAACTGTCCCGCCAGCAGGGCGGCGCACAGCAGCAGGGAAAGGACGCGTGTGTTTTTCCTGTTCCTCATATGGTTCCCTCCTATTATTTTTTAGCGGACAGACCGGGGCGTTTCCCGTAGCTCTGCAAGAGCTGCAGGAATGGGGGATACCCCATTCCAATCCCTTTGCCCGCTTGAACAGCTCCATCATTTTTCTTCCCGGATCAGCGGCGCGTCTACCTGGACAAAGAATCCGCCGTCCTCCATCTTGCCATAAGCGAAATCCCCGAACAGGTTGTTGACCCGTTCGTCCATGCTTCTCAGCCCATAGCCTTTGCCCGTGGGCTTTGTTGTCCGCCCGTTGTCACGGATCAGCAGGCCCACCTTATCGCCGCCAACCGTGTATGATACGGTCAGACGGGTGGCGCTGCCGTGTTTGATGGCGTTGGTGGCGGCCTCCTGGCAGATGCGTACCAGGTCCGCGTACATGTATTGGTGTTCTGCCGTTTCTTCCCCGGAAATCTCCGGCACAATCTCCAGTCCCACCCGCGCCATCGAATCACGGAAGCGGTAAAGGAAGGCTGCGAAGCTGCCGCTGGAGTAGTCCCCTGCGGATTCCAGCGATGCGATGCTGATGCCGGTAAACCGCAGGGCCTCCCGCAGCTCCGTCCGCGCCGCCTCCACATCAGGCAGGGCGCTGAGGGCCAGATTATGGTGGGCGGCAATCATGGTCAGGGTATGGCCCAGCGTGTCGTGGATATCCCGCAGCAGCAGGGCCTGCTCCCGCAGCGCGGCGGCTTCCCGCTCTATGCGGAGGTTCTCCCTAAGTTCGTCATTTTGCCGGGCAATCCGCGCGTTGGCCTCCCGCAGCAGTTCGCTCTGCCGCTTTGTCTCGGCCAGAAGTTCTACCGTATCCGTCACGTCGGTCAAAAGGATACACCGGGCCAGCGGCCGCTGGTTTTTCCCATACCGGGCAAAGGAGATGTGGGCGTTGTAGTGTCTGCCGCCGTGCTCCACGGGCATCTGACCCTCCCCACCGGCAAGCAGGGACGACAGGGCCGGGTAATCCACGGTGAAGGCACGGAGGTTCTCCGAACGCTCCACCCTGGGGAACAGGGCTTCAAAGGCCGCGTTCATCAGCAGTACCTGATACAGCTTATCCAGAATAACCACCGGCTGGTCGATGTGGTGCAGATACCGTTCATAGTCCATGCTCAATCCCTCCCCTTATTTCCCGGACAATGCGCCGCACGATCTCCAGCGCCTGTGACGACAGATTCCTTCCCCGTTCCAGACGTTCCGGTTCCGGCAGGGAAACAGCCTCTTCCGTATTGTCCCGCAGCTGTTCCAGAATGCCGCGTACCTCCGTATCCAGAAGTGACATAATCTTCATGCGCTCCTGCTGGGCCGCAAGCTCCGAGGCGGTCCGGGCCTGCCGCTCCAGCGCGTCCGTCTGTTCAGCCAGCTCCCTGCGGGCAGCCTTCAGACTGGCGTTCTGCGCCTCTAACTCCGTCTGTAATTCCTGATACCAGGTGACGTCGGTCAGCATGACCAGCGTGTTCCCGTCCTCCAGGCCGGAGCGTGTGGTCCGGTAAGCCCGTTCCGGCTGCTCGGCCACGCCGTTGTGATACAGCGTCCGGCCTGTGGAATCCTCCACCCCTACCGGATGGGCCATGTTATCAAGCACATTCTTTGCCGCAATAGGTGCAAGGCAGAGCGGGCGGTGATACCACACGATTAAGTAGGCCCCGATGACCATGACGCAGTAGGCGGCGGGGGTGAAGTCCAACGCGGGATTGCGCACGAACATTCCCCAGGTGTTGGCGGCAACCGGCGGACCGAAGCAGAGCAGGAGCAGCCAGGTGGAGCGGTCCTCGGCGTCCCATTTTACCCGCTGCATAGTAAGATAGGCATAGACAAAGCACCCATAGGACAGCAGGGTGAAGGGGTAGAACAGCAGGCCGTAGCCCCGCCCGGCGAGGCTGAACCGGGTGTAGTATAAATGGTGCAGGTCGTTGGTGAGGATAGCGAGATAAAATAAAGTGCCTGTACCGAACAGGGCGGCAGTCCTGACCTTGTCACGATAGAACCTGTACTTTCCGCTGTAGCACCAGCTGAGATACACGCAGGCCGGGCCCAAAACGCACATGCCCAGGTAACAGAGGTACAGCGCCGCCCGGTAGGTATTTTCCTCCGGCTGATAGAGATAGATGGAGTTTTCAAGGTGCTGGCCCAGCGCCCAGAGATAGCCGAAGATGAGGATAATGCAGTAGGCGGTCTGCGTCCGCCCCTGCTTCCGGGCGCGCAGGAAATACCCGGCGGCAGGTGCCGCCAGAAGGAGCAGTATCCATTGAAAGCCCATCCATCCACTCATTTTGTCACTCCTTTTCCAGCCTGGCGATCAAATCCTCCCGGTCTACCGCCCCTAATTTGCGGTAGACGGCGGAAACCAGGTTCCGTGTCCGGCCGTAGGTTATACCCAGCTCCACGGCAATCTCCTTGTTGTATTTGCCCTCTGCAATGAGGCGGGCCGCCCGCAGCTCCGTCTCTGTGAGGGGGCCTGTACCCGGCTTTTTCGGCGCGTTCAGCAGGCTGCCCAGCTTGCGGCTGACACCTGCGTCCACCGCACCGAGGCCGTTGTAAACACCGCGTACCGCCTCGGCCAGACGGGGCGGGCTGCCGGTTTTCAGCAGATAGCCGTCCACGCCCAGGCCGAACAGCTCCCGCAGGTATTCATCATCGTCGAAGGTGGTGAGGATCAGCAGTCTGACTTCCGGCAGTTCCGACCGGAGGATTTTGCAGGCTGCGACGCCGTCCATGCCCGGCATACGGATATCCACCACCGCCACGTCCGGCGGTGTCTCCCTGCACAGGGCCACCAGTTCCTCACCGTCCGCCGCTTCGCCCAGTACCCGTATGTCCGGCTGCTCCCGCAGACTGTCGGCCAGGGAGCGCCGCAGGGCGTCACCGTCCTCGGCCAGGGCGACCTTGATTCTATGAGTCATATCTTCTCACCTCCTATTTATTTATCATACCATAAACCATTAAATATGCCCGATTTAAGTTGTCACGCGTGACAACTTTGTGCCTGACTGCCGCCGGGCGGGGATATTATATTCCGTCCCCAAAGTAGTGGTTATACCGATCTTTTGATTATCCCAACCTTAAAGGGAGTTGTTTCGCTGATAGTATCCGGTACCCACTATCCAAAGAGGTAAAAGTTATCCCGCCCTCGTGATAATAGTGGCAAGCAATACCTGTGTTAATACACAGGCCCATCGTCCGGTTTTCGCTGGCGCGAAACCGTCCGATATAAAGATTCAAACTATCACGGTCTCTGGTCTCCGTTTTCAGAAAAGGCTCAGAGACGGGCCTGTGGGCAGTCTAAACGTCCATCACTACCGGACGTTTCTGGCTGGATAGCAGAACATTTCTGCCATGCGTTGCCTGGCCTTTTAATTTTCTTAAAGTGAAATTCCTGCAGAAATAGAGTGAAAAGCTAATAGGCAGAGGTGGATAATTGATGCGTTTATCCTGGTTGTACGGTTATTATCATCCGTTCGCATTGCAATTGTCCATCTCATTCGATATAATGAATGAATAGAAATGGCAGGAGGAATTGACGTATGATACGATGTGCAACCATAGGAACCAATTTTGTGGCAGACTGGTTTATGAAGGCGGTCCAGGCGTGTGACGGGATCACCTGCAGTCTGGTTTACTCCAGAAACAGGGAGACGGCAGAGGCGTTCTGTGAGAAACACGGAGCAGGGCGGTGGTGTACGGATTTAATGGAGGCAGCGGAAGCGAAGGACGTGGACGCAGTCTATATCGCCAGCCCCAACAGCCTGCACTACGAACAGGCGGCGCTGATGCTGTCCCACGGAAAACACGTACTCTGCGAGAAGACCATAACCTCCAACGAAGCGGAGCTTAAGGAACTGATCCGGCTGGCCGGAGAGAACGGCACAGTCCTGATGGAAGCCATGCGGTCGGTTCACGAGGAAGGGTTTCGGCGTTTGAAGGAGGTACTTCCGATGGCGGGGACCATCCGGAGAATCAGCTTCCAGTATGCGAAGTATTCCTCACGATACGATAAATTTAAAGAAGGAATCATTGAAAATGCATTCAATCCGGCCTTTTCCAACGGTGCGCTGATGGACATCGGCGTCTACTGCGTCCATCCGCTGGTACGGCTGTTTGGAATGCCGAAGAAAATTATCGCGGATTCCCTGCTTCTCTCCAACGGTGTGGAAGGCGCGGGTACCATCCTGGCCTCCTACGATGGCATGCAGGCGGAACTCCTATACTCCAAAATCACCAACAACCGCCTTCCAAGCCAGATTCAGGGAGAAGACGGGACTCTGGTGATCGACAATATAACGAATATCTGCAGCGTGGTGTTCCATGACAGAAATGGGAATGCAGAAACGGTGATCGACCTGCCGCCGAATCACACCCTGGAGGGAGAGGTCAATGACTGGCTTCGCATGATCGAGACCGGGGAAGGCATTCAGGAAGAGAATGAAGCGTCTCTGATGGAACTGCGCGTGATGGATGAGGCGAGACGCCAGGCGGGGATTATCTTCCCGGCCGATCGAAAGTAAGGAGGAGATTTCCATGTATTATTCGACGACGTGTCCGTCTCCTGTGGGGGTTATCACCCTGGCATCCGACGGAGAGAAGCTGGCCGGCCTGTGGCTGGAAGGGCAGAAGTATCATGGCGGCGCCATTGCCGGCAGTATGACGGAAAAAGAGGATATTCCGGTCTTTGACGCTGCAAAACGGTGGCTGGAACGGTATTTTGCGGGAGAGAAACCGTCGGCTTCGGAGCTGCCGCTTGCTCCCGTGGGAGGAGAGTTCCGGCAGATGGTATGGGAGATTCTCTGCGGAATTCCGTACGGCAGTGTGATGACCTATGGCGACATCGCGAAACGAATGGCGGTGAAATTAAACAGGCCCACCATGTCGGGACAGGCGGTGGGCGGTGCAGTCGGGCACAATCCCATCTCGATCATTATCCCGTGCCACCGTGTTGTGGGAGCGAATGGAAGTCTGACGGGATACGCCGGCGGAATTGATACGAAGATAAAACTGCTGGAGCTGGAAGGCGTGGACATGTCTTCACTGTTTGTTCCGGCTAGGGGGAGCGCACTCTGAACTTGACAGAATCATGGAGGAGATTGAAATAAATAAGTATCTTAAGCCAGAACCCTTACACAAGATGGGACAGCCGGAATATAATCGAGTCAGCATGCGAAAGACGATCTTGTTCGGCTTTATGGACACAGGATACGCTTCAATGCCTGTCTGAATGTAAAAGAAACCAAAGGGATCATTCTTCACAGCGCTGTCAATTACATGACGCCTCAGCAGAAGGGGGATGAGGAACTAAAAAAGGTGGCGTAATCTTTCAACTTCTTTTGTCTAAAGTATTGACATAGGTCATCAAGCTGTCCCTGTCCGCTTCCGGATCAGTAACAGTCTTCTCCGCCGCCAGCAGCTTGTCCAGTATGCGGTTGCCTTCCTCTTTACTGGAGCACTCAGGATACTGTGCCTTTTCCGGCTCTGTGACCGGTGGTTTTAATTCGTTAGAATTTTTACCCGAAGCTCCAAAGCCGGTTTTGCTTGCAGACGCCGCTCTGCAATGATATAATATGGTTACAAGATAAAGGAAATGCGAATGCGTGAGAACGCGTTCGCATTTCGTCGTTTCAGGGAATATGAACAGATTTGTTCATGTTGGCAGGGATTTAAAGAAATGAGGATACAGGGAATCGTGCTGTTACAGGCAGCCCCGGAAAAGGAGGTAATGATAACAAAGCAGGAAAGTAAGAATCTGAGTTATGAAGACTACCAGGATTTTTTTGCGCGGCGGAAGGTTTTATCAAAGAATGGACGGATCCGATCGGGGACAGCAATCACCCGGTACGGGATCCGGCACGCTATAGCAGGCTTTAAAAAGAACCTCTGCGATATGATAAGGAAAATGATACCGCTGGGCGGCGGAGATCTACACGGTAACTGGGAACAGACCGTTACGGGCATATGGCTGTTTAAGATGACAGGCGGTTCCTATGCAAAAAACCGCTGGGGCAGAGGGGGCCATGGTGGTCGGCCAGAGGGAAGTACGGTACAAAAGGAGAACCGAGTACCACATGATAGAAAAGGAGGAGTAACGCGATGAAAAGGAAATACACACGGGTGATATCCGCGCTGCTGGCTGTTTTGCTGATTAGCACTCAGCCTGCTGTGATGACGTGGGCGGATAGCATGGTACCAGCAGACCACTTATTGGGTGGTGACGAGTATATTGGAAAGAAGACAGGATATGCCACGCCTTCGGATGCGGAGCAGAAGGATGAGGACGCTCTCAAGCCTGACGACACGCCGAAGGACGATGAAATCCCCTCCACGGAAATCCCTTCCACGGAAATTCCTTCCCACGAAAACCTGACAGATGGAAAACAGCCGGAATACGAAAACACTGAGAAAATGGTGGTTCGATGGGAGTTCGTTGATGACGAAAACTTAAGTGGAGGCGAACTGTCTCTGATTGGCGTAAGCCCGGAGAACAGGGCGGATTTCGACACGGTTGTCTCCATGCTGCCGGAACAGGTGAGAGCGGAGATTGAGGAGGCGGATGAAGTGACGCTTCCCATAGCTGACTGGAGCTGTCCGGAGTATCAGCAGGACGAGGATGGGGAATGGCCGTTTACCGGTGAATATGAATTTATCGCAGAGCTGCCGGAAGGTTATGTCTGTGAGCCACCCATATCCGTGCTGGTGACACTGGGCGGAGCCATGGTAAATACCATCAACGACAGATTTACCATAGACGGTCTGAGGTATAAGGAGCTTGGACCCGACACGGTACAGCTCATAGGATATGATGGGGAAAAGCCAGTGGAGACACTGGTTATCCCGGACAAAGTGCGAAAGCCTTCCAACGGCAGGGAATACCAGGTAGCCAGCATTGGGCGCAATGCATTTCTGGACTGTTCCGCTCTGACGGGAGATTTAGTGATTCCGGATACGGTGACCGAGATTGGAGACGGCGCTTTTGAGGGATGCCATTTTACAGGAGAACTGACCCTCTCGGATTCATTGGTTACAATAGGGGAAGACGCATTCTATGAATGTGGATTTACAGGTCAGCTGGTCCTGCCACAAACACTTACTCGCATTGGGGCTGGTGCATTTATGAACACTACATTTTCCGGACAGTTGATTTTGCCGGAGAAATTAAACTATATTGGCTGGTTTGCATTTTACCACTGTAACTTTACAGGAGACTTGATCATACCGGACGGAGTGACCATTATCGATTCTTATACATTTTCTGATAACAGCTTTACGGGGACATTGACTCTGCCAAACAAATTGAAAGAAATAGGCAGAGAGAGTTTTTATAAGTGCGGATTTACGGGTGAGCTGGTTTTGCCAGATGGATTAACGATTATTGGCCCCGATGCATTTAAAGACTGCAGTAAACTTACGGGCAGGCTGAGTATCCCGGATGGAATTACCAGCATTGAGCATCATGCGTTCTATAACACTGGTTTTGACGGTTTTGACACCACGAAGCAGGAGATAGCCGACCTGCTTTATGCTTCAGGTGTTGACGAAAGCAAAATCAAGGTTGGAAATCAGACTTATCACCACATTCAGCCGCCCTCAGTTTCAGGTTTCCAAGACGGGGATATGGAGTATCAAGTGATTGGAAGTGACACGGTGGCGTTAACCGGCTATAAAGGAAACTCTGATACGGACATTTCTATTCCGGACAAAGTTACGGACCTGGCGTCAGGAACGACGTATTCCGTAACCCAGATCGGTTCTTCGGCGTTTTATCACAAGGAGATAACAGGTTCGCTTCATCTCCCGAATACACTGGTAAGCATTGGAGAGAACGCATTTCATGAGAATCGTTTTACCGGTGATTTAACCATCCCTGTGAGCGTGTCTTATATGGGACTCGGAGCTTTTGATTCGGCAGGTTTTACTGGAGATTTGACCATAGAAGGGAAGCTGACAAGATTAGAAGACTACGGATTTTTCAAATGTGGCTTCACCGGTGCCTTGTCTCTTCCGGATACATTGACATATATCGGGGGTGCTGTGTTCCTGGATTGCGGTTTTACTGGAAGTTTGCAGCTTCCGGCGGGAATAACTTACATCGAAGAATCCAGCTTTTATAACTGCAGCAGCTTTACCGGTACACTTCAGCTTCCGGCGGAGGTAAATTACATCGGAGGTTACAGCTTTTTTAATTGCAGCGGCTTTACCGGCGCACTTCAGCTTCCAAAACCGATCACTGAAATTGGTGAAATGGCATTTTATGGCTGTGACGGTCTGGATTCGGCTCATCTTGGTCCGAATGTGCAAAAACTGGGCACACAGGCATTTTCGGAGGCGCTGCCTCTATCCACCGACTCGCCACGGGTTCAGCTTCTTATCAATACTTATCTGAATCAGGATACCATAGCCGACACCTCCTGGGATGGGAAAGAGGATGTACCGGACGGAGCAGTCGCCACGATAAAGCAGGACACGACAGTCACCGGAGACAGGCGGATTGGCACGGAGGCGGTTATCACCGTTCCGAGCGGGGGTATTCTGACGGTGGATGGAAAATTGACCGTTGATGGAAACCTGGTAGTGAATGGAACGATATTTGCGGAAGGCACTCTGATCATCAATGGATCCCTTTCCGGCTCCGGCACCCTGATTATCGGAAAGAACGACAGGGTGGAAGGCGATGCCTCCGGCTGCCGTGTGGAGTATCAGGAGGATCAGGAAGACATAGAGTCCGCAAAGAAGATGATTGAAAGCCAGATTTATACCACAGAACAGGAGTCAGCAGGGGCTGAGACAGCGGTGAAAGGCAGGCTTTTGGAGGCGATTGAAGCGATTCCTGGCTTTGGCGATACTGGGGTGACAGTGGGAGAACTGAAGATTACCGCTTTTACACCCGCATCAGAGGGGACATCCGACAGGCCGGACGGAATGGATGGAAGCTTTGCCTTTACGCTGCTGCTCTCCAAAGGAAACAGCAAAGGTGGTGCAGGCGGAGCGGGAACGATTCGAGCCAGGGGTTACAGCTACATACCTGTCGGCCGTCCATCGGGAAGCAATGATGGCGAAGATTATGGCAGCAATGCAGTGAACCCCGACATCCTGCGTGGAACCTGGGAGAGGACAGAGACAGGAATCTGGAAATTCCGCCAGACAGGCGGCGCTTACGCAGTCAGCCGATGGGGCATGGTTGACGGCCTGTGGTACTATTTTGACGGGGAAGGACGGATGCTCACCGGCTGGCAGTTTATCAACAATCAGTGGTATTATCTGTGCCGGGAAGAAGACAGTAAGACCAAAAACGGTTTAAAAGAAGGAGCGATGGCGACGGGCTGGCACTTTGACCCCATATACCAGGCATGGTTTTACCTGGATACAAGCGGCGCCATGGCGGTCGGCCAAAAGGTGATTGACGGGAAACAATACTACTTTAACCCGGAACCGGATGGAACAAGAGGAGCCATGCAGCAGTAGAAGGAACTCCAAATGCAGAGGAAAATATCAAATCGACAACTCAATATATTCGAACAAAACGGATTCGAACAAAACGGAGGGGTAATGCCATGAAAAGAAACCATAAACGGGTGATTTCCACATTGTTAATTATGCTGCTGATTAGTACCCAGCCCGCTGTGATGGCATGGGCAGACAGCGCGGTGCCGGCAGACCACTTATTGGGGGATGACGAGAATACGGGAAAGAAGACCGAATATGCCACGCCTGCGGATGCGGACCAAAAGGATAAAGACGCTCCCAAGTCTGATGATGCGCCGAAGGGCGATGAAACGGTGATTCGATGGGAGTTCGTGGATGATGACAACTTAAGCAGGGGTGAACTGTCTCTGATTGGCGTAAGCCCGGAGAACAGGGCGGATTTCGACACGGTTGTCTCCATGCTGCCGGAACAGGTGAGAGCGGAGATTGAGGAGGCGGGCGAAGTGACTCTTCCCATAGCTGACTGGAACTGTCAGGAGTATCAGCAGGACGAGGATGGGGAATGGCCATTTACCGGCGAATATGAGTTTATCGCAGAGCTGCCGGAAGGGTATGTCTGTGAGCCGCCCATATCCGTGCTGGTGACACTTGGCGGAGCCATGGTAAATACGATTAACGACAGATTTACTGTGGACGGTCTGAGGTATAAGGAGCTGGGT
Organism: Hungatella sp. SL.1.14; assembly: GCF_024460495.1. NCBI lineage: Bacteria > Bacillati > Bacillota > Clostridia > Lachnospirales > Lachnospiraceae > Hungatella > Hungatella sp. SL.1.14. The sequence continues at coordinate 39,529 of NZ_JANFYJ010000024.1, read as the reverse complement.
CCAGACACGGTTCAACTCATGGGATATGATGGGGAAAAGCCAGTCGGGACACTGATTATCCCGGACAAGGTGCGAAAGCCTTCTAACGGCAGGGAGTACCAGATAGTCAGTATTTTCAGCAATGCGTTCCGGGACTGTTCCGGTCTGACGGGAGATTTGGTGATTCCGGATATGGTGACTGAGATTGGAGTCAGTGCTTTTGATGGATGCCATTTTACAGGAGAACTGACCCTCCCGGATTCGTTGGTGACAATTGAGGAAAACGCATTCTTTAAAAACGAATTTACAGGCCAGCTGGTCCTGCCGGAGAAATTGAATTATATTGGTGTGTATGCATTTTACTCGTGTAACTTTACGGGAGATTTGATCATTCCGGACGGAGTGACCACTATCGAATATGGTGCATTTGGGTTTAACAACTTTACAGGGACACTGACTCTGCCAAAAAAATTGAAAGGAATAGACAGAGAGAGTTTTTATCGGTCTGGATTTACGGGTGAATTGAACATTCCGGATACCGTTACCTATATCGGCTACTCTGCTTTTTTAGGGTGCGGATTTACCGGTGAACTGGATTTGCCAGATGGATTAACAATTATTGGCGGCTCTGCATTTGAAGACTGCAGTAAACTTACGGGCAGACTGAGTATCCCGGATGAAATTACCATCATCGAGAATGGCGCATTCAACAATACTGGTTTCGACGGTTTTGACACCACGAAGCAGGAGATAGCCAACCTGCTTTATGCTTCAGGTGTTGACGAGCACAAAATCAAGGTTGGAAATCAGCCTTATCAGCCCTCTCAGCCGCCCTCAGTTCCAAGTTTCCAAGATGGAGATATGGAGTATCAAATAATTGGAAGTGACGCGGTGAAGTTAACCGGCTATCATGGAAACTCTGATACGGACATTTCTATTCCGGACACAGTTAGGGACCGAGTATCAGGAGCGACGTATTCCGTAACACAAATCGGTTCTTCGGCGTTCTATCACAAGGCGATAACAGGTTCGCTTCACCTCCCGAATACACTGGTAAGCATCGAAGGAACAACCGCTTTTGCCGGGAATGCTTTTACCGGTGACTTAACCATCCCCGCGGGCGTGACCTATATTGGGCCCAGTTCTTTTGAAAATGCAGGTTTTACTGGCAATTTGACCATAGAAGGGAGGCTGACAAGGCTGGAAAGCGCCGCATTTAGCAAATGTGGCTTCACTGGTGCCCTGTCTCTTCCGGATACATTGACATATATTGGGGAATATACGTTCCGGGGCTGCGGTTTTACAGGGCATTTGCAGCTTCCAAAACAGGTAACTGAAATTGGCAAAAGGGCATTTTACGGCTGTAACAGTCTGGACTCGGTTCATCTTGGTACGAATCTGCAAAAGCTGTGGTCACAGGCATTTCCGGAGGCGCTGCCTCTGTCCACCGACTCGCCACGGGTTCAGCTTCTTATCAATACTTATCTGAATCAGGATGCCATAGCCGATACCTCCTGGGATGGGAAAGAGGATGTGCCAGACGGAGCAGTCGCCACCATAAAGCAGGACACGACAGTCACCGGAGACAGGCGGATTGGCACGGAGGCGATTATCACCGTTCCAAGTGGGGTTATTCTGACTGTGGATGGAACGATATCCGTGGAAGGCACTCTAATCATCAATGGTTCACTTTCCGGCACCGGCACCTTAATCATCGGAGTAAACGGCAGGGGAGTAGGCGATACTTCCGGCATCCGCGTGGTGTATGTAAGCCGTGGCTCATCGGGAAATGGCGGCAGTTCCGCAGTCAATCCTGACATTCTCATTGGGAACTGGGAGCGGACGGAGGACGGTATCTGGAAATTCCGCCAGGCAAGAGGTACCTACGCGGCAAACCGCTGGGGAATGGTAGACGGCCTGTGGTACTACTTTGACCGGGACGGGCGGATGCTCACTGGCTGGCAGTATATCAACAATCAGTGGTATTATCTGTGCCAGGAAGAAGATAGTAAGACCAAAACCAATCTAAAAGAAGGTGCAATGGTAACCGGCTGGCATTTTGACCCCATATACCAGGCATGGTTTTACCTGGATACAAGCGGAGCCATGGCAGTCGGCCAGAAAGTGATTGACGGGAAACAATACTATTTCAACCCGGAATCTGACGGAACAAGAGGAGCCATGCAGCAGTAGATGAAACTCCAAATGCATAGGAAAACATCAAATCGACAAATCAATATATTCGAACAAAACGGAGGGTAATGCCATGAAAAGAAACCGCAAACGGGTGATTTCCACATTGTTAATTATGTTACTGATTAGTACCCAGCCAGCTGTGATAGCATGGGCAGACAGCGTGGTGCCGGCAGACCATTTATTAGGGGATGACGAGAATACGGGAAAGAAGACCGGATATGCCACGCCTACGGATGCGGACCAGAAGGATGAGGACGCTCTCAAGCCTGGCGACACGCCGAAGGGCGATGAAATGCCCTCCACTGAAATACCTACCACTGAAATACCTTCCAATGAAAATCTGACAGATGGAAAACAGCCGGAATACGAAAACTCTGAGAAAATAGTGGTTCGATGGGAGTTCGTGGATGACGACAACTTAAGCGGAGGCGAACTGCCTTTGATTGGCGTCAGCCCAGAGAACAGGGCGGATTTCGACACGGTTGTCTCCATGCTGCCGGAACAGGTGAGAGTGGAGATTGCGGAGGCGGGTGAAGTGACGCTTCCCATAGCTGACTGGCGCTGTCCGGAGTATCAGCAGGACGAAGATGGGGAGTGGCCGTTTACCGGCGAATATGAATTTATCGCAGAGCTGCCGGAAGGCTACGTCTGTGAGCCGCCTATATCTGTGCTGGTGACACTTGGCGGGGCTATGGTAAATACCATCAACGACAGATTTACCATAGACGGTCTGAGGTATAAGGAGCTTGGACCCGACACGGTACAGCTCATAGGATTTGATGGGGCAAAGCCAGTGGGGACACTGGTTATCCCGGACAAAGTGCGAAAGCCTTCCAACGGCAGGGTATACCAGGTAGACAGCATTGGGCACAATGCATTTCTGGACTGTTCCGGCCTGACGGGAGATTTAGTGATTCCGGATACGGTTACCGAGATTGGAGACAACGCTTTTTCGGGATGCTATTTTACAGGAGAACTGACCCTCTCGGATTCATTGGTTGCAATAGGGGAATACGCATTCTATGAATGTGGATTTACAGGCCAGCTGGTCCTGCCACAAACACTTACTCGCATTGGGGAGAGAGCATTTACAAAAACTACATTTTCCGGACAGTTGATTTTGCCAGAGAAATTAAACTATATTGGCGGGCTTGCATTTTACCACTGTAACTTTACAGGAGACTTGATTATACCGGACGGAGTGACCATTATCAATTATGATACATTTGCTGGTAACAGCTTTACGGGGACACTGACTCTGCCAAAAAAATTGAAGGAAATAGGCAACGAGAGTTTTTATGAGTGCGGATTTACAGGAGAGCTGGTTTTGCCAGATGGATTAACGAGTATTGGCGTCTGTGCATTTAAATATTGCAGTAAACTTACAGGCAGGCTGAGTATCCCGGATGGAATTACCAGCATTGAGCATCATGCGTTCAATAACACTGGTTTCGACGGTTTTGACACCACGAAGCAGGAGATAGCCGACCTGCTTTATGCTTCAGGTGTTGACAAGAACAAAATCAAGGTTGGAAATCAGTCCTATCAGCCGGCGTCATCACCCCAGGAATTCAGTGACGGGGATATGGAGTATCAAGTGATTGGAAGTGACACGGTGGCGTTAATCGGCTATAACGGAAACTCTGATACGGATATTTCTATTCCGGACAAAGTTACGGACCAAGCGTCAGGAAGGACGTATTCCGTAACCCAGATCGGTTCTTCGGCGTTTTATTACAAGGCGATAACAGGTTCACTTCATCTCCCAAATACACTGGTAAGCATCGGAGATAGCGCATTTAATAAGAATAATTTTACCGGTGATTTAACCATCCCTGCGAGTGTGTTGCATATGGAGGCCGAAGCTTTTGAATCGGCAGGTTTTACTGGAGATTTGACCATAGAAGGGAAGCTGACAAAATTAGACGACTACGTATTTTTCGAATGTGGCTTCACCGGTGCCTTATCTCTTCCGGATACATTGACATATATCGGGGCTGATGCGTTCAAGGATTGCGGTTTTACTGGAAGTTTGCAGCTTCCAGCGGGAATAACTTACATCGATGCTGCCAGCTTTTATAACTGCAGCAGCTTTACCGGCACACTTCAGCTTCCGGCGGGGGTAAATTACATCGGATATTACAGCTTTTTTAATTGCGGCGGCTTTACCGGCGCACTTCAGCTTCCAAAACCGATAACTGAAATTGGTGAAATGGCATTTTACGGCTGTGACGGTCTGGATTCGGCTCATCTTGGTCCGAATGTGCAAAAGCTGGGCGCTCAGGTGTTTCCGGAGTCACTGCCTCTTTCTACGGACTCGCCACGGGTTCAGCTTCTTATCAATACCTATCTGAATCAGAATGCCATAGCCGATACCTCCTGGGATGGGAATGAGGATGTGCCGGACGGAGCAGTCGCCACGATAAAGCAGGACACGACAGTCACCGGAGACAGGCGGATTGGCAAGGAGGCGGTTATCACCGTTCCAAGTGGGGTTATTCTGACTGTGGATGGAAACCTGGTAGTGGATGGAACGATATCTGTGGAAGGCACTCTGATCATCAATGGATCACTCTCAGGTTCCGGCACCTTAATCATCGGAGTGAACGGCAGGGTAGTGGGCGATACTTCCGTCATCCGCGTGGAGTATCCGGATGACATAGAAGCCGCAAAGAAGATGATTGAAAGCCAGGCCTATACCATAGAACAGGAAAACGCTGAGGACGAGGCGGCAGTGAAAGGCTGGCTTTTAAAGACGATTGAAACGATTTCAGGCTTCCGTGATACAGGCGTGATAGTGGGAGAGTTGAAGATTACCGGTTTTGTGCCTGCGTCAGAAGGGACATCCGACCATCCGGACGGAGTGGACGGAAGCTTTGCCTTTACGCTGCTGCTCTCCAAAGGAAACAGCGTAAGCGGCGCAGGGGGTGTGGGAACAATCGCAGCCAGGGGTTACAGCCACATGCCCGGAAGCGGATCGTCAGGGGAAAAGGACGGCAGCAATGCAGTGAACCCCGACATCCTGCGGGGAACCTGGGAGAGGACGGAGACAGGAATCTGGAAATTCCGCCAGACAAGCGGCGCTTACGCAGTCAGCCGATGGGGTATGGTTGACGGCCTGTGGTACTATTTTGACGGGGAAGGCCGGATGCTCACCGGTTGGCAGTACATCAATCAACAATGGTATTACCTGTGCACGGAGGAGGATACAAAGACAAAAATTGGCTTAAAAGAGGGGGCGATGGCGACGGGTTGGCATTTTGACTCTGCATACCAGGCATGGTTTTATCTGGGGACAGACGGGGCCATGGTGGTCGGCCAGAGGGAAATCGATGGGAAACGATATTATTTTAACCCGGAATCTGATGGAACAAAAGGTGCGTTGCAAAAGGAGGAGGAGATTTTATGACGGATACGAATGCTTGAGAACATGGGGCATCGGCGGTAAGCTGATAGCCCCTCTCAATGGGTGTGCTAAAGGGTACCCCCTTTGGCACACAATTTTGCGAAGCAAAGTGTTAAAGACGATGTGGCAGACAAAACCGCTTCCGGTACTGTCATCACGAACCGATGAAAAAGACAAAATCCAGGCGCTTCTTTCCGAAACCAACGGCTATATTCAAAAGCCCTATAAAGTTGGAAGAATGTCTGGCCCAGGCCCAGTCACTGATGCAGCTATACGCAGGGCTAAAAAGTACGGAGAGCCGATGCTATACGCTGATATTTGGCATGGATCTGATTATTAATCCCATGTGACGGCCGTGTAAGTGGATCAGGAGTTTGCGATGCGATGAACCAGGCAACGCATTGATAAGGTCCAATGTCTTCATGCGCCAGGTCACACGGTTTTCGAGACACCAAAAGCAGGTATCTGTCCTGATTTTTATACCTGTTTTGTGGACTTTTCAATGCAGTGAGAGCAGCCGTTTTTGTGCGAAAGCATGGAGATGGCTGTTTTTGTCTGCCCTTAATTCCATATTACAGAGGGCCTTCTTTCGCTCTGATCATATCCCGGATTTCTTAATGTTAATAAAGAGAAAACAGAAGTGCACACGTCAGTAAAGTCAAATAGATGAAGGATAAGATAAGAGAACTCACAGATAGAAACAGGGGAATAAGCAACAAGGTGCGAGAAGCAAAATATCAACAGTATGTGCAGGGGGATAAATTACTTCAAACTAATAGCCAAGCTGGGTTATATATCCCTGCTTGACTATTATCTGACAGTCTGTGAAAACTAAGGAACCGCCTTGGTACCGAACGGTATGCCGGTTGTGAGAGGTCGGCAAATCAACTAATGGTTAGCCTCCTGCTCGATACTGCGTTTGTTTTCGAGACTGTGCTTTTTCTTCAGCACTTTTCTCATTTTGACGGCATATCCGGCTGTTATGGGATAAAAACAGGACAGTACCAGGACAGCCAGCAGAGTCAGTATGGGAATGGCTGTTTTTATGGCAAGAATCATATGGACACTTTTTGCGGAAACTGGAATGTTGGCGGCATATCCTGTGAATGCCAGCAGACTGCCGACGATCAGGGTAGAGAAGGAACCGCAGAATTTCCGTACAAAGGTGCTGGAAGCATTGATAAAACCGGCCTGCGCGCAGCCGAAATGGAGTTCGGTATAGTCGGTGCAGTCGGGAATCATTGCGAAGCAGCAGATATTGGAAAAGGTCAGCCCGGTTGTGGTGAAGAGGCTCATGATTACCACCTGCCACAAGACTGCGTTCTCACGCAGCACAAGCAGAATTACCGCAGAGATAAACTGGAGAAGCATACTGATTCGCAGCATGGCGATCTTCCCGAAACGCCTCATGAGGGAGGGCAGAAATGGAACCAGAATCAGGTTGACGCATATCTGGATGGCGGAGATGACGGCCAGGACCGAAAGACTGCCAACCACATATTTTATGTAGTACAGACTGATTGTCGCGTTGATCGAGATTCCCAGATTGACCATGCCCAGCATCAGGCTGTTGCAGAGAACAGCGGGATTTTTAAAGACTACACTGGACTGTCTGCGCCAGCTGAGCTTTGGAGGCGTTGCAATGGACATGTAATAATCCTTCTTTTTCGCCGCGTTCGCTGCGAGAAATGCCGTAATGACGCACAGCGCGGCCACGATGGCGGCAGAACAGAACCAGCCTGCGGAGGCATTTTTAAAATGTGTAATAACGGGAATTGTGAAGAGACCAACTGCGGAAGTGGCTACCGCTCCGGATAGCTGCCTTGACGTGAGAAGCAGATTCCGCTCATGGGCGTCATGGGACAGCACGCTGTTAAGCGCCTGCCACGGCACGGTAAACTGAGTAAAAAAGACGGAAAGCAGCATCATGACGGCGCAGTAATAGATGATGAGTCCGCGGGAAGACAGCGGAGGTACGAAAAACTGCAGCAGAATCGTGACGGCCAGACCGATGGCGCCGAATATCATGTGAGGACGGTATTTGCCCCACCGCCTGGTGTTGGTGTTGTCCACTATTTTACCGATCAATGGATCATTCACTGCATCCCAGATGGACATTAACATGGAGCAGGTACCCACCAGTCCGATCGGCAGGCCTGCCATGTCTGTCATAAAATTCATCCCGAACTGGGTGCGGAACTGGTTGGGAAGCGTGCTTGCAAAGCCTCCGGCTCCGTAGGCGAGAATATCTTTCTTTTGCAGCTTCTCCTGATCAGCCCCTGTTTTTTCTGTAACCATAATTGTTTCCCCCTTAGTACATTTGAAAATATTCTAATATATTTATTAAATAAAATCAAGAGTATTTTATAAAATAAATAATAAATATAAAAATAAAAAACCAGGAAGCTCTATTTTTCAAACAGAGGTTCCTGGTCAGGTGAAACGTACTAAAGTTCGATACGGTAGACCCGGGTGGGACGTCCGCGCAGAGGAGCCTTCTTTTCTCCGACTACCTCCGCATAGCCTGCGGACAGAAGATGATTGACAAAACGGTTGGCATTGGCCACAGTGACCTGCAGGGTTCCTGCTAAGTCCTGCGTTGTAATGTCAGAATTTCCCTGCAGATCCACTGCAGAACGGATGCGCTGCAGCGTCATCACGGACAGCCCTGTATCCTGAGACGCTTTTTTCAGTTTTTCAGAAACCTCATCTGCGGTAGGGGCGCCGGCGCCTTCCAGCACTCTGGGAGCACTGCCTGAGCAGCCGATCACATAGCTTTTTCCGCTTTTCACTGAAAGGTTGTATGCCTCCAACGCGTGGGTGCGGGCGCTCATGACGTCGCGGCCGATGCCGTATCCTACGGACAGCTCCAGTCCCAGTCTTCCGAGCATGTAGGTGCAGAGCCGGCACTGGGTGAAGTTATCGGTGATCCGCTGAAGCGTGCGTCTCGTCGTGTAGAGTTCAAATCCACCCAGCGCCTTTTTCATCATCAGTCCTGTCGTATATTCCTGATCGAAGTCCAGCAGGCACCTCTGAAGCTCAATGCTTTCGGGAACGATGTCCTCCGCGGAAGCAGCCTGCATGGAGGGGCTGGTTAAATAGACGACGCCGGGCAGATTATCGTTCATCTGCATCAGGCTCAGCTCATCCTGTAGGTGAACCAGCGTATCGATCACATTATCCGGCGTGGGATACGCGAATTGACACGGGATGCCGTTCTCCTTTAAAAAGGCGTAGGCATAGCTGTGACGGCAGATGATGAGATCAAAGGCGTCGTCAGCCCACCGCGCTTTTGCATTCTCCACAATGGTGCGGTCCGCATCCAGGAGCTCTTCGAGAGGAAAACGGTCCAGAAATTCCATGCGCTTTTTATCGTCGAACCGCACGCTGCCCTTTGCATAATCGAGAGCCGTTATGACCTCAAGCCCGGGAATCCAGAGAGAGTGATCAAATACAATCCTGGAAAGATCGCAGGTACGGTCTTCATATAGAAGATGAAACAGGATCTGATAGAATTCAGCAGGCGATTCGGAAATGCTGACGAAGGGCTTCTCTGCCGCGCCGTGTGTCCGCAGGATCGCTTCCCTCGCAAACGCTCCCGTCGTGCAGAACGCGTCGTACTGATTCTGAATCTCTGCAAAAACATTTGGGAGATCCCGAAAGGAAGGGCATACTACGTAATCTAATTCATAATTCAATTCGATATTTTTCATGATTCCGCGGATATAGTCACAGTGTTCCGCGGAAGAGATTAAGGCTGTTTTACAGCTCATGATTGATCACCACCTTGACCGCTTTATTATATCAGGCGGCGATTTTAAACGCAAGGATATTTATTCAATCATGATAATAAAATAATAAATAATAAAAATATTTACTTGACATTTAATAAATAATATGCATAATAAATATTAAAATATTGAATAAATGGAGGGGAATAAAAATGTCTTATCTGGATAGAGCGAAAGAACTCGCTCCCGCTATTGTGAAAGACAGAAGAGTGCTGCATTCGAAGCCGGAACTGGGTATGAATCTGGAGCATACGGTGGATTACGTGTATAACCGGCTGAAAGAGATGGGGTATGAGCCGCAGAGAATAGGCGGCGGCGTATGCGCGCTGGCTGGTGTTCCGGGAAAGACGCTGCTTCTGCGGGCCGATATGGATGCACTGCCCATGGAAGAGGAGAGCGGACTGCCGTTTGCATCACAGAATCCGGGAGCAGCCCATTGCTGCGGCCATGACTTACATACCGCCATGCTGTTGGGAGCCGCACAGATTTTAAAGGAACATGAGAACGAGCTAAAGGGTACGGTAAAACTCATGTTCCAGCCAGGGGAAGAGACCTTATGCGGGGCGCGGGCCATGATTGATGCCGGAATTCTTACGAATCCCAGTGTGGATGCGGCGGTGGCCTTTCATGTGAATTCCGGGGTTCCGGCAGGTGCGGTTCTGGCATTTCAGGGACCGACGGCCGCATCCAATGATTCCTTCACCATTACGGTGACAGGGAAGGGATGCCATGGAAGCCGTCCCGATGAAGGGGTCGATCCCATCGCTATTGCATGCCATATCCATACCGCGCTTCAGGAACTTCAGGCGCGTGAGCTGAAGGCCGGAGAGATCGGAGTCATGACCATCGGCAGCATTCACGGAGGAACTACCTTCAATGTGATTCCGGAAGAGGTGAAGATGCAGGGAACGATCAGAACCTTCGACAATGAGGTCAGAGAGAAGCTGCGCGCCAGAATGCAGGAAATCTGCGAAGGCGTTGCAGGCGCGTTCCGGGGCAGTGCAAAAGTCAGCTTTGAGCCTGCCTACGCTGTGCCCATGGTCTGTGACAGGGAACTGGCTGCAGAGATAAAGGACAGTCTGTGTGAGCTGTTTTCAGAGAAGCAGGTCCGTTTTGTAGATAAATCTTTCCCGGGATCGGAAGATTTCTCATTTATTGCACAGCAGGTTCCGGCGTCATTCCTTGTGCTGGGGGCGAGAATTGAGGAAAAAGAGGTGTACGGCCAGCACCATCCTAAGGTACAGTTCAATGAAAAATGTCTGCCTGTCGGTGCAGCGGCGTATGCGTATGCTGCTGTCAGCTGGCTGGAGAAACAGAGCAGAAAGACACAGGAGGAAGGGTAAATGGAAAATCAGGCTTCGAAGAAAAAGATTCATTACGCATGGTATATTTTAGTGGTTTGTTTTTTAATGAACATGACGGTGCATGTGCTGGTCATGCAGGTTGCCTCTCTCTACATGGTGCCCATGTATCAGGAACTGGAGGTTCCCCGTGTCATGCTTTCGCTGCAGAGCGTTCTCATGGCGGCCGGTGCGGTGCTGACGGCTCCGTTCTGGGGAAAGATGTATAAGAAGTACGACGCCAGAGTCGTATTGACCATCTGTACCGCGATGACGGCACTCTGTACCATTGGCCGCGGTTTCATGCCGAACATGGTATCCATCCTGGTTCTGGCGGCTGTGAAGGGCGTCTTCTTTACCGGAAATACAGTACTGCCCAACTCCATCCTGCTGACGGCCTGGTTTAAAAAGCGCCGCGGATTTGCAGTCAGCACGGCTTCTCTCGGAATCAGCGTCGGCGGCGTTATATTCAGCCCGATCGTGGAACGCCTGATTTCCAGCATGGGCTGGCGTATGTCGGACAAAATTGTAGGTCTTATCATGCTGGTTATCATGATTCCGTGTACCGTCTTCATCGTGCGTTCCACTCCGGCGGACAAGAATCTTCAGCCGCTGGGCGCTGACGAGCCGGTCGGGGAACAGGCTGCGGCAAAGAAGCCTGCGCCGGTCGGTTTTACCATGGCGGAAGCGCGCAGAAGCCCTGCTTTCTATGTTTTTCTGCTTTCCATATTTGCGATGACCTTTGCAACAGGCGCTGCATTACAGCTGCCGGCGTATTTAACTGATATCGGGTACGGAAGCGCGGTTGCCGCTAAAGTACTGTCCGCTTACATGGCGGTTGCCATTGGCGGTAAGCTTTTGCTGGGATATATCATAGACCGTTTCGGTGAAAAAATCGGCAGCATCTATATCTGCGTCGTCGGGGTACTGGCCTTCCTGTGCTTCATCATGGCGGGCAATAAGACGTTCATCTACTTACTGATTGTGCTCTATGGTCTGGCTTCCGGTATTACATCGGTTCTCCCGGCTCTGCTGACCAGTAAAATATTCGGAACCAGGGACTACGGCCCAATCTATGGAACCGTGGTTTCGGTCAACCGGTTCGGCGGAGTGATCGGCACGGTTTTAGTATCGCTCCTCTTTGACATCACTGGCGATTACAGCATCATCTGGCCTCTGTGCGCCATATGCATGGCCGCTACCCTTGTGGCGATTGTGTACTGTATGGGCTATTCGGAAAAAAAGATGAAGGCTGTGAAATCGGCCGTTTAGCTGAAATAAAATAATTGAAAACACCCTGTGGTCATTTACCGGTCACAGGGTGTTTTCAATTATGATTCATCTTATTTCTGGTTTGCTTTTTTGCCTTCTCTCGGAAGGATAATGTTCAGCAGAACCGCCACGATGGTAGCGACTACGACCGGTGAACGGCCGAAGATGGTGACTACCCAGCTGGGGAATGTGGATAGTGCTGCGGTGGCCTGGGAGATACCCATGCCGAGCGCTGCGGCAAGTCCCACGATAGAAGAGTTGCGGTAAGTCATCTCTTCCGACATAACGAGCTTCATACCGGTCATGGCGATAGAAGCAAAGACAGATACGGTTGCGCCGCCCAGAACGCATTGGGGAATGGTGGTGAGCAGTGCGGAGAACTTCGGGATCAAACCGGCTGCAAGGAGAATGGCAGCGGTAAGCCCCAGGACACAGCGGTTGACTACCTTCGTCGTTGTAACGATACCGACGTTCTGGCTGTAGGTGGCGGTTGGAAGGCCGCCTAACAGAGCGCCGAGGATGTTGGTGACACCGTATCCCATGATGCCGCCCTGAAGTTCTTTGTCGGTCGGTTCACGGTCAATGGAACCGCTGGTGGTTGCTGTAAAGTCTCCGATGGCCTGTATGGAGTTGATCGCAAACAGAATACCGATGGCGATACAGGAGGATGGTTCAAACATAATTCCAAAATGAAGCGGCTGCGGAACCTGGAAGGCTGCCGCTGCCCCGATGCTGGAGAAATCGACCATACCAAAGAAGAGTGAGACGATATAGCCGACAATAATACCGATCAGAATGGAAGCCAGCTTGAAGATTCCTTTTCCGAAATGGTTCAGGACAGTTACTACGATCAGGGTCAGGAATGCAATGGCCCAGTTCTGCCAGGATCCGTAAGTCGGGCTGGAGGTTCCTCCGGCCATGTAATTGATGGCTGTGGGGTACAGCGATAAACCAATGGTGAAGACTACGGTACCCGTGATCAGCGGCGGGAAAAATTTACGAATTTGCATGACAAAAGCACCCACGATGAAGGCAACGACACCACCGACAATCTGAGCGCCTAAAATGGCAGGAATACCAAAGTCCGCAGCAATGGACTGCATGCTGGGAACGTATGCGAAGCTGATGCCCATGATGACAGGAAGGGCTGCTCCGAGACGGAAGCTTCCTTTTTTCCCGATGGGAAACAGCTGCAGCAGGGTTGACAGTGCGGATACTACAAGTGCGGCCTGAATCAGGATAACCCGGTCAGCGCCTGATAAGTTAGCGACATTGGACACGATGATTGCCGGAGTAACACAGCCGACGATCATGGCTACCACGTGCTGAAGTGCTAACGGCAGTGCCTGGGAGAATTTTGGGATGCCGTCCAACTGAAAAATAGAAGCGTATTCTTTATTTGACTGTTTCATAGAGAGAGTTCCTCCTTAGGTTTTGGAAGTACTCCGGAAAACCGGATCGCAGTTTTCCGGCAGAAAATTATAACAGCCCAGACCGGTCATTTCCAGACCGAAAAGACAATCAGGAAATGAGCCGTCTGAAAGGCTGCTGAATATTACTGATGAATGCGAGTACCGGTTTTCCCCAGGATTCCCTCTTTTGCTTTTTCAAGCAGAGTGATGAGTGCGTTGCGCCCATCCTTGGAATCTGCGAATTTCACAGCAGCCTGTACCTTCGGAAGCATGGAACCCGGAGCAAAATGACCTTCGTCCATATACTTTCTGGCATCGTCTGTTGTGATATCGGAAAGCCAAATCTCTTCCGGTTTTCCGAAGTTAATAGCGACCTTTTCCACTGCGGTTAAGATGATTAAAAAATCAGCATCCAGCTCTTCAGCCAGCAGTTCACTTGCAAAGTCTTTGTCAATTACGGCACTTGCGCCTTTTAAATGGTTCCCGATCAGAGTAACCGGGATTCCGCCTCCGCCGCAGGCGATAACCAGCTGTCCGGAGTCCACGAGGGAACGGATTGCGCCGATTTCAATGATTTCGGCGGGCTTAGGAGAAGCAACGACACGGCGGTAGCCGCGGCCTGCGTCTTCCTTCATGATATATCCGTATTTTTCTTCTGCAATCTTAGCCTGTTCTTCTGTCATAAAATGGCCGATTGGCTTGGAAGGTGCGTTAAATGCAGGATCCTCCGCATCGACGCGGATCTGTGTGATCATGGTCGTAACCGGAATATCCGTGATGTTTCTGTTTAATAATTCCTCTCTCAGCGCATTCTGTAAGTCATAGCCGATATAAGCCTGGCTCATGGCTACACAGACGGAGAGAGGGGTATTCGGCTGATTCGGATCTTCACGGCTCAGTGCGCTCATGGCGTTGTTGATCATGCCGACCTGAGGTCCGTTGCCGTGTGCAACGACAACCTCGCAGCCTTCTTCGATCAGGTCTACGATCGCTTTTGCCGTGATTTTAACTGCCGTCATCTGTTCCGGCAGTGTATTGCCTAAGGCATTGCCGCCCAGGGCGATGACGATTCTTTTCTTTTTGTTCATTGAATAAACCCTCCACCGGTTTTTTTAGAAATCCGCCTCACGCAGCCTTGCGGCGCGTTCGATGGAAAAATGGCCGCCCGGCACTTTTCGTGCGGGGCCGCGGGAATAAAAAAGGACGCACCTGCTACTCGCTGGCAGCGGGTGCGCCCGGATTCCAATTCTTTATTTGAATACGCGTGGCGTGTTTCTTTCTTCCAGCTTCTTTAAGATTTCCTGTGGATTCTCAAACTTGGCAAGGAAGATCATAGCGGCGATTACGTATGGCTTGAAGCTGGCTTCTTTGTATAACGGATCGCGGTAGCGGTCGAATACGGAAGCTTCTACTTCACCGTCTACACAGCTTACGTCATTGATATCTGCCGGTAAGCAGTGTAAGTACAGAGCCTTGCCATCCTTTGTGGTCTTCATGAGCTCTTCGGTACAGCACCAGTCTTTGTGCTCTGCGTTCTGAGCCAGTAATTCCTTCTCCAGAGCCTTGATGCCCTCTGTGTCGCCTTCGCCGTAAAGGTTCGTTCTCTTTTCCATTGCTGCGAATGGAGCCCAGCTCTTCGGGTAAACGATGTCAGCGTCTTTGAATGCGTCAGCCATGTCGTGGGATACGCGGAAGGAACCGCCGGACTTCTCAGCGTTCTTTCTTGCAACTTCCTCAACCTCAGGCATAACCTCGTAGCCTTCCGGATGAGCTAAAACAACTTCCATGCCCATACGTGTCATCAGACCGATGACGCCCTGAGGAACGGATAACGGTTTGCCGTAAGAAGGAGAGTAAGCCCATGTCATAGCCAGCTTTTTGCCTTTTAAGTTCTCAAGGCCGCCGAACTCATGGATAATATGTAACATATCAGCCATACACTGTGTCGGATGGTCAATATCACACTGTAAGTTTACTAAGGTTGGCTTCTGCTCTAAGATTCCGTCCTTGTGGCCCTGTGTAACAGAGTCAACAACTTCGTGCATATAAGCGTTGCCCTTGCCGATGTACATGTCATCACGGATACCGATTACATCAGCCATGAAGGAGATCATGTTGGCTGTTTCGCGAACGGTCTCGCCGTGAGCTACCTGAGACTTGCCCTCGTCTAAGTCCTGAACTTCCAGACCGAGTAAGTTACATGCGGAAGCGAAGGAGAAACGGGTACGTGTGGAGTTGTCACGGAATAAGGAGATTCCGAGGCCGCTCTCGAATACCTTTGTGGAAATGTTGTTTTCTCTCATAAAGCGGAGAGCGTCAGCAACGGTCCAGACAGCTTCCAGTTCTTCGTCTGTCTTTTCCCAGGTTAAAAAGAAATCATTGTTGTACATTTCCTTGAAATTTAAAGCGTTTAATTTGTCGATGTAATCCTGTAAGGTTTTCATATTGGTATAAAGCCTCCTGAAATAAAGTGTAATGTTATTTGGTATCTATCCTGCATGCTGTACAGCCCGTCATAGATTTGGGGAAGGAATGAAGGCTGCCGGCAAGAGTGATTGTTTTAGGGGTGGCTGCAGGTTTTAAGGAGGACCTGCAGCCGGCATATATGGTTACAAAATGGCAACTGATTGGCTAAATAATTATTTCTCGCAGTAGATAGAAGGAAGTGCTGCGTAAACGGCTGCACACGTTACTAAATCCTGCTTCCATGTCTTCTCGTTCGGAGCGTGAGCCTGAGCCTCTGCGCCAGGTCCAAAGCCGATACACGGAATACCGTTGCGTCCCATGATGGAAACGCCGTTGGTGGAGAAGGTCCATTTGTCTGTCAATGGACGGGCTGTTCTCATGGCAAGTGTTTCTTCTGCGCCGATACGAACATCGCCGTATAAGTTCTTATAGGCTTCTTCCAGAGATTTTGTCACCTTGTGATCCTCCGGAATAACCCATGTCGGGAAGTAGCACTCGATCGGATAAGTAAGTCCTTTGTAGGAAGGACGGGAATATTCATACATGGATACGGTTACATCATTGCCGTATTTTTTGACGCTCGGTAAGCTGCGGATTTCCTCTAAGCAGCTTTCCCATGTCTCGCCGGCTGTCATACGACGGTCTAAGGATACGGAACAGGAGTCGGCAACAGCACAGCGGCTTGGTGATGTAAAGAAGATTTCTGAAACGGTTACAGTACCGCGTCCTAAGAAGTTGGCTTCTTTCCATTCTGCGTTGTAGCTTTCGTCCAGCATCTTAACGAGGCCTTTGACTTCCTTGTCGTCGGCTGCGTCATTTTCATTTAATGCGCGTACATCCTGAAGAATGTCGGCCATCTTGTAGATCGCGTTGTCGCCGCGTTCCGGAGCGGAGCCGTGGCAGGAAACGCCTTTTACGTCTACACGGATTTCCATACGTCCTCTCTGGCCGCGGTAGATACCGCCGTCAGTAGGCTCTGTGGATACAACGAATTCCGGACGAACCTTGTCTTCGTTGATGATGTACTGCCAGCAGAGACCGTCACAGTCTTCTTCCTGAACCGTACCGGTTACCAGAACGGTGTATTTGTCGCTTAAAAGACCTAAATCCTTCATGATTCTGGCTCCGTAAACGGCTGATACGATGCCGCCGCACTGATCGGAAACGCCGCGGCCGCCGATCTCAGTGTCATTCTCGTAGCCTTCGTACGGATCGAAGTTCCAGTTGCTCTTGTTGCCGATTCCTACCGTATCGATATGGGCGTCGAAGCCGATTAAGGTAGCGCCTGTTCCCATGTAGCCGAGAACATTTCCCATATCATCGATAACAACTTTGTCAAATTCCAGTTTTCTCATCTCTTCTGCGATGCGGTCGATATGAGCCTTCTCGTCACAGCTCTCACCCGGGAACTTTACGATGTCTCTTAAAAACCTGGTCATGTCAGCTTCGTAATTTTTTGCTGCCTCTTTGATTTTTGCGTAATCCATGATTTTAATACCCTCCGTTTTATTATTATTTTATAATATAGTTCGATTTGCCTTTGGCTCATCAAAAGAAAATTATGCCTAGCGTTCTTTGCCTTCCCAAACGATTGCTTTGTAGCGGTCCGGGTCTGTGTCGCCCTCGGTGGAGAAGAGGAGAACCTTTGAATCTTTGTTGAGTCCTAAGTGGTCTCTTAAATCTTTGTACTCATCCATGGTCATGATGCAGGCAAGAATTCCGAATGGAGCTGCGCCGGACTCACCGGACGTTACGGATACGTCTCCCTTAATCGGAGCCGCCAGCATTCTCATGCCTTTTGCCGCTGCCCAGTCTGGAGCGGAGACGAAGGTGTCTACGTGATTCTTTAAAATATCCCAGGAGATGGTATTCGGCTCGCCGCAGGCTAAACCGGCCATGATGGTCTGCATATCGCCGTCTACGATCTGAATGCCGCCGTCGCCGGCTTTCGCGCCCTTGTAGAGACAGGCCGCAACATCTGCTTCTACAACGACAACCTTGGGAGGATTCTCCGGATAGCGGTTTGCGAAGTAGCCCTGTACGGCTCCGGCAAGTGAACCGACGCCTGCCTGAACGAATACGTGAGTCGGTCTGTCGCAGCCGTATTCCTCTAACTGCTCGCCGGCCTCCATCGCCATGGTTCCGTATCCCTGCATGATCCATGCCGGAATCTCTTCGTAGCCGTCCCACGCGGTATCCTGTACGACAACGCCGTGTTCTGTTTTGGAAGCAGCGTCGGCGGCCATACGGACACATTCGTCATAGTTGACTTCCTCGATGGTAACCTCTGCGCCCTCTGCCTTGATGTTGTTAAAACGGGTGATGGTGGAGCCCTTCGGCATGAAGACAACCGCTTTCTGTCCTAACCGGTTGGCAGCCCATGCAACGCCTCGTCCGTGGTTGCCGTCTGTAGCTGTAAAGAAGGTAGCCTGACCAAATTCTTTCCGAAGCTCTTCGGAAGTTAAAACACTGTATGGAAGATCGGAAACGTCTTTTCCTGTCTGCTGTGCTATGTACTTCGCAATGGCGAAGGAACCACCCAGTACCTTGAAAGCGTTTAAACCGAAGCGGTAGGATTCGTCCTTCACGTAAACCTGACCCAGACCTAAGTATTCGGCCATGTGGTCGAGTTTGGCAAGCGGCGTCTTGCTGTACTGCGGGAAGCTTTCATGGAATTTCCTTGCCTTTCCGATTTCGTCCAGCGCCATGACAGATAAATTCTTGTCATCTGTCTTCGGCATGGTGTTAACCACCCATTCGATTGGATTCATGATGTTTGATTCTCCTTCTTCTTATTTAATATGTTTTATATGAATTATCTGTTTTCTTTTCCGGCGTCCATGTAGCTGTAGAGTGTGAACTTGGATATTCCGAAAAAGTTGGAAACCTTGTCGCCGGATTTGGTAATCAGGAACGCTCCGGCATCGTTCAAATACTGAATCGCGGTGATCTTGTCGTCCTTGCTCATCAGAGCTACCGGTTTGCCAACCAGCTGTACGGACTGTTCGATCAGGGTGTCTAAAAGATCATTGACGTTGTGTGTAATCTTTCTTGGCTGCCTGTCTTCTCCTGCCATCTCCGCGGTGGAGATGAGAGAGCGGATCGCATTGTCTACGGTAAGCAGCCCTGTGATGTCATAATTTAAGGAAAAGATATAATCAACGGAACCGTCCTTTCCTCTTATATACATGGTGCTGGATTTTAAAATCCGTCCGTCATCTGTCTTCGTTAAATAGGACAGCCGGTCTTTTAAGCATTCGGGATCCCGGTTCAGCGTTTCGAGAACGATTTCCGAGGGTCCGTCTCCCAGCTTCCGGTTGCTTACGTGACCGTTTTCGATATAGACGATAGAGCTTTCTATATCCTGCTTTTTTAAGTCGTGGATGACCACCTCACAGGCGTTTCCAAAATGGGATGCCACACCGTGTGCAATCTGTGTCAGTTGTTCGAGCTTTGAATCCATCTTGCAACCCCCCTTGCTTGAAAAGTGATTTCTTATACTCCCATCATAACATAAAAAAATGAAAAATCAATACTTTTTCTAAAAAATTTTTAGGCAAACTAATTTTTTTTGTATTTTCATCTTGCATTTCTTACTTTTAGATGATACACTGTACCTATAAAGATATTTATAGTATAAACTGCATAAAAATGATGGGAAGGGAAAATTTCTCATAGACAATATGCAAGAACAAAGCGCAGGAGACGGGGAAGGTTCCATGTGCACACTGTATACTCAAAATTTTTGAGATTTTGACGAGAAATAAGGAAAAAGAGAGAAAAGGAGATGGAGACATGCTGATTATCGGTAATGGAAGAATGATCACAAGAAACCCGGAGGCTCCGTTTTTGGAAGATGGAGCAGTGGCGATGGATGGATCCACTATTATTAAAGTAGGAGCAACAAAAGAGATAAAGGAAGCATATCCCGATGCAGAATATATCGATGCCAAAGGCGGCGTTATCATGCCGGCGTTTATCAATGCCCATGAGCACATCTACAGCGCGTTTGCGAGAGGGTTAAGCATCAAAGGCTACGATCCGCACGGATTTTTAGAGATCCTGGACGGAATGTGGTGGACGATCGACCGCAACTTAACGCTGGAGGAGACAAGGCTTTCCGCGATGGCGACCTACATCGATTCTATTAAGAACGGTATTACCACCACCTTTGACCACCATGCAAGCTTTGGCCATATCCGCGATTCCCTGTTTAAAATAGAAGAAGCGGCAAAAGAGACAGGCGTCCGTTCCTGCTTATGCTACGAGATATCCGACCGTGACGGCATGGATAAAGCCAGGGAAGCAGTCATGGAAAATGCGGCATTTATCAAGCACGCACTGGCAGACGACAGTGACATGATCGCGGGAATGATGGGTATGCACGCACAGTTTACAATCTCCGACGAGACCATGGAACTGGCTGCGGCCAACAAACCGGCCGAGGTGGGCTACCATATTCATGTGGCGGAAGGCATTGAAGACCTTCATGACTGCTTAAAGAAATACGGCAAGCGTATTGTAGACCGTCTGATGGACTGCAATATCCTTGGCCCGAAGACGCTGCTTGGCCATTGCATCTACGTAAATCCTCACGAGATGGAATTAATTAAGGAAACCGATACCATGGTGGTACATAATCCGGAATCCAACATGGGCAATGCCTGCGGCTGTCCTCCAACCATGGAGATCGTTCACAGAGGAATCTTAACCGGTCTTGGAACCGATGGATACACACACGATATGACGGAGTCCTATAAGGTTGCCAACGTACTTCACAAACACCATCTCTGCGATCCGAATGCAGCCTGGGGTGAGGTACCGCAGATGCTGTTTGAAGGAAATGCAAAGATTGCCAACCGCTACTTCAAGAAGCCTCTTGGCGTCTTAAAAGAAGGCGCGGCGGCCGATGTCATCGTAACCGACTATATCCCGCTGACCCCGATGAATGCAGACAACGTAAACAGTCATATTCTTTTCGGCATGACCGGAAGAAGCGTGACAACGACGGTAGGCAACGGAAAAGTCTTAATGAAAGACAGAATCCTGACAAACATCGACGAAGAGAAAGTCATGGCTGACTGCAGACAGGCGGCGAAAGAACTGGCAGACCGAATCAACAGCAGGTAGAGAGGCCAATAGGACTGGCGGAACAAAAGCAGAAAATGCAGGCAGAAGATTCCAGTTGGAAAGGCTTTTGATTGATGTAAAATGAAGACAGTAATTGTAATGTAAAAGAGTTTTGTATGATTTAGAATTTTGAAGTAATGATCACAATACCAATAAAGCAGAAAGAAAATATTAGAAAATTCACAGCGAGGTGTTTTCTTTTTTTCAGCGGCAGCCGGGATATCCTCCAAAAACCGCGGACCCGGCAGCCAATACATCTAAAAAGATAAATACCCGCAAATCAGGAGGTTAATGATGGGAGACAGAATGACACCAATGCCATTTTCACAGTTAGTGGAGTGGGTAATGAAGGAACATAAGGAGAAAGGAACGGTATTTGGCGTTTACAGACCTTACCAGGCGAAGGCGGAGAATGACAGGAAGATCTTTGGCAGGACGCTGGAGACTCCGATTGGTCCGGCGGCGGGCCCTCATACCCAGCTGACCCAGAATATTGCAGCGGCTTACTATGCGGGAAGCCGGTTCTTTGAGCTTAAGACGGTTCAGATCATCGATGGTGAGGATCTTCCGGTGAATAAGCCCTGTATTAAGGCCGATGATGAGTGTTACAACTGTGAGTGGTCTACAGAGCTTTACGTTCCGCAGGCACAGGAAGAGTACATAAAGGCATGGTTTTTACTGAGCATTATGGCGAAGGAGTATGGGCTGGGCTCCATGGATGGATTCCAGTTCAATATGAGCGTGGGATACGATCTGGAAGGCATTAAGTCCCCGAAGATTGATTCCTTCATTGAGTCCATGAAGGATGCGAAGGATACGGAGACCTTTAGAAGCTGCAGACAGTACCTGCTGGAGAACGTTTCCATGTTTCAGCATGTGACGAAAGAGGATATCGAAGGCATTTCTTCCAATATCTGTAATTCCGTCACGCTTTCCACACTGCATGGCTGCCCGCCGCAGGAGATCGAGCGGATCGCTAAGTACCTGATCGAGGTGAAGGGGCTTCACACCTTTATCAAGTGCAATCCGACTCTTCTCGGATATGAATTTGCAAGAAAGACCATGGATGAGATGGGATACGATTACGTCGCCTTCGGTGATTTCCATTTCCTCGATGATTTACAGTATCAGGATGCGGTTCCGATGCTTCAGAGGCTGATGAAACTGGCTGGAGAGAAGAATCTGGAATTTGGCGTGAAGATTACCAATACATTCCCGGTTGATGTGAAACAGAACGAGCTTCCGAGTGAAGAGATGTATATGTCAGGAAAGTCCCTGTATCCGCTGTCCATTTCCCTGGCTGCGAAGCTGGCGAAGGAATTTGACGGAAAGCTGAGAATCTCTTATTCGGGCGGCGCAGATTATCATAATATTAAGGGCATCATCGATGCGGGAATCTGGCCGGTAACGGTAGCTACCACCCTGTTAAAGCCGGGCGGATACCAGAGACTGGATCAGATGGCGAAGGAACTGGAACTGGTAAGTCCTCACCTGCGTTCGGCGGAATGTGGAAGCGTGGAATTTACAGGCGTGGACCCGGAGAAGACTGCAAAGCTGGCGGAGTCCGCGATTACGGACGAACACCATGTAAAGGCGGTGAAACCGCTTCCGTCCAGAAAGATGAACAAACCGGTTCCGCTTACAGACTGCTATGTGGCGCCGTGTAAAGAGGGATGTCCGATTCACCAGGATGTGACCACGTATTTACAGCTTTCCGGAGCCGGTAAGTATGAGGAGGCCATGAAGGTGATCGCAGAGAAGAATCCGCTTCCATTTATCACGGGTACCATCTGTGCGCATAACTGTATGAGCAAATGTAACCGCAACTTCTATGAGGATCCGGTCAATATCCGCGGCGTCAAGCTGGTGTGTGCGGAAGGCGGTTACGATGCTCTGATGAAGGAAATCAAGGCTGGAGAGCTGAAGGGAAAGAAGACTGCTGTTGTCGGCGGCGGCCCGGCTGGTCTGGCGGCTGCGTATTTCCTGACGAAGAATGGATGTCCGGCTACGATCTTCGAGGCTGGCGACAGCCTTGGTGGTGTGGTGAAGCATGTGATTCCGGGATTCCGTATCTCTGATGAAGCGATTGCAAAGGATGTGGCGCTGGCTACGGCTTACGGTGCAGAGGTGAAGCTGAACACGAGAGTGGAGAGCCTGGAGGATTTGAAGAAGGCAGGCTATGATTACATTATTCTGGCTACAGGCGCTTCCAAACCGGGCGTGCTTAAGCTGGAGGCGGGAGAGGCCATGAACGCCCTTGATTTCCTGGCACAGTTTAAGGCTTCTGATGGAAATGTTAATATCGGCAAAAATGTCGTTGTCATCGGCGGAGGAAACACCGCGATGGATACAGCCAGAGCCGTAAAGAGGACGAAAGGGGTAGAACACTCCTATCTCGTATACAGAAGAACGAAACGCTTTATGCCGGCCGATGAGGAAGAACTTGTGATGGCAGTGGAAGACGGCGTAGAGTTTAAGGAGCTTTTATCTCCTGTGAAGCTGGAAAATGGAAAGCTGCTCTGCAATGTGATGAAGCTGTCTGATTACGACGCTTCCGGCAGAAGAGGCGTGTCAGAGACGGGCGAGACCGTGGAAATTCCTGCGGATACCGTAATTGCGGCAGTCGGTGAGCAGGTTCCGACCGATTTCTTAAAGGCCAACGGAATCCATGTGAATGACAGAGGAAGAGCCATGGTAAACGAGGAGACACTGGAAACCTCCGTTTCAGGCGTTTATGCAGTCGGTGACGGCTTATACGGGCCGAAGACGGTCGTTGAAGCCATGCGTGATGCCAGAATGGCTGTGGAAGCCATTATCGGCGGAAAGGCAGCCAGAGACTTTGATGATACCGTGAAGGATTTGGGAAAACTCTATGACAGACGCGGTATTCTGGCCGGGACGAAGGAATATAAGGAAGACAGCACACGCTGCCTCGGCTGCTCCAATATCTGTGAGAACTGTGCGGAGGTATGTCCGAACCGTGCCAACATAGCGATCCGTGTACCGGGAATGGAAAAACACCAGATTATTCACGTGGATTATATGTGTAATGAGTGTGGCAACTGTAAGAGCTTCTGTCCGTACGACAGTGCTCCGTACTTAGATAAATTTACCCTGTTTGCCAATGAAGCGGATATGGAAAACAGCAAAAATCAGGGCTTTGTCGTCCTCGACCGGGCTGCTGTTTCCTGCAAAGTGCGTTATCTTGGAAACATTTATACTTGGAATGCCGCGGACAGCGAGAGCGTAATTCCGGAGGGCTTGCGTAAAGTCATGGAAACTGTCTGCAAAGATTATGATTACCTATTAGCATAGGGAAAGCAGGTGAACTTATGTATACCTTACAGGTAAATGGAACGAGTGTTGCCGTAGAAGAGGACCGGAAGCTGATTGATGTGCTGAGAAACGATCTGGGGCTCAAATCCGTCAAGGATGGCTGCAGTGAGGGCGCCTGTGGAACGTGTACGGTTCTGATCGACGGAAAGGCCACCAAGGCCTGTGTCCAGAAGGTTTCAAAGATGGAGGGAAAATCCATCGTAACAGTAGAAGGGCTCAGTGACAGGGAAAAAGAAGTATTTGTCTATGCCTTTGGAGAAGCGGGAGCCGTGCAGTGCGGCTTCTGTATCCCCGGCATGGTGATGTGTGCAAAGGGGCTGATTGACCAGAATCCGGATCCGACCCGCGACGAGGCTGCCTTTGCGATCCGCGGCAATATCTGCCGCTGTACAGGATATAAGAAGATTATCGACGCGATTCTGCTGGCGGCAAAGCTGTTCCGCGAGGACGCAAAGGATTTGAAGGCGCCGGTGGTGGATCATATCGGACAGCGCGCCCACCGTGTGGATGTACCGGAGAAGGTACTGGGCTACGGGGAGTACGTGGACGATATGGAAGTGGAAGGCATGATCTACGGAAGCGCCATCCGCACACCGTATCCGAGGGCGAGGGTTCTGTCCATCGATAAGTCGGAAGCGCTTGCTCTGCCGGGGGTCCGGGCGGTCTTAACCGCCGATGACGTTCCGGGCGGCAATAAAGTAGGCCATCTGAAGAAGGACTGGGATACCATGATCCCGGTAGGTGAGATCACCCGTTACGTGGGCGACGCGGTCTGCCTGGTAGCGGCCGATACGCCGGAGATTCTGGAAGAGGCCAAAAAGCTGGTGAAGATCGAATACGAGGAATTGGAGGGCGTATTCAGCCCGCAGGAAGCTTTAAAACCGGATGCGCCGCTGGTTCATGAGACCGGAAACGTGCTGGCCCATGAGCACCTGGTGCGCGGCGATGCGAAGAAGGCCATCGAGAACTCCAAATACGTGGTGACAAAGGAATACCGCACTCCATTTACAGAGCACGCGTTCCTGGAGCCCGAGTGTGCAGTCGCCATTGTAGACAGGGAAAAAGAAGAGGCTCTGATCTATTCTTCAGACCAGGGCACGTATGATACGCAGCGCGAATGCGCCGGAATGCTGGGCTGGGAGCTTTCCAGGGTCCATGTCATCAACAAACTGGTAGGCGGCGGCTTCGGCGGCAAGGAGGACATGGCGGTACAGCATCATGCGGCCCTTCTCGCTTACCATACGGGAAAGCCGGTTAAGGTGAGGCTGACGAGAAAAGAAAGCATTATGATTCATCCGAAACGCCATCCGGCGTGGATGGAGTTCACCACAGCCTGTGACGAAAACGGATATTTAACCGGTATGACGGCGAAGGTGATTACGGATACCGGTGCTTACGCTTCTTTGGGAGGACCGGTGCTTCAGAGGCTCTGTACCCACGCGGCAGGTCCTTACAATTATCAGAACATCGATATCGACGGCACTGCCGTCTATACCAATAATCCGCCTGCGGGAGCGTTCCGCGGGTTTGGCGTAACCCAGAGCTGCTTTGCTACGGAGTGTAACTTAAATCTGCTGGCAGAGATGGTGGGGATTACTCCGTGGGAAATCCGCTACCGCAACGCCATCCGGCCGGGGCAGGAGCTGCCTAACGGTCAGATCGCCTCTCCGGGAACGGCGCTTGCAGAGACGCTGGAAGCGGTGAAGGAGGTCTATGACAGCCACCCGTACGTGGGCATCGGCTGTGCCATGAAGAATGCCGGCGTCGGCGTCGGTATCCCGGACTGGGGCCGCTGCCGCATGACCATCGAGGATGGAAAGGTATACGTCCGTTCCGGTGCCTCCTGCATCGGCCAGGGATTGGGAACCGTGCTGGAGCAGGTAGTCTGTGAGGCGCTGGGCGTGACAGGAGACCGCGTAGTCTATGTGGCTGCGGAGACGAACCTGGCCCCCGATTCCGGTACGACTTCCGGTTCCCGTCAGACCCTGGTGACAGGCGAGGCGGCCAGAAGGGCCTGTATGGATATTCTGGAAGATCTGAAGGGAGGAAAGACCCTGGAGGATTTAAACGGAAAAGAGTATTACGGAGAGTATTTGGCGGCTACAGATCCCATGGGGTGCGGCAAGAAGAATCCGGTATCCCATGTGGCCTACGGCTACGCAACCCAGGTGGTATGCTTAAACGAGGACGGAACCATTGAAAAGGTGGTTGCGGCTCATGACGTCGGAAAAGCCATTAACCCGCTGTCCGTAGAAGGACAGATCGAGGGCGGCGTGGTGATGTCCCTTGGATTCGCGCTGACCGAAGATTTCCCGCTGGATCATGGAAAGCCGCTGGCCAAATTCGGTACGCTGGGCCTGTTCCGTGCGGATAAGACTCCGCCGGTGGAGAGTATCATTGTCGAGGAAAATAAGGATCCGCTGGCATACGGAGCAGTGGGAATCGGAGAAATCACCTCCATTCCGACGGCACCGGCAGTCCAGGGCGCCTACTACAAGCTCGACGGAAACTTCCGCACGTCGCTGCCTCTGGAAGATACGGCATACAGAAAGAGCAAAAAGTAATCGCAAAAGTAAAAAGCAAAACCTTGATAAGGGCGCAGAGGGCCGAGCAGTATGGTCCTGCGCCCTTAAAGTAAAAATACGTTTCTCCACTGGAAACGGTTGTATGCAAAAGAAAAATAAGGTATACTGAAAATAAGTTATTTCAGTGAAAATTCACAGAACCTTATGCAGGTTACGCTTATGCATGCGAGCGGAGATTGGAGGCTGTCATGTTCAGGGAATTGAGAAGAAAAAATCAGCAGTTATCGGAAACGGAAGCCAGGAGTATTTTAAAGAACGGAACTTATGGAGTACTGTCTGTACAGGGAGACGACGGATACCCGTACGGTGTTCCGATGAACTATGTGTACGGAGACGATGCCATCTATTTTCACTGTGCAAAGGAGGGCCATAAGATGGAGGGCTTTCAGCGCTCCGACAAGGTTTCCTTCTGCGTGGTGGGGGAAGATGAGGTGATCCCGGAAGCATTTTCGACTGCTTATGCCAGTGTGATTGTATTTGGCAGAGCTTCGGTTGTGACGGATGAAAAAGAGAAGCGGGAGGCGTTAAAGCTTCTGGCGGAACGATTTTCCCCGGAATACACGAAGGAGGGCGAGGCAGCCATTCAAAGCAGCTGGAACGATGTCTGCGTCGTCAGGCTGAAGATCGGGCATGCGGCGGGGAAAGCCGGTATGGAACGGATTAAGCGGGAGGAAGCCCGATACGCTTCTTTCCTGTAACAGACAGCTTTACGGGGATTCAGACAGCAGAAAGGAAGGATTTGTCCCATGAAAAAAGTATTAAAAGGCGGTACCGTGGTATCGGGCGAAGGCTGTAAAAAAGCTGATGTTCTGATAGAGGATGGGAAGATCGGGGCCGTAGCTCCGGAGATTACGGATGAGGAGGCCGAAGTGGTTGATGTGTCAGGAAAACTTTTGTTTCCCGGCTTTATCGACGCACACACCCATTTTGATCTGCATGTGTCCGGAACGGTTACCGCGGATAATTTTGAGACGGGAACGAAAGCTGCCTTATCAGGCGGCACAACCATGATTATTGACTTTGCGACCCAGTATAAGGGAGAATGCTTACATAAAGCGCTGGAGAACTGGCATGAAAAGGCCGACGGCAATGCTTCCTGTGATTACGGCTTTCATCTGGCCATATCCGACTGGAATCCGAATATCAGCGAAGAACTCCGGCAGATTGTAGACGAGGGCGTAACCTCCTTTAAGATCTACATGACCTATGACGATATGGTGCTGGATGACAAATCCATCTACCAGGTCTTAAAGCGGCTGAAAGAGGTGGGCGGAATCGCCGGCGTTCACTGTGAGAATAAAGGGATCATCGAGGCGCTGACAGAAGAAGAGAAGGCGAAGGGCCATCTGACTACCGACGCGCATCCGAAGACGAGACCGGCCGTGGTGGAGGCGGAGGCGATCAGCCGTCTGCTCAAGATTGCGGATCTGGTGCATACTCCGGTTATCATCGTGCACTTAAGCTCCGGAGCCGGTTATCAGGAAGTGAAGTACGCGAGAGAACGGGGCCAGGAAGTGATTCTGGAGACGTGTCCTCAGTATCTCATTTTAAATGAAAGCGTCTACAGCCTGCCGGATTTTGAGGGCAGCAAATATGTGATTGCGCCTACGATCAAGAAGGAGACGGACAGCACAAGACTGTGGAACGCCATCAGAAAAGACCATATTCAGACTATTTCAACCGACCACTGCAGCTTTACCACCGGCCAGAAGGCGGCGGGAAAGGACGATTTTACGAAGATCCCCTGCGGGATGCCGGGAGTGGAGTCGAGGCCGGCCTTAATTTACAGCTTCGGCGTTCTGGAACGGGATTTGAAGCTGGAGCAGATGTGCCGTCTGCTGTCTGAGAATCCGGCAAAGCTTTACGGCGTCTATCCTCAGAAGGGGGCTGTCGCTCCCGGAAGCGATGCGGATATCGTCGTATGGAACCCGGATACCGAGTGGACCATGTCCGTGGAGAACCAAGTTGCCAATGTGGATTACTGCCCGTTTGAAGGCACGAAGGTGAAGGGAAAAGCGGAGCTGGTTTTCTTAAAGGGCGAGCTGGCCGCAAAGGACGGCAAGGTTGTGTTAGAGAAGACCGGGGCCTACGTTCCGAGAAAACGGCGGATGGAACTGGATTAAGCATAACGCCGGAATGTGCTGATCCGGGAATTGAAAGGATATAGAGGTATGGTATTTTACAGTTGGGAACATGACGGACTTCGGGAATGCAGCTCTCTGTGGGAGGCATTAGCACTTTCTGCAAAACGTCACAGGGTGATTGCCCTGACCGGCGGAGGCGGAAAGACCAGCGTCATGTTCCGGCTGGCGGATGAACTGGCAGATATGGGGAAGACAGTGATTGTGACGACGACGACCCATATCTTTCATCCGGCGGACCGGAACGTGGTGGAGAGCGACCGTGCTTCGGATGCGGCGGAATGGCTGGCGCGGAATGCGCGGAAGCCGGATCGAAGCAGGGCTGATCATGGTAATGGTACAGTCCTTGTGGCTGGTGTGCCTGCGGCGGAAGGAAAGCTTAAGAGCCTGCCCTTAACGGAGACGGCAGTGCTTAAAGAACTGGCCGATGTCCTGCTGATTGAAGCGGATGGGGCAAAGCGGCTTCCCATAAAGGTACCGGGAAACGGAGAACCTGTGATTCCGGAATATACCGACGTGGTAATCGGCTGTATGGGACTGAACTGCATCGGCGGTGAGATGGAGGAGTTCTGTTTCCGCACAGAACAGGCGGCAGCTCTGCTGGGACTAAAGAAAGAACCGAATGGCCGTTACAGCCACCGGATTACGTGCGGTGATGCGGCGAAGATTCTCACCAGTGATGCCGGTACGAGAAAACTGGTGGGGGAAAGAGACTACCGGGTGGTGATCAATAAGGCGGACGATGAGGGACTTCTGGCAAAGGCGGCCGAGATAGCAGGGGAAGTGGAACGGCTGTCCCAGGTGCGGTGTGCGGTGTCATGCTTTCTGGACCGGAAGCATCCGCAGCAGGAGCGCGAAGTGTGACAGCGGAAAAGAAAGGCGGCGAAGATGGAACAGGAGAAAAAACTGCGTTTCCATATGAAACTCAGGCTTTACTATGAGGAACGGAATTTTGGACCGGGAGTCGCAGGCCTGATGCAGCTCGTGAGGGAGCGCGGTTCCTTAGCGGCCGCGTGTCAGGAGATGCATATGGCCTATTCCAAGGCATGGAAGATCATACATAAGGCGGAGGAGGACCTGGGATTTCCGCTGATGGAGGGAAAGCGCGGCGGAGAGAACGGCGGCGCCACGGTTCTGACCGAAGAGGGCGAAGCGTTTTTAAACAGGTACCTGCAGTTTGTGAATGAAGCAGAACATGCGGTTGCCGAGTTGTTTGAAAAGTATTATTGTTCATAGAGACAGATGGGGACAGATAATTACCCATTTTAATTTTCATATGGATATTCTCGAGTGAGAATATCGATGCGGCAGATCCGTCACTTTGAAGAAGTGTGAAAAGGAACGGGAGACTATAAAAATGAGGATAAAGGAGCTGGAGTCATGAGGGAGATCAGGACAGAAGATGCGGTGGGACACGTACTGTGTCACGACATTACGCAGATCATTCCGGGAGTGATCAAGGATGCAAAATTTAAGAAAGGCCATGTGGTGACGGAGGAAGATATTCCGGTGCTGCTCTCGCTGGGCAAGGAGCATTTATACATCTGGGAAAAGGACGAGTCGAAATACCATGAAAATGAGGCGGCCGAGATTCTCTGCGGTCTGTGCAGGGGCAGCCATATGGAGCGGAGCGGCGTAAAGGAAGGGAAGATCGAACTGACCTCTGCGGTCCGCGGGCTTCTTAAAATAGATACAGAGCTGCTGGACAGAATCAACAGTCTGGGCGACATGATGATCGCTTCCAGGCACAACAATACACCGGTAGAGCCGGGCGATAAGCTGTGCGGGACACGGATTATTCCGCTGGTTATTGAGAAGGAGAAGATGGATGAGGCTGTGGCGGTCTGCGGCGGAAAAAAGATCTTTTCCATACTTCCGTATCAGGATAAAAAAGTGGGAATCGTGACGACGGGAAGCGAGGTTTACCACGGACGGATTCAGGATGCATTTGGCCCTGTGCTGAAGGAAAAGGTGAAGGAGTTTGGCGGGGAAGTGATGGGACAGACGATCACGGATGACGATCCGGACCACACAAGGAAGGCCATCGAGGAATTTATCGCCCAGGGAGCCGATATGGTGTTGGTTAGCGGCGGAATGAGTGTGGATCCGGACGACAAGACGCCTCTGGCCATTCGCAGTACGGGGGCGCGCGTCGTATCATACGGGGCTCCGGTACTTCCCGGCGCCATGTTCCTGCTTGCCTATTACGAAAAGGATGGCCGCCAGATTCCGGTGGCGGGCCTTCCGGGGTGCGTCATGTATGCGAAACGCACCGTATTTGATCTGGTGCTTCCCCGTCTCATGGCGGATGATCCTGTAACAAAGACAGAGCTTGACAAACTGGGAAGAGGCGGTCTCTGCCTGTCCTGTGAGGTCTGTCATTATCCCAACTGCGGATTTGGAAAGGGCTGGTAAGATGGAAGGACTGACACATTTTGATGAACACGGCAATGCACGCATGGTGGATGTGGGTGAGAAGGCCGTGACGGACAGAATCGCAGAGGCGCATGGATTGATTCATGTAAACCGTGAGGTCTACGAGGCCATAAAGCAGGGAACCGCCAAAAAAGGAGATGTGCTCGGTGTGGCGCGTGTGGCCGGAATTATGGGGGCGAAGAGAACCTCTGAACTCATTCCGCTCTGCCATGTGCTGATGCTGACGAAGTGTACGGTGGACTTTGTTCTTCATGATGAAATCATGGCCGTGGAGGCCGTCTGTACCGTGAAGACCAGCGGTAAGACCGGGGTGGAAATGGAAGCGCTGACCGGCGTAAATGTGGCATTGCTGACCATCTATGACATGTGCAAGGCCATGGACCGGGGTATGACCATGACGGATATCTCACTCCTGATGAAGGCTGGCGGGAAGAGCGGCCTTTACCGGAAAGACGGAGAGAGCCTATGAGAGACGAAAACGGAAGAACGATCGACTACCTCCGCATTTCCGTGACGGATCGGTGTAATCTGCGATGCCGTTACTGTATGCCGGAGGAAGGCGTCGCGTTAATGAATCACGAAGATATTCTCACATACCAGGAAATTCTCAGAATTGCGGAAGCCGGAGCCGGGCTTGGAATCCGGCGCGTGAAAGTGACAGGAGGGGAACCGCTGGTGAGAAAAGGCGTCATCCAGCTGATCCGTAAGCTGACCGCGATAGACGGAATCCAGGATGTGACGATGACGACAAACGGCATTCTGCTGGGGGAAATGGCGCAGGAGCTTGCCGCTTCAGGGCTGTCCAGCGTCAATATCAGCCTGGATACCTTGGACCCGGTGCGCTTTCAACGGATTACCAGACGGGACTGCTTTGCAGATGTCATGAAAGGGATTGAAGCAGCCGGAAAGAGCGGGCTTATGGTAAAGCTGAACTGCGCGGTGATGGAAGAACTGTGCAGGGAGGACGTGCTTGCCTTTGCAGAATACTCGGTAAAAAACGGGATTCCGGTGCGCTTTATTGAGATGATGCCCATCGGCCAGGGACGAAAATACCATGCCATGGATAACGAGGAGCTGCTTGCCGTCCTTTCAGAGGAATACAGCGATGTAAGGATCAGTACGGAGCCAAGAGGAAACGGGCCTGCGGTTTACTATACATTTGCGTCGGGGGCGGGCTGCATCGGCCTGATCAGCGCCGTTCACCACAAGTTCTGCGCAGGCTGCAACCGGGTGAGACTGACCTCGGACGGGTTTTTGAAGCTCTGTCTCGACAGCCCGGCCGGAGTTGATTTGCGGACACCGCTGCGAAGCGGTATATCGGATGAGACTCTGAAGGATCTGATGGAACAGTGGATCAGGAAGAAACCGGAAAGCCATCACTTCCTTTCTTCGGCCGGCGGTGAGAAAGAGGGGCTGCTTTTCGATGATACAGAGAAACAATGTTTAAATATGAATCAAATCGGAGGATAAGAGTATGGGTCAGATTATGGCTGTCTGCATCAGCGAGAAAAAAGGAACACAGAAAAAGGGAATTTCAGAAGGCCATTTTATAGAAGAATTTGGCATTGAACACGACGCGCATGCGGGGAAATGGCACCGCCAGGTGAGCCTTCTGTCTTATGAGACGATAGAGGCTTTTAAGGCGAGGGGAGCCGAGATCGGTGACGGCGCATTCGGTGAAAATGTGATTGTGAAGGGGATCGATCTGGTTCACCTTCCCGTGGGAACGAAGCTGTCCTGCGGGGATATCCTCCTGGAGGTGACGCAGATCGGCAAGGAGTGCCACAGCCACTGTGAGATTTTTAAGAAGATGGGAGAATGTATTATGCCCACCAATGGAATATTCACCCGGGTGCTGCACGGAGGCGTGATGAAGGAAGGGGATGAAATAAACGTATGTACAGAGCAGGAATCGTAACGCTCAGCGACAAAGGAGCAGCAGGGGAAAGGGAAGATAAGAGCGGGGCTGTGATAAGGGAGATTCTGGAGGCAGCAGGCTATGAGGTGGCGGCTCAGAGTCTGCTTCCGGATGAAGGAGAGGCGCTGAAGAAGGAACTGATCCGTTTAAGCGACCAGGTTCAGTGTGATCTGGTACTCACAACGGGCGGAACCGGTTTTTCCCGGCGTGATGTGACACCGGAAGCCACCATGGCGGTGGCGGAACGGAATGCCCCCGGAATCGCTGAGGCGATCCGTGCCTGCAGCATGACGGTGACGAAACGCGCCATGCTGAGCCGCGGGGTGAGCGTGATCCGTGGAGGTACGTTGATTATAAACCTTCCGGGAAGCCCGAAGGCAGTTCGGGAGAGTCTGGAGTATGTGCTGGATACGCTGCCCCACGGCCTGGACATCCTGTCGGGACGCGGCGGAGAGTGCGCCAGAAGGTAGAACAGATCGGAACACAGAGCAGATCAGAACACAGAGGAAATCAGAAAGGAAGAGAACGTTGTGGAAAGAGTTTTGATAAAGGGAGCCGGGGATCTTGCCACGGGGATCGGATGCAGACTGCACCGCTGTGGGTTTTCAGTGGCAATGACCGAAATAGCGGTTCCTACAACCGTGCGGAGAACGGTGGCATTTTCCCGGGCGGTCTACGAAGGAAGCGCCCTGGTGGAAGATGTCGAAGGAGTGCTTTGCCGGAATACCGGGGATATAGACCGTGTTGTGAATCAGGATAAAGTAGCGGTGATTGTGGATGAGTCATGCGAGACAGTTAGATCCTGGAAGCCGGATATTGTGGTTGATGCGATCTTAGCCAAAGTAAATCTGGGAACGGAAATAACGGATGCAGATATCGTCATCGGTGTCGGCCCCGGATTCACGGCGGGGGTGGATTGTCATGTGGTGGTGGAGACGAAACGCGGCCACAATCTGGGACGCTGTATCTGGGAAGGCAGCGCTTTCCCGAATACGGGAGTCCCGGGTATGATCGGAGGATACGATAAGGAGCGCATTATTCGCGCTGCCTCTGATGGTATATTTACAGGAGCTGTGGAGATCGGAACCCTGGTTGAAAAGGGGGATGTGGTAGGCAGCAGCGGAGGAACTCCCATATATGCAGAGGTGGGAGGCGTTGTTCGGGGGCTGCTTCAGGACGGTGTGGCAGTGACGAAGGGAATGAAATCAGGAGATATTGATCCAAGGGGTGTCACAGAACACTGCTGGACCATTTCTGATAAGGCAACCGCCATAGGAGGCGGAGTGCTGGAAGGAATCTTTCATATAAAAAAGAACAGGAGAGTAAAGTGATGAAAAAAGCAATTCTATTAGCAGGTGCATTAACTGTGGCGATGGCGGCGCTCACCGCATGCAGCGGAAACGGAAAGGCTGAACCGGAGACGACAGCACAGGCGGCAGAGTCAGCCGCAGAGACACAGAAGGAGACCACGGCGAAAGCGGAAGAAACCACGGCAGAGGCAGCGAAAGAAGCGGAAGCACAGACTGTGACTATCGCGGCGGCGGCCAGCCTGGAGACCTGTTTAAGAGATGAACTGATTCCGCTGTTTGAAGAACAGAACCCTGGTTTTACAGTTGTGGGAACGTATGACAGTTCAGGAAAACTGCAGACTCAGATCGAAGAGGGAGCCGGTATCGATGTTTTCTTCTCGGCGGCGACGAAGCAGATGGATGCGTTAAACGACGAAGGCATGATTCAGGAGGGAAGCATTAAAAATCTCCTGGAAAATAAGATTGTTTTTATCGTACCGACCGGTGATGAAGGCAGCTACTCGTCTTTCGAGGATATTGCAAAAGCTGAAAACGCAGCACTGGGTGATCCGGACAGCGTGCCGGTGGGCCAGTATTCGAAGGAAGCGCTGACCAATCTGGGCCTTTGGGATGAAGTGCTTGCAAAGGCCAGTCTCGGAACGAATGTAACCGAAGTCCTGAACTGGGTTGCTGAGGGAAGCGCAAAAGCCGGA
This sequence comes from Hungatella sp. SL.1.14, assembly GCF_024460495.1. Lineage (NCBI taxonomy): Bacteria > Bacillati > Bacillota > Clostridia > Lachnospirales > Lachnospiraceae > Hungatella > Hungatella sp. SL.1.14. The sequence continues at coordinate 4,119 of NZ_JANFYJ010000024.1, read as the reverse complement.
ATCGTATATGCAACGGATGCAGCGCAGACCGATAAAGTGACGATCGTGGCTGAAGCACCGGAAGGCAGCGTGAAGAAGGCGATTTATCCGGCCGGTATCATCAAAGACTGCGAAAATCCTGAAGGGGCACAGAAGTTCATCGATTTCCTGGCCGGCAGCGAAGCCATGGAAATCTTTGTGAAGAACGGATTCGCAGCTGCGCAGTAATATGCTGAATTTTAAACATGCACCAGCACTGCTGTGCTGGTGATAAGGAGGAGAAACAAGTGGATTACTCACCGATTCTCATTTCTCTAAAAACATCGGTCATATCGATTATTTTTACATTCTTTCTGGGAATTTGGGCGGCCAGGGCGGTGATTGCCCTGAAATCAGAACGGGCAAAGGCCATACTGGACGGTGTGCTTACACTTCCTCTCGTTCTTCCGCCGACGGTGGCAGGCTTCTTTCTGCTTTATATATTTGGTGTAAAGCGTCCTGTCGGAAAGCTGCTTCTTGCAGTATTCAGCTATAAAATCGTGTTTACCTGGCAGGCGACGGTGCTTGCGGCGGTGCTGATATCCTTTCCGCTTATGTACCGTTCCGCAAGAGGCGCATTCGAGCTGGTTGATGAAAATGTATTAAATGCGGCAAGGACTCTGGGGCTGCCGGAGCGAAAGGTATTCTGGAAGATTTTGATGCCCATGGCCATGCCCGGTGTCCTGTCAGGCGGAGTTCTGGCTTTTGCAAGAGGCCTGGGGGAATTCGGAGCGACGGCCATGATAGCCGGAAATATCGCTGGAAAGACTCGGACGCTGCCTCTCGCCATCTACTCGGAGGTGGCGGCAGGGGACATGGAAGGGGCGGGGAAATACGTGGTTATCATCGTCGCCATTTCCCTGCTGATCGTGGCCGGTATGAACGTGGCAGCCACAGGCAAAAAGAAATATTTATAGGAGTGAGCCATGAGCCTGAAGGTAGAGATCAAGAAAAAATTGAGGGATATGACTTTAAGCGTTGCCTTTGACACGGACAGGGATTCCGGAATCACGGGGATTCTGGGCGCGTCGGGCTGCGGCAAGAGTATGACCTTAAAGTGCATTGCCGGTATCTTCACGCCGGATGAGGGAAGAATCGAGTTAAACGGCCGCGTGCTCTTTGATTCCGAGAAAGGAATCAATGTAAAAATTCAGGACAGGGGCGTCGGTTATCTGTTTCAGAACTATGCGCTGTTCCCTCACATGACCATACGGGAAAATGTGGAGATGGCTCTTTCCTGTCCGAAGAGGGAGCGGCGCCAGGCTGCCATGCGGTATCTGGATATGTACCATATCGGAGAACTGGCAGACCGGTATCCCTCCAGACTTTCGGGAGGCCAGCAGCAGAGGGCTGCGCTGGCAAGGATTATGGCGTCGAAGCCGGAAGTGCTGATGCTGGATGAACCGTTTTCTGCTCTCGATTATTATCTGAAGGAGAAGCTGCAGCTGGAGCAGCTGGAAGAACTGAAAAACTACGATGGAGATGTGCTGCTCGTCACGCACAGCAGGGATGAGATTTATCGTTTCTGCAGTACGATCCATGTGATTAACGAGGGAGAAATTGTAGTGTCCGGAGCAGTAAAGGAGGTCTTTAAAGAGCCGGAGACGGTCTCTGCGGCCAAACTGACAGGGTGTAAGAACATTCTGGACATTAAATATGTAGATGACCACACATTTTACGTGCCAAATTGGGATATGCAGGTTATAATAAGAGACAGGAACGTCCCAAAGGATGCGCCGTTTATCGGAATCCGTGCCCATTACTTTACCGCCGCCCGGGAAGAGGCAGAGGTGAATGTGATGGAATGCCGCTTAAAACAGCTTCTGGATGATCCATTTGAGGTCACACTCATTCTTGAAAATGATCTCTGGTGGAAGATACCGAAAGCACGCTGGAAGGATGAGATGAAAGAGCGGGTGCCGGAGCGCCTTGTGGTGCCGGAGGAGAGCATTTTCTTTTTAAAGGACAGGTAGAATGGAGGATTTGGCAGATGAAACTGACTCTTATACTGCTGGCAGCAGGAGACAGCAGGCGGTTTGACGGGAACAAGCTGCTTACCCCGTTTCACGGGAAAGCGATGTATCAGTATATCGTGGAGGAGGTGGCAAAACTGCCGGATGACCTTTTCGATAAAAAGATAGTTGTGACCCAGTATCGGGAGATTATGGAAGATCTGGGAAAAAGAGGCTATCTGGTGGTAGAGAATGTGCAGAGCAGTCTGGGAATCTCCCATTCCATTCACCTGGCACTGGAAGCTGCGTCGCCGCAGAAGGCTGAGGAAGCTGCGTATTGCTTCGCAGTCTGTGACCAGCCATATTTAAAGGCAGATACCATAGAGGACCTGATTGAAGGCTGGAAAAACAGTAAGAGAGGAATAGGCTGCCTGTGTAACATGGGAGAGTTCGGCAATCCGGCGATTTTCTCGGATATGTACAGGGAGGAACTGATGACGCTGGAAGGCGATGTGGGAGGAAAAAGGGTACTGCGAAGACATATTGACGATCTGTACTTGCATGAAGTGGATGATGGCCTGGAACTGGTGGATATTGATGTGAGAGGCTGAGAGATGGATATGAGGCGTGGGATTTCATTGACGGAATTCCACGCCTGTTATTTTTTTGCAGCAGTAAGACGTATCTCTGTCCGGGTGGGGATTGTGTAACTAGATATACCTTAGTTCATGGGCCAGTAATTCCATCAGCTGGCGGTCATCCAGTTCCCCGTGTTCTCTTAGAAGGGTGTAAATCTGAGTTACATAGGCTTTATCCAGCTCCAGTTCTTCTGCGGCTGTTTCTGGCACCAGATGTTTTTCAAACTTTTTTCTTACCAGTTGTATCTGGACCATAAGACAGCCCAAGGTAACGCCAAGTTCTCTTTCTCCGGCCAAATGCTGCTGTTCATCATATTCTGTTAAAATCACATGATTCACCTCCGCTCTGTGAATGGACAAAAATTCCGCGAGAATACCGTCTTTTATACAGGAATCAATGGCTGACTGTGTTGCATCTGTGAGGGAGAGGCCGTCTGCAAGTCCGTCTCTGATGCGGCCGATAAACTCTGAATAATGGTGCAGCTTTCTGCAATGTTTCATAAGCTCTCTGTTGCGGCCTCTGTTGATGTTTATCAAAGCCGCTTTTACTTCAACGCACGGCGTCAGATCCGGTCTCTTTGGCAGAAATGCCTGAGAAAGCGGAATTTCCAGCCTGTCAGGTGTTTCGTGAGTACCATTATAAAAAATGACATATTGAGGTGTTGGAATCGTGATTAAGCTGCTGCCGTAAATATTGAGATGGTTCATTTCAATATATTTGCGGTATTCATCTGCAAAATAGAACAGGCCGCGAAGCGGCATATTGGGATTCCAGGAGCTCTGATGTTCCCATAGATTCAAAATTTCGTCCAAAATGAATGCCAGATCATTTTTCATTCCAATATAGATTACGTCATTGAGTGTGACAATCTCCAGTTCATCGGGGTTCTCATAACTGGAACCGTTTATGGCATTATAGAGTTCCAGCAAATCTTTCTTCTCACAGAATATCAGGCGGAATAATCGGTCCTTATAATTTCTATTGATTTTTACCATATTTCTTACCTCCATTATACTATAAATATGAGTATTTTTCAACGGCAATATGATGTATTTTATAAATGTTCTGTTTTGAAGGCAGACCACTCCCTTTCCTGAAAGACCAGATCAGTGCTTTTTGATAATGGAACTTTTGGCAGAAATGCCGTGACAGCGTCTGATAATTACAGACGATACTGATTGCTTCGATTCTTAGAATAAGAATTGGAGAATATCAATGTCTTATGATAACATATTTTTACGTAAAATACAAGTATAAAACACTATAATACAATTTAAAACACTACTGCGGCAGCTTTCTAATACGTCAGTCTCCGGCAGCAGATAAGGATTGACAAACTGCGCGATTGTCCGTAAACTGAAATTAAAAACAGCATAATGGACAGATAAGCAATTTGGTAATATGTCAAGAGGAAAATGAAAAAGATTTTCTAAGAAAAGGGTAACTTTAATAAACCTACGGTTCAAAAGAAACGTAAGTTCGATATGCACTATGGATTACCTACTCTTTT
>NZ_JANFYJ010000239.1:0-313 GCF_024460495.1 Hungatella sp. SL.1.14 | reverse complement strand
GCCGCGGAAGAATGCTTTACCGGTAGAGAGACCTTCCTGACGCAGCGGAAGGGAGATTGCCGCACCTTCCGGGAAATTCTGAATACCAATACCGATGGCGAGAGCCAAGGCTGCGGTATAGAGCGCCGGATCATTGCCGTGCTGTGCAGCCAGTGCAAAGGACAGGCCAACCGCCATGCCTTCCGGTTTGTTGTGCAGCGTAACCGCCATGACTAACAGGGTAGTCCGCTTCCAGCTGGAAGAGACGCCCTCCGACTCGTTACAGCCCGGATTGCTGCAGTCCGGATGAAGGTGGGTGAGATATGTATCGAGG
>NZ_JANFYJ010000238.1:0-313 GCF_024460495.1 Hungatella sp. SL.1.14 | reverse complement strand
CTTTGTACTATAATGGTAACATTATGAATTTTGATGGAAGAATGAGGTGGAAAGGAATCTATGCGGTTTGCTGAGAGCATGGACCGGTTCGGAGAAGGAATATTTTCTAAATTACTGGAGATAAAAAGACAGAAGGAAGAACGGGGAGAGACTGTAATCGATTTAGGCGTGGGAGCGCCTAACATACCGCCGGCCAGGCATAGTACCGATGCCCTGTGCAGGGCGGCTGCGGATCCGAAAAATTACGTCTATGCCATCAGTGACCAGCAGGACCTCTTAAAGGCGGTGGCCCGGTGGTATGAGCGGCGGTACG
>NZ_JANFYJ010000237.1:0-313 GCF_024460495.1 Hungatella sp. SL.1.14 | reverse complement strand
GCCTGATTTCCAGCATGGGCTGGCGTATGTCGGACAAAATTGTAGGTCTTATCATGCTGGTTATCATGATTCCGTGTACCGTCTTCATCGTGCGTTCCACTCCGGCGGACAAAAATCTTCAGCCGCTGGGCGCTGACGAGCCGGTCGGGGAACAGGCTGCGGCAAAGAAGCCTGCGCCGGTCGGTTTTACCATGGCGGAAGCGCGCAGAAGCCCTGCTTTCTATGTTTTTCTGCTTTCCATATTTGCGATGACCTTTGCAACAGGTGCTGCATTACAGCTGCCGGCGTATTTAACTGATATCGGGTACGGAAG
>NZ_JANFYJ010000236.1:0-314 GCF_024460495.1 Hungatella sp. SL.1.14 | reverse complement strand
ATAGTAACCCCAATACCCACTCTGGATACGCCCCATAGGAAATCCATGGCAATCCATGCACGCCTCTGCCCTGATGATCCATTTATTCCACTCAACTCCAGACGCAACAGAAGAAAGGCATGTATCCCAGTTCCCTGGTGCCCTTCTCATCACTTCGATAATATAAGGCGCTCCATTGGAAACAATAAACTGAAGATGGAGCAGACCATCTACAAGATTTAATTCTGCCGCAATCTTTTCAATTTCTTCACATATAGTCTTAACTATATACTCTGCATTTTTATATGAAGCCGGATAAGATCCCTTGGAGACCA
>NZ_JANFYJ010000235.1:0-315 GCF_024460495.1 Hungatella sp. SL.1.14 | reverse complement strand
CTGTTTTTTCCATATAATCGATGGTAGAATTTAACTATCAAATAAAAAGCGCGCGCAGAGAGTTGAATATAAGACAAAACAGGGAGGTTTCAATCATGAAGCATAAATTAGTATCGGTGGTACTGTCGGCGGCCATGCTGGCATCGTCTTTAACAGGCTGTGGTTCCAAATCGGAGACAACGGCAAAAAATGACAACGGCACCATTACATTAAAAGTTTTCTAGAACCTGCCGGACAGAAAAAATGGTCAGGGTCTGGTGGAACAGATGATTATCGATGACTATATGAAGGAAAATACGAACGTGAAAATTGAAG
>NZ_JANFYJ010000234.1:0-315 GCF_024460495.1 Hungatella sp. SL.1.14 | reverse complement strand
ATAAGGAACCTCAGACGACGAAACAGATTGACCATCTGTTCAGCCTGGCTTACCAGAGCGGCAGCATCGGATACTGCTTCGGTGATGCGAAGGATCATATGAGTACACCGGCGATTCCGGATGCCGCCAGAAGAAAAGAACTGGCAGATGAAGGGGAAGTGCTGATCAATGAGATCGTAAAGCGTCTGGATATGAAAACAATTACAGAGGAGATGAGGTACCTGGAAGCCTTCGAGCAGGATGTCATGAAGCGGTATCCCTGGATTCCGGCCTCAGGCGGGCTGCAGCGATGAGAGAAGAAATCATGAAAACAGA
>NZ_JANFYJ010000233.1:0-315 GCF_024460495.1 Hungatella sp. SL.1.14 | reverse complement strand
AAGAACTGCCCCAAAAACAGGAAACAGTTCTTTTCACGTTACTTCGCTGTTACAATTTTCTTAAGCTTTTCTTCCCCCTCCCTCAAATCTCCGTCTAATTTTCTGCCAACGATAAATCCGATTTTTAAATAGATTTCTTCAATAACAGATGCAAATCTTATAACCGCATCAAACAGTTCATCATCATCTTTGTTTACACCCGGGTAAAGATGTGTTAGTTCCAATATGAACTATCTGTAGCTGTTCTCAATAGCGCTTTCGCTTACCTCAATCGTTCAGTTTACCGGCCCTGGCTCATCCAGTAAGCAGGCAATC
>NZ_JANFYJ010000232.1:0-316 GCF_024460495.1 Hungatella sp. SL.1.14 | reverse complement strand
ATCCGGTATTTGACATAAATATGGGGGTGTAGCTCAGTTGGGAGAGCACCTGCCTTGCAAGCAGGGGGTCAAGAGTTCGAATCTCTCCATCTCCATTCGGTATGAAGGAAGGAAGCCGTAAGGTAACTGGGAATCATGCCAGCATGTACCTTGAAAACCACATATTGAATATATCTAGAAAAGTTGAAGCAGAGGAGAGGTTCGCAAGAACATCAAACCTGTGGAAAACAATTCAAGACATCCGAGGTGTTATATCGTAACAGATATAACCGAAAATTATAAACTCGTTGTTGCTGTAACGTACAGCGATAACAAA
>NZ_JANFYJ010000231.1:0-317 GCF_024460495.1 Hungatella sp. SL.1.14 | reverse complement strand
GTAAAAGCAGGGGAAAATAAGCCGTTTGAAAGAAAAATAATGAATTTAAAAGTGAATTGACGGCAGAAACTGCCAGATATGCACGAAATAAAATGCATGACGATTAAGCAGACCGACCACTCCTCCGTTCGGTCTGCTTTTCGCGTCGAAAAATAGAAAAAAAGGAAAAAACATGTAGATATAAAAACATTTATGTAGTATAATAAAATTAAACTTTATTTAATTCAATTTCTGCTTACAACAAAAGAGATATTCGGTTGTAGGATGTGACCAGAAATCCCAGTATTTCCAGCTGCTGTCTGTGTCTCGTCCCACTT
>NZ_JANFYJ010000230.1:0-317 GCF_024460495.1 Hungatella sp. SL.1.14 | reverse complement strand
TGGACCGTCTGCGAATTCCACAAGGTTTACGGTAATGCCTTCCTCATCAAATTAGCCTTTTTCCTTTGCCGTCATCACGGACCATAAGCTTCCGTAGTTAGGCATATATGCCACATTCATGGTAATCGGTTCTGCCTTGGCTTCTGTAGGCGCCTCTGTTGTCTCCTCTGCTTTTGTCTCTTCCTTCGTCGTCTCTGCCTGTGCCGCTGTAGTCGTCTCCGCCGGTGCCGCTGTTGTCGCTTCTGTCTTGCTGCTTCCGCAGCCTGCGAGTGATGCTGCTACCAGAGCCGCCATAATTAATGGTAATGCCTTCTTCA
>NZ_JANFYJ010000023.1:0-124695 GCF_024460495.1 Hungatella sp. SL.1.14 | reverse complement strand
CCCCATATCCAGCTTCCTTCAGATTCCACCTCACGATGGACACCCTTGCCTTCGGCTATATCCTTCCCACCACCGGGCGGATTCCGGACTTGCACCGGTTAGAAACGTGCGCCGCCGGGCGCACCAAAACAACAGCCCGTATCCCCACGCCAACGATGGCGCTGAGATGCAGGCTGTCTGTACCTATCTCTGTATCTATATCTGCTCTCTTTATTCTGCTATTTTTTCAGTCTCTCATTCTTCTGTCTCTGAAACCTCAATCCCCAGTTCCTCCAGCTGCTTTTCATCAACCGGAGCCGGAGCCTCTGTCATCATATCGGAAGCATCCTTCACCTTCGGGAATGCGATTACGTCACGGATGCTGTCTGCCCCCACCATAAGCATGATCATACGGTCAAGGCCGTAAGCCAGGCCTGCGTGAGGCGGAACTCCGTATTTGAATGCGTCAAGCAGGAATCCGAACTGTTCCTGCGCCTGCTCCGGGGTAAAGCCCAGGACTTCGAACATCTTGGACTGGATATCTCCCTGATGGATACGGACAGAGCCGCCGCCCATCTCGGTACCGTTTAACACGATATCGTAGGCTTTTGCACGCACTGCCCCCGGATCGCTGTCGATTAAATGCCAGTCTTCGTCCATCGGCATGGTAAATGGATGGTGCATGGCAACGAAACGTCCCTGTTCCTCGGAATACTCAAGAAGCGGGAATTCGGTTACCCATAAGAACTTAAAGTCGTCCTTCTTCAGTAAATCCTGCTGTCTTGCCAGTTCCAGTCTTAAGTTTCCTAATACGTCAAATACCACTTTATCTTTGTCAGCCGCAAAGAGAAGCAAATCTCCCGGCTTTCCAGCCATAGCTTCCACTAATGCGTGAAGTTCATCCTCTGTCATGAATTTTGCAAAGGAGGACTTGTAAGTGCCATCCTCAGCGATGGCAATGTAAGCCAGTCCCTTTGCCCCGAAGCCTTTTGCATACTCCACCAGGGCGTCGATCTTCTTACGCGGCATGGCTCCCTGCCCGTCAGCGTTGATACCGCGCACGGAACCTCCTGCCTCCAGGGCATTTTTAAATACGGCAAATTCGCAGCCGCGGACCACATCGGACACATTCTTCAGTTCCATGCCAAAACGCAGATCAGGCTTATCGGAGCCGAATCGGTCCATCGCCTCGCGCCATGTCATTCTCGGAATCGGAAGTTCCAGATCGAAATTACAGATTTCCTTAAATAATCTCTTTAACAGTCTCTCATTTACATCAAGGACGTCTTCCACATCCACGAAGGACAGCTCCATATCGATCTGCGTAAATTCCGGCTGTCTGTCGGCACGCAAGTCTTCGTCGCGGTAGCATCTGGCCAGCTGGAAATAGCGGTCATAGCCGGAGCACATGAGCAGCTGCTTAAATAACTGCGGAGACTGCGGAAGCGCGTAGAATGAACCCGGATGAACACGGCTCGGTACAAGATAGTCGCGTGCGCCTTCCGGTGTGCTCTTGATTAAGGTCGGGGTCTCAATCTCGAAGAAACCTTCCTCTGCCAGAAATGCTCTCGTGATGATGGCGGCCTGGCTTCTGACCATGATATTTCTCTGGATATCCGGTCTTCTCAAATCGAGATAACGGTATTTTAAACGAAGCTCTTCCTTCGTCTTGCTGTTCTCCTCAATCGGGAATGGCGGTGTCTCGGACTCCGAAAGAATGCGAAGACTCTCTGCTCTGACTTCGATATCGCCGGTAGCAAGATTCTCGTTCACTCCGCCTGCACGCTTCTCCACGTGTCCGGTCACGGCGATAACAAATTCGCTTCTCAGCTTTTCAGCCTTTGCAAAGCTCTCTGCACCACAGTCGCTCTCTTCAAAGATAATCTGCAGAATACCGGAACGGTCTCTTAAATCCACGAAAATAATACCGCCCTTGTTTCTGCTCTTCTGCACCCAGCCCATGACGGTGACGGTCTCACCGACATTGCTGCTCGTAACCTCTGTACATCTATGGGACCGTTTCAGTCCCAGCATTGATTCTGCCATAATATGCCTCCTTGCTTTCTGGATACAGGCTTTTTTATTTTAAGCCTTCTCTGTAAAATTCTTTAAACTCGGTATAGCCCTCTTTCTGAAGGTTTTCCTTCTGGAACTTCTTATTCTTGTTCATCTGGGAAACGAGAACGGAAACGCCCCTGGCCCGCTCGTCCATGGCCTCTTTGATCGCCGCCGTCATGACCTCAGCGCTGACGCCCTTCTCAATCAGGAATGCTTTCTTCTCCGTACTTCCCGGAACCGTAAATCCCTCTTCCATCAGGATGGTAATGATTCTCTCGAACCCGATGGAGAAGCCGCAGGCCGGTGTCTCCATTCCGGTAAACTTGCCGATCATCTTATCGTAACGGCCGCCGCCGCCGACCGATCCCGGGAACCCGTCTACCTGGATCTCATAGATTGTTCCGGTATAGTAGGACATTCCACGCACCAGTGTCGGATCGAATATAATGTCGAACTGGCTGGTGGCGATGCTGTTTACGCTGTCCATGATAGCGGCCAGATTTTCCGCCTTTTCCGGTTCCATTACATCCTTTAACGTCTCTCCGAGAGAACGGACACCTGCGGCATCCGGTGTCACCGAACCAAACAGCGCCAGATACTGGTCGATCTTGTCCTTTTCGTATCCGGCCTCGGAAAGTTCAGAAGCAACGCCTTCCATGCCGATCTTATCCATCTTATCCAGAATAATAAATACCTGGTCAAAGGATTCCTCCGGGAATCCGCAGTAAGCAGCCATACCCTTTAAGATATTTCTGTCATTGATGCGGACGTGGTATCCCTTGAAGCCAACTTTACCGAGCAGCGTGGTTGTCGCAAGAATCAGTTCAATCTCTGCTAATCTGCTGGGATCGCCCAAAATATCAATGTCACACTGGACAAACTGGCGGAACCTTCCTCTCTGAGGCTTGTCCGCTCTCCATACGCTGCCCATCTGAAGCGCCTTAAACGGTGCCGGAAGCGATGCCGCGTTATTGGCATAATAGCGGCATAACGGCACGGTTAAGTCGTAGCGGAGGCCGCTGTCTGTTAAGTCGTTTTCCGTCTCCGCCGTATCGAGACGCAGCTTCTCCCCGCGCTTCATGATCTTGAAGATCAGCTTTTCGTTGTCGCCGCCCTGCTTGCTCGTCAGGTTTTCAATATGTTCCACACACGGGGTATCAATGGAAGTAAATCCAAATCCACGGTATGTCTCACGAATCTGGTTCATTACATAGTCCCGTACCGCCATCTCTGCGGGCAGGATATCTTTCATGCCGGTTACCGGCTTCTTTTTCAGTGCCATACGTCTCACTCCGTTATCTTTTTATTCTTTACTGGTCTGTAATCTGGTGCATTCGCGTAAATAATATGTCTTTCTCTATTTTACTGGTCTTTTCGAGTTTTGCAAGCGTTTTTTGTAATTTTCCTGATATCCTGATATAATTCAATTTCTGATATATTTCTGTTTTGAACTTTTCGGCTTATCAGGAATAGACATACGGAGCAATCCGTATCTCAGCAAAGGTGACAGAATATGATCTCTGAAATAACTCTGTGCCTTTATACCACAATAATCCTGCATTTCTTTCCTCGAACGACCAGTATTACAGAAATCTAAAAGACTTTTTAATTGCTCCATATCCAGTTTAACTTCAGAAAGAACAGCCCTTTCAACTTCACCACTAACTTCACCACTAACTTCACCACTAACTTCACCACTAACTTCACCACCAACTTCACCTTTTTTAACAATTGAAAATGGTCCTACGGTTCCAGTTGCGGCTTCATTGAGTGGAATAATGGTCCTGAATATATCACCTTCGATAAATTGAGGTTCTCCTCCTGAGTATAACCTTGTATATTTATAAGTATTTCTCATACCAGATCCTAATTCATCTGCCAATCCAACTTCACGAAATACCTTAGAAATCGGTGGGTTCTTTGGAAATGGAGCAAAGTTGGAAAGGTTTAGGCTTCCATAACCATGAGAACGGTTACAGTTCTCGGTAAAAATTTGGTTTCTCTCAATAACCATTTTCGCAACATAAGCATTTGAAAAATCCCGATGTGCCAGGCTGTTTGATACGATTTCACGCAGAATTTTATCTCTTGCGCTGACACTTTGCAATCCATCCATCACGAACAGATCATTCAAATGCTTTTCACCAAATGAAATCATTCTATCATAACTGTCTAAGAGGTTCGTAATAATCACATCCCGGTCATCATATCGATCTGTATTAAATACACGAAAAATAACATCTGTCTTATAATGTGACAGTGCAGATAATATCAGATCATCCGGTCCAAATAAGAGAATAGCTGCCAGTGTAATTCCTTCTCTGTTGGTTTCCGGGTCCCGAAGAATCATGCCCGAACTACGAAGAATTTCTTCATCCGTCATTTGATTCCAAGGATGTTTTTGAGAACGGCTTCGGGTCATCCGCCGAGCGCGGTCAATCAGATCTGTCCTCAATTCGGAATAGCTAAAATGAGGAAATACTTTATTAACATAATAGGAATCTTGTTTTCTCGCATATAATCGATAAACAAGCCCCTCATTATTCGTAATATCTATATCGGATTCATAATTTCTATCATAAATACGACCATTGCATCGACATACGCTTGTCCCAACAGGAACATGAATATACAGAATATGGCGGCCATCCTGTTCAAATTCCACAGGAACTATATACAATGGAGGAAATATCTTATTCTCATTATTTATGCAGGTAACAAAATCTTTTTTTAACTGATCAATCCGATCTGGCTGAATGCCAAGAATCGTCCCGTTGTCTTTAACTCCTAAAAAAATATGCCCCCCATCCCGATTTGAGAAAGCACAAACACTCTCATATACATCCTTTGTAATATCCGTTGTAGACTTTTTGAACTCAACAATGTTATTTTCTCCATTGCTTATAAGTTGTAAAATTTCATCAGGGATCATACCACTTTACCTCCGCTGTATATCATCAATGAATTATTAATGTACCGAACCTACAGTATAACATTTATTATATTCGATACATAAAAGAATATCAATCTGTCATAACACTAACAAAGAAAACAGCGGATGAAATCAGGGCCATGTCTGAGGTTTTCACCATACAGACACAGCCCTTTCCTATCATCTATTTAATCTCTCCCCGAACTATAAACAAACGCTCCCGGAACCGCCTTAGACGGATCGTAATTCTCCAGGATTTTTCTGTATCTCTCCTTATATCCGTTATTCACATCCAACTGCGGGATTACCTTCGCTCCCTCTTCAAAGAAATGGATGGATCCGCGCCCCATCTCCTGGCCGCGTCTCGTGTGCTTATCTAAAGCCACATCGAGAATCTCGGGCACCTTGCCCATAGCCGCCTCCTTGATGATGATATTCTTTAAGTAATCACTGGAACGGTCCTTCGTACACGCACAGAGAATCCGAATCGCATGGATAAAGTACATCGGCTGGTCGCCGTCGTCGTAAGCGAATTTCTTCCGCATTTCATCCAGCGTATTGATCTTTCCGGCCGCATCGAGATCGCCGAAGCCGATGTCTTCCACCGAAATCGTGAGCAGACGATGCCAAACCTTCTCTAACAAAGCCGGGCCGGAGGTATACAGTTCATAGGCGTACTGGCATGCCTCCTCCACCATTCCCCGCCGGATCGCTTTCTGCAGACAGGAAATGATCTCATCTGCCGCAAATCCATTCTTTGTCGTGGCATTTGCCCATATCGTATAATTTGCCATCGTCATTCTCCCTTCTGATTCGTATATATTTCGATCAATTCTTCCACCAGGACGCGTACCAGTTCCGCCGACATAATCTGGTCCTCTGCATGGGACATTAACAGCGTAATCTGGGGTTCCAGCGTGTTCACCTCTTTTAGCAGGATCTCGCCGTGCTGCTCGTGGGCCTGGCGGTAGAACTGTTCGCCTTCCTTAATTCTCGGTTCCACCTGATCCCAGTTCCCCTTCTTGGCCTCCTGAAGCGCCTGCATATAGCTGGACTTGGCGCAGCCGGCGTAGGTCACGATCTGCATTGCACATTCCGATAATTTTGTAACATCAGCCATAATTTAAGCCTTTCTCATGATTTTTTAGCCAGTTCGATCGCAAAATCCAGGGCTTTGTCGCCGTCGGCCAGGGCATAAACCCTCGGTTCAATGCTTGCTACCGGTATGTTTAAGATACTCTTGATATTGTTCACCGCGTAAACCAGCTGCGGCCCTACCAGACACACATCCCATTTTCCGATTTCATCACTGATTCCCGCATTCGGCACCGCCTCACAGGTAAGCTCCATATTACGCTTTGCAGCCGCATCTCTCATCTTCTGCATAATGATTGAACTGCTCATTCCGGCGTTACAGCAAATTAATATTCTCATATTGCCTCCTCATTTACTATGTGCCCCGAGGGTTTATTTCTTAATTTTCCCGGGCTTATTTTGACTTTGTTCCACGATTTTTATTACTTTAATTCCGGCCAGTATTCCTTATTCGCCTCGATGTAATCGTCGAGGATCTTCTTCGCTACATTGGCGCTCGGAACCGTCTTTGATAAGGTCAGAGCCTGCCATAACTTATGGTAGCTTCCCTGCTCATAAGCGTCTACGGTCAGCTTCTCTACCGCAACCTGCTCTTCCATGAGTCCCTTCTGGAAGGTCGGGATCGTTCCGATGGTGATCGGCTCGTATCCGTCTTTTCCAACGATACACGGAATCTCTACCATGGCGTCCTTATCAAAGTTCTCGATGGCGCCATTATTTCTTACGATCAGCAGCATTCTCTCATGGGTATTGAAGGCCAGTGCCGTCGCCAAGTCCACGATAAAGGATGCGTGGATACCGATCTCCAAAGAGGTTCCCTCTGCCGTACCTGCCTCTGCAATCCTTGCGCACTCGCCGAATACCCGCTTTTCTCTTCCGTCCATAACCTGATTGGCTCTCGTATACTCCGGATTGGTATGGGCTACCATGTCGTCGCCGAATAAGTAGTACTGGAAGTAAGAATTGGGAGCCATGGTCGGGTCGATCGCGGTTAAATCCTTCACCTTCTTAGCCGTCTCATACCAGGAATTGTCTGTGTAATCTCCGTTATTTCCCTCTTCCGGAAGCGTGTTGCCATACTTTAACTGATGAGCGATCAATTTGTCGATATACTCATTGCCTTCCTTGTCCTTGATGGAGGTCCACCAGCCGAAATGATTGAGGCCGAAGTAGCGCACCGTCATCTCCTTGCGGTCGTTAAAGCCCAGAATCTTTGCGATGTTGTTCTCCATACCGATCGGCATGTCGCAGATATTGATGACTCTTGCGTTCGGTTTAAACCGTCTGCACGCCTCAGCTACGATAGCAGCCGGGTTGGAGTAGTTGAGCATCCAGCAGTTAGGGGAGTATTTCTCCATGTATTCGATGTTCTCCAGAACGCCCGGAATGGAACGCATGCCGTAAGCGATACCGCCTGGTCCGCAGGTCTCCTGGCCGACTACACCGTACTTTAACGGGATCTTTTCGTCTTTTTCCCTCATGGGAAGCTGTCCCACGCGGATATGTGCCAGACAGAAATCCACGTCTGTGTAAGCCGTCTCTGGATCTGTCGTCGCTACGAATTCGATGGACGGATCTTTCTCTTTTACAATGATCTCACAGGCCTTTGCCAGTCTTCCCTGGCGCTCTTCGTCATTGTCATACAGCTTGATGGCACGAAGCGGAAGCCTGTCTAAATTATCCAACAGCATAAGAATAATCTCAGGCGTATACGTACTGCCGCCTCCTGCGATAACTACGGAAAATTTTTTCTCACTCATTTTTACTTGCTCTCCTTCTATTCAATCTATCTATAGTTTCTGTCAGATTCATACTTTCGTTGTATTTTACTGTTCTATACTTCAGATGCAATTTATTGCTTTATTTCTAAAAAAGCTTTTTAAAACTTCGCTTAAAAAAGCTCAATAGAAGTGGATATACTGATCAAACGGTTTAAAAAGTCTTTTTCATCCGCCGCCTCATACAGCGTGTGTACCAGATTTTCATTCATGGCCACCTGTTTGAAGAACTCAAACAGAATACTCACGTCGTCATTGGGCCGTCCCTCAATGGCCAGAAGGAAGATTACCTTCACTGCCTTCCTGCAGACGGTGATGGGCGGTTTTAAGATAGCCGCCGCTACCGCGGTCTCCTTCGCAAACGTCATGAGCGGATGGGGAATCATCACGGATTCTCCGATCACAGTGGGATAATTGACTTCCCTCGACAGTACGTCTTCCACGTATTCTTCCATTGACTCGATCTTACCCTGCTCTTTAAACTTCTCTGAAAGCGTCCCGATAACCGTTTCAAAGGAAACGCTGCCGTTCCATTTTGCGGTCCCGCCGTCCTTTGCAAAGATCTTGACACACCTGGTATCAAAGTATTTGTTGACGATGACACTGAACCGCCTGCTCACCCTCATGCGTCTGATAAATCCGTTTAGCGCCGAGTAGTCCTGCTGGTTTGCAATTCCATTGATCCGGAATACGGGAATCTCCGTATTCACTCTCTGCCCTTCCGTAGAAATAACCAAGTCCACCGGATGGTCCTTCACGTACTGGTCCAGCTGGTGCTTCGGAAGGACCTTTACGATCTCAATCTGATTCTGGAAATGATCGTTTAACCAGCTGCACACCATGGCGCAGACACTCTGTCTCGGAGCGTTGATGATCACGGTCTTTAACCGCCGGTTTACCTTTTCCAGGAAATAGGCCACGTACAGGGCCATATAGGCAATCTCTTCGTCGCGGATGGGAATACTCTTGTACTTGAACATGATCGGTACGAGAAGAATCGCAATTTCGTAGGCATACGGATACTGAGTCTTAATGTCCTGCAGGATCGGGTTATCGATCCGGTAGCCCGTATCGATCCGGCGGATTAAATACTCTAAATGAAGCGCCATATTATTGAACAGCTCGTCGGACTGATGTAAGTCAAAGCTGTATTTATTTAATACCTCCTGGCAGAACTCATTTAAGATGACGCCGCTCAAAGCGCTGGCCCTCGTATTCTCCTCGCTCTGGACGAGCCTTACGGAATACAGGAATATCTTAAGCAGTGCTTCGTCGCTCTCGGTCAGTTCCACCTTCTGCGCCTTCAAATGGTACAAAAGATTGGTCAGAACCTCTACCACAAACTCCTCTGCCTTTAAGCCGGTCAGCTCATGGCCCTGGCGCTTTCTCATGATGGTCGCATAAATAGCGTTGGCCACCATGTAAAGGCTGGCGTCTGACACCAGAATCTCGTGGCTTCCAAAGTAGTTCTTAACCGCATTTACAAAAGTTTCGTACTCCCCCCGGTCATATTCGCCGAGAAAGATCAGTCCCAGATAATCACTGTTAAAATCCGTATGAGTCTGGACTTCATATTTAATAATGTTAAAAATAGATAATCGTATCTTTTCTTCATTTTCCACGATCCGGACCTGGCTTCCTTCCAGAAACAGGACCGTCCAGTCCATCTTATCTTCCAGCATCTTCCGAAGCTTCTGCACTTCTTCCCGAAGCGCTGTCTGGGATAAGAACAGCTCCTCTTCCAGATCGTATAAATTGCAGCTTCCGTTCTCCAGGGCGTGGCCCAGAATCGCGTAGCCGCGGTTGTGGGGAGCGATGACCCAGGCTCTGTCATCGCCTCCCTCTAACACTGCCCGAAAGTCCTCCATATCCTCCTGTGTGATATAGTAACCGATTCGTTTCGAGGCTTTTATGGAGGGGTATGCCGTTCGCCCCTCCGTCTGGCAGAGAGACAGACTGCTGCTTAAGGCCGAGTTTATCTGAAGGATGTCATTCCTGATGGTTCGCGACGACACCCCAAAATACTTTGCCAGTTTATCACCCGTGATTCCTGACACATTATTCATGATATACTCTATAATCTCTGTCTGCCTTTTTGTAAATACCATGTTCTGTTTACTCCGCTTCGCTCTGAGCTTCTCTCTTCAGTTCGTCTTTTTCCATCATCTTAAAGAAAGGATAATAAATCAGTGCCATGATGATCAGTGATACAAATACGAGAACCACGCTTCTCCAGTCATACGTTGTAAGGAACGCACCAACGCCCGGAGGCAGGAATCCTGGAGGCGCTGCCACCGGATAGCCAACCAGCCCCACCTTCATGCTGAAGTATGTAAGCACGGTGATCAGCAGCGGCCCGAATACGAACGGAATGAACATATACGGGTTCAGCAGAATCGGGAGGCCGAAGATAACCGGCTCATTGATTCCGAAGATAGATGGAACGAGTGACGCCACACCGATGGATTTAAACGATTTCGCCTTTGACTTCATCATAAATAAGACAAGGCCCAATGTCAATCCGGAACCTGCTACCTGAAGGAAATTATAGTAGAGTCCATAGGTGAAGATGTGGGTAACCGGAGCACCCGATGCATAATTAGCCATATTTTCTGCCTGGTAAGCGATTGCAAATGCAGCCCACACCGCAGAGGTGATGGACGGTCCGTGAAGGCCGAAAAACCATAAAAACTGTGTCAGGAAGATAACGATCAGCAGTGCCGGAAGCGTATCCATGGTGTTGATAGCCGGAGCTAAGAGCTTCATAATAGCTGCCGGGAATGCAAGTCCGGTAACAGCAATCGAGATATTAGCGATGGCAACTGCCACAATAACATTGACTACCAGAGGAATCAGGGAGGCAAAGCTCTCTCCTACCATTGGCGGCACTGACGACGGCAGCTTGATAATTACATTATGCTTAATTAAAAACCGTGTAATCTCCACACTCATAATACCGGAAATAATACTGGTAAAGAGGCCCGAAGCACCTAAAAACTCAGTGCTGATTCCACCCTCGATGGAAACGGCGGAAAGGATCAGATGAACGATGATCGCCGTGATCCCGGTCTGTGTATTATGGACACCGTATCTCTTTGCCAAAGCCGTAGCAATGAAGAACGCCGCGAAGATTGACAGTAAATCGTTGGTAAAGCCGGCCGCATACGTCAGCACGCCCTTATGGGCGGAGATAAAATCATGGATCGGCCCGGAAGCGATTAAGTTGTTCAGCGCGATCGGCAGAAGAAAGATAGATCCGATGATGATGACCGGAATGTCCGCGATCATACCGTCTTTGATTGCCTGGAGCCAGTTGTTTTTCTCTACCCAGTTGGCAATGGGCATCATGTACTTCATAAGCTTGTCCTGAAAACCTGTGGTTTTCTCGTTCATAAAGAAATTTTCCCCTTTGTGGTTTGTTCTTAAGGCCTTAATATTGTAACTAGAGTGTACCTGATTTTGATTTTCAGTGCAAACAGGGTTTTTCCTAAGTGATAGGAAAAGAGACAGCCATAACCTTTCTCAGATTATGGCTGTCTCCTTCTGTCATATTTATCATAAAATTTACAATTCCGAATGAAACCGTACCATGTACGATCCTGTCCGCCAGCAGCTCGGACTCCGCTCCCGGATGACTCAAAATACTGCCTACAGATTCACCACATTCTGCAAAGTCCCATTTAAAAACGCTTTTACATTATCCACTGCAATGTCCATCAGCCGCTTTCTGCTCTCTTTAGGCGCCCAGGAAATATGAGGTGTAATGATGCAGTTAGGGGCATTCAGCAGCGGATTATCCCCTTTGATCGGCTCAGATGAGACTACATCCAATCCGGCCGCATAGACTTTTCCGCTGGCCAGTGCGTCTGCTAAGTCCTGTTCCACAATCAGAGGGCCTCTTGAATTATTCAGAATAATAACGCCGTCTTTCATCTTAGCGATGGTGTTCTTGTTGATTATCCCCTCCGTATCTGCAAACAGCGGACAATGAAGGGCGATAACGTCGGAACTGCCAAGGACTTCATCGAGATCCGCGTAACGGCATGTATCGCTTTCCAGTTCCGGATTTTGGAAGGTATCGTAAGCCAGTACCTTCATTCCCAGTGCCTGTGCGATTCTTCCCGTACTCTGTCCGATCCGCCCATAACCGATGATTCCCATGGTCTTGCCGCACAGCTCGATTAAGGGATAGTCCCAGAAACACCAGTCCGGATTATTCTCCCATCTCCCGTCATGGACCGCTTTATCGTGATGGCCGATATGATGGCAGATCTCCAGCAGAAGCGCGATTGCAAACTGGCCCACAGCTTCCGTTCCATAGGAGGGAATATTGCAGAGGGGGATCCCCTTTTCCTTTGCGGCTTCATAATCCACTACATTGTATCCGGTTGCCAGCATCCCTATGTACTTTATGTTTGGGCAGGCATCCATGGCCGCCCTGGAAACCGGCGTCTTGTTGGTGATTACGATCTCTGCATCACCGATTCGGCGTATAATTTCCATCTGGTCGGAGACAGGGGTTCTGTCATATACTGTCAATTCTCCCAGCTTCTCCATCTCTTCCCAGCTTAAATCGCCGGGGTTCTCCGTATAACCGTCTAAGATCACAATTTTCATATTGCTTCCTCATTTCACATGGTTCTCTTACTTCCCAAGCAGTTTCCCCTTCCTCTCCAGCATCTCGTCGATCCTGGAAATATACTGCTCCACATCCTTAACATTTTCCACCCGTTCCAGCCGGTTCTCCCGCGGGAATACCACCTTCGTCGTGGTTCCCGCTCCGCAGGCGGCAATCGTCTGCTTTTCTTCCATGATCAGAATGTTATAGATACACGCTTTTCCCGGTCTGGAGTACCCCACATTTTCAAAATTACCGGCCATGTTTTTCTGGCGGTATAAATAGTAGGGCTCCTGTCCCATCTCGCGGGCATAAGCGGCAGTCAAATCGATCATCTCCTGAGTGTTCGTGATCTTTAAGTCTCCGTATTTCTCCTTAAACATGTTAAGTCTGGCCGCGCGTTTGATGGCCAGAGAATGTACAGTGATACTGTCAGGATCAAGCGCTTTGATTTCCTCCATGGTCCGGCGGACGTCTTCCAAATCCTCCTCCGGGAGTCCGATAATCAGATCCATATTGATATTATCGAATCCCATTTCCCGGGCGAGACGGTATTTTTCTTTAACCAGATCCACCGTATGGCGGCGGCCGATTAAATCCAGAGTCTCCTGCTTCATAGTCTGGGGATTGATAGAGATACGGGTAACGCCGTAATCCAGAAGAACCTTTAATTTATCCTCTGTGATACTGTCCGGCCTGCCGGCCTCTACCGTAAATTCCTTCACTTCTGAAAAATCAAACGTGGCCTTTAGCTTCTCCATCACCCGCTCTAAGTGTTCCGCCGACAGCGATGTCGGAGTTCCGCCGCCGAAGTATACGGTATCAAGAGTTCGGCCCGCCATGGTTTCGGCCACATAATCCATTTCCTTAAACAGCGCCGCTAAATATTCGTCCATCCGCTTTTCCCAGCTTTTAATAGGGAATGAGGTAAAGGAACAGTAAAGGCACGTCGTGGGGCAGAACGGGATTCCGACATACAGGCTGTAGCCGTGTTCGTAATCAATTGCCGACAAAAGCTCCCGTTCCCGCTCAGCAATCTCGATACTCAAATCGATCTTGGCGTCGCTGGCTAAATACGTCTCTTTCATATAAGTACGGATCTCGTCCTCCTGTTTCCCTTCCAGAAGCTTTGTCATGGCTATCTTCGTCGGACGGATTCCAGTCAGTGTCCCCCATGGCAGTTCTTTCTTCGTCTTTTCCGAGAGCAGGCCGTAAAGCATGCGTTTAATCCGGTTTTTAGTCTCAAAACGATTGGAAAAATCCGCCTCCACGGATGCCTTGTTCTCCAGCATTTCACCATCTTCCCCATACTCTCTGACGGTCAGGGAATACCGGTTTCCTCCTGTTGTTCCATATACAGAGAAACGGGGCATCTCATCCCCGTCCCTTTCTTCATGAATATATGTCTCTCCCGGGTAAAAAGCCATGAGCAGTTCCCGGATATCCTGCTCGTACGCGTTGTCGTCTAATATAATTCCTATCATGGTATGTTCGTTCCTATCTATTGTAAAATGCGACCGGATTATGAGTTTTCTCATGTCCGATGGTAGTCGGCTCCCCGTGTCCCGGATAAACCATCGTGTCATCCGGAAGTACGAATAATCGTTCTTTGATCGAGCGTATGATATCAGCAGAGCTTCCCGTCGGGAAATCGGTCCGTCCCAGGGATTCTGCAAATAACGTATCACCGGATATCAGAACCTCCTCCTCTTTGATCCACAGGCAGACAGAGCCCTCCGTGTGGCCGGGAGTTTCTATGACCTGCCACTTGAAACCGGCAAGCTCCAGGATATCCCCATCCTTTACTAAATGGTCCGGGCTCAGTGTAACTCCGGTTCCATAGGAGGCGGTCAGGTTAAGCCGTGGATCGCCCAGAAGCTTCGCTTCCTTCTCAGCGGCGTAAACGGTTATCTCCTTAAATGCACGGCGGATCTCCTCCACCGCTAAAATATGATCAAAATGGCCGTGGGTCAGCACGACCGCCTCCGGAATAATCCCACACTCCCTGCACGTATTCAGGATATGGGCTCCGTTATCTCCCGGGTCCACGATTACCGCCCTTTTTAAATCTTCCCGGTAAACCAGGTAGCAGTTAGTCCCGACCATACCTACAGTACACGTTCTGATTCTGAAATTGCTCATACGTTTATCCTCTCTCCGCTGGTATTTAAGAAAAGAGAAAACTGCGTTATCCCGCAGTCCTCTCTATATCGATTACGCCTTCAATTTGTCTCAGTTTATCGGTCAGCCGGTTCAGTTCCTCCACGCCATGAATATCGAACGTCATGGTGATGGTCGCCTTTCCCTGCTTATTCGTTCTGGAATTCATGGAGGTGATATCGATCTGCCGCTCCGTGAAAACCTTGGATATATCCACAAACATGCCGATCCGGTTGTTTGCATAGATCTTGATCTCCGTCGAGTAGCGTTCCTTCGTATCGTCGCCCTCCGGTGTCTGCCATTCCGCGTCGATCAAACGGCTCCTTTCATCTTCCGGAAGATTGATGACGTTCACGCAGTCGGTTCTGTGGATGGAGATTCCACGGCCGCGTGTGACAAAGCCTACGATCTCGTCGCCCGGTACCGGACTGCAGCATTTGGAAAAACGGACCGCAAGATCATGGATTCCCTTGACTACAATGCCGCTCTTGCTGTGCTTGTTGACAGGCAGTTTATTACTCATGTCCTCGATATCATTTAAAATCGTGGTATCGGTGACCTCTTTCTTCATCTTTTTCGCCCGTTCATCCACCATCTTGTTGATGACCTGGCCTTCTTTCAGTCCGCCGTGGCCAATCGATGCCAGCACGGAATCCCAGTCGCGGAACGCATAGCGCTTCATGACCTTATCCTGATATTCAGGCTTATTAATGTCGGAATAGACGATTCCCTTGGCCTTGCAGTAGCGGTCCACCATCTCCTTGCCCCGGAGAATATTATCCTCCTTGAGCTCGGTCTTGAACCACTGGTTGATCTTATTCTTAGCCTGGGTGCTCTTTACAATATTCAGCCAGTCCCGGCTCGGCCCCTTACAGTTCTGGGAGGTAATGACCTCCACCTGGTCGCCGTTCTGAATGACATAATCAATGTTCACCAGCTTGCCGTTCACCCGCGCTCCAACCATCTTGTTTCCTACCGCGCTGTGGATGGAGTATGCAAAGTCAATGGGTGTGGAACCACTTGGAAGATTCTTGACATCGCCGGATGGAGTGAAGCAGTAAACACTGTCGGAAAACAGGTCCAAATCGCCCTTGACCATGTTTAAAAATTCCTTGTTGTCCGACATGTCTTTCTGCCATTCCAGAATCTGGCGCAGCCAGCTTAACTTCTCCTCTTCCTTGCCTGCAGCCACCTGGCCGCTTCCGCTCTCCTTGTACTTCCAGTGAGCAGCAATACCATATTCCGCAGTCCTGTGCATCTCATACGTACGGATCTGGATCTCAAACGGCTGTCCGTTGCTCCCGATCAGCGTCGTATGGAGCGACTGGTACATATTGGGCTTCGGCATGGCGATATAATCCTTGAATCGTCCCGGAATCGGCTTATACAGTTCATGGATGACGCCCAGCGCCGCATAACAATCCTTGACGCTATCCACAATAATCCTCACGGCAAACAGATCGTAAATCTGGTCGAGAGTCTTATTCTGGTTCACCATCTTTTTGTAGATGCTGAAGAAATGCTTCACTCTTCCATCTACCTTGGCTACAATGGAGGCCTCCTTTAAATGTTCCTGCACCTCATCCACGATGCTCTTTACAAATGACTCTCTGGCATCTTTCTTTAAGGAAATCTTCTCAGCCAGATCGTAATATACGTCCGGCTGCAAATATTTTAAGGACAAATCATCCAGTTCGATCTTGATTTTGGAAATACCAAGCCGGTGGGCAATGGGCGCGTAGATCTCCATCGTTTCACGGGCTTTTTCCTTTTGCTTCTCCGGCTTCATATACTGGAGCGTTCTCATGTTATGGAGACGGTCCGCCAGTTTAATGATGATGACACGGATATCCTTTGCCATGGCCAGGAACATCTTCCTCAGATTCTCGGCCTGCAGCTCCATCTTATCCATGGACCAGGACAACTGAGTCAGCTTTGTGACGCCGTCGACAAGAAGCGCCACCTCTTCCCCAAACTCTTTTCCCAGCTCTTCCAGGGTCATAACCGTGTCTTCCACCACATCATGAAGAATCCCTGCTGCGATCGTCTCCTTATCCATCTCTAAATCGGCCAGAATAATCGCAACACAAAGAGGGTGAATGATATACGGTTCACCCGACTTTCTCTTCTGCTCCTTATGAAAATTATCAGCGACATGATAGGCCTTTTCGATCATGCTGATATCATCGGAAGGATGGTATCTCCGGATACTGGCGATCAATTCCTGATACAGTACCTCGGGACTGGTAAAATCTGCCGGTGCCTCCAGTTCCTCATCATTAGGCGACTTGATCTCCATCGTACCGTCAACCCTTCCAACTCCCAATGGAGTCTTATTCAGTTTTTCCATGGTTGATTCATCTGCCATATACTGTCACCTTTTCGCAACTTATCGTTTCATTTAAACATAGTTAACATTTATTATAAAATTTTTTGACGAAAAATGCAAATAGTTTTTTATTGCTGCTTAAACAAGCGGTTCATTCTGCATACTCAACCGACAACTTTCCGGAAAAAACGTCAGCCACAAAACCGAGGCTGACGTTATGCGTTCCTGCTAATTTTCTTTATCCAACTGCGTATTTACAACACAGACCGGCATACTTATCCCTTTTATTTCCCGTAGATAACTGAATCTTCCGGTTTCACTGTCTCTTAAATAAACCGTAATATTGTCCGAATCACGATTAGCGCATAATAAATATCTGTCCCGAGAGGCAAGAATAAAATCTCTGGGATGCTTTCCTTTACAGGATATATTAAAAAGACGTTTTATCTGCCCTTCATCGGATATCCGGTATACTGCAATATCATCAGCCCCACGGTTAGAACTGTAGAGATATTTACCGTCCCCACTGATCCGTATGGCAGCGCCTATGGAATATCCCTCATACCGGCAAAGTGAATTTTCTTTACCAACAATCTTAAAGCCTGATTCTGTATTATAGTCCAGGATAAAAATCTCAGAAGAAAGTTCTGCCAGGACATAGGCAACACTGCCATTTGGATGAAAAACCATATGTCTCGGCCCTGATCCCTGTGGAAATGTGACGCCCAGTTCCTTTTTTTCTTCCAGTTTCATACAGGAATAGTTCACTTCATAGACAACCAGGCGGTCTATCCCCAGGTCACACACACATATCCTCTTCCCGTCCGGTGTAAACCATACAGAATGCGCATGAGCCTTCTCCTGTCTTACCGGATCACGTCCCTGTCCCGTATGAATCTTTTCATCCAGCAGTTCCCCGATCCCGCCGTCCTCTCTGAGTTCATACATTAAAATACTCGCATCCCGATAGCTCACGGCAAATAAAAGCTTTTCTTCCGGATCGAGCGCCGCGTGAACCAGCCCGGCCCCCGGCGCCAGTACCTTATTAATCAGTGTAAGCCCTTTGTCTGTACAGTGAAAGGCCGCAATCTCTCCACGAATCCCCGGCTGTGCCTCTGAAACAGCATACAATACTTTTTCATTTTGGGACAAAAGAAGATAAGTGGGTGATATCATCTCTGCTACAAGCTTTAGCGGCCCCTCCTGCGCATACCCCATGTCCACAATAATCTGATAAATTCCCCTGCTGCTCTGCTGTGTATATGTTCCAATAAATAATCTGTTTTTCATCATACACCACCTCTGATTCTATAAAGCAGTCTGAGTATCATTGGGATCTCCGTGACGTGCCAGATCGTATTCTTTAGACCAATCCAATTCTCTGTACTCTATTCCCTGAGGATCTTCTCTGATAAATGCAACAAGCTGATCCAGCATCTCCTCCGTCCAGGTATTCCGGTCTATCTGAGCCGTCGTAAAAATATTTTGTGTGATCATTTCAAAACCGAAGATATCCTTGATATGCGTCTTGGCCGCACCGTTAACCACCTCTTCCACCTCGTGGCTCGGAATAAAGAACACCCCGCTGTAATCAGCAAATACAATATCTCCCGGCAGACAGACCGCACTGCCAAACCGAATAACCGTATTAAAACCGGTCATAATAAAGTCTCTGATTGGCGTAGGATCAATCCCCCGGTAATAAGCCTGGAATCCCTCCACTTTTCTCATCTGTTCCAAATCCCGCACGCCGCCCCATATCACAGCTCCTCCGGTCTTTGTTTTCGTCTGGATTGCCGTGGCTAAATTACCTCCCACAAAGGTCCCTTTATAGATTTTATCATACATATCTGCAACCACAACATCGCCTTCAACCAGACTGTCGATCACCCACTGATTATAATTTCCCTTACGCCCTTCTTCCATTCCCGCTTGAAAGCACACCTGATGAAGGTCAGGTCTTGTCGGAACGAACGCTGCTGTGACTGCTCTGCCGATTAATTTTCTCTCATCATCATGCAGGCGCTTAAGTTTTCCCTCAAACTGATTGTCATATCCCTTTACAAAAAGAGGTTTCCAGATTTCTTCCAGCGTCATTCCCCGTAACGCCTCAAGATAATAATCAGGCACTTTCGGCCTTCCATCAGCAAAACGTTCCCCTTTCCATTCAGGAGTCAGAGCCAGTATCTCCTCACGTACATTATATCTCATAGATGCATACCTCCGTCAATTACCAGGTCCGTCCCTGTTATATAGCGCCCTTCCTCCGAACACAGAAGCAGTACGCCTCCACTGCAGTCCTCTGCCCGCCCCGCGTAACCACATGGAATTCCGTCCATTACTTTCTTTAAATACTCCGGATCAGACAGAACCGACTCATTTCTCGGCGTCGCAATAACTCCCGGAGAAATATTGTTGACAGTTACACCACGGGAGGCCATCTGTTTTGCAACATTTCTAACCAGATTATACTGCGCAGCCTTTGTCGCGGCATAAACTCCCATATCAGGATGTGGTTTATACTGCTGTACACTTCCTATCGCAACGATTCTTCCCCAGCCCTGTTTTGCCATGTGATCCCCATACAGCTGCATTAATTCCAGAGTACTCAGCAAGTTTACATGAACCTGTAAATTAAATTCCTCTGATGTAATCTGATTCCATGGCTTCCGAACCTGAACAGATGCATTCAAAACCAGAATATCGACATCGCCAGTTTTACGATATAAATTGCTGCAGCTTCCAGCCTCTGATAAATCCGCCGTAACCGGCCGTGAGCCCGGAATACCGGAAGCCGCCTTTTTGCATTTTTCCATACTTCTGGAACCATGTACAAATACCGCAGCGCCATGTGCTGCCAAACAGGAGGCAATGGCATATCCGATCCCCTGGGTGGAACCGGTAACCAATGCTGTTTTTCCAGTTAAATCAAACATATTATCAACTCCATTCCCGGTCATTGGCCCATTCATGATCCCATTGATCTGTAGATTCCCATTGTCCAGTGTATTTCCTGTGAAGATGCTCTGCAATCAATTCCTCGTTTAGCTCATCAATTCCAAGTCCTGGTTTGTCCGGAACTTCAATAAATCCATCCTGGAACAGCGGATTGGCAATTCCTTTTGCAAGATCGTTCCACCATGGTATATCTATGGAATGGAACTCTATCGCCATTACATTACGTACCGCAGCAGCACAGTGAACTGCCGCCATACAGCCAATCGGGCTTTCCGCCATATGGATTGCCATGGCAACTCCATATTTATCGCACATATCGCCCAGTTTTTTGGTCTCCATGGCTCCTCCAATCGTCAGGACATCCGGATGGACCAACGACACCCCTCCCGATGCCATCAAGGCTTCAAAATTTTCATGCAGATAAATATCCTCTCCTGTTGCAATTGGAATTGTAGTAGCATGTGAGATATTTACATAATGCTGCGTGTTTTGCCATGGTGCCACATCTTCCAGCCATGCAATGTTGTACTTCTCCAGGTGCCTCGCAACTTTTATGCAGTCCTGCCATGCAATATGTCCCAGGTGATCAATAGCCAGCGGAATTTCATATCCGATTACCTCCCGTACGTCGCGAACATAATTTTCCATGTAATCCAGTCCTTTTTCCGTTATTTGAATTCCAGTGGCATAGTGTGGTATTGTAAAAACACGGTAATTTTCTCCTCTCATAAGTTCATAATCGATAGAACCGCTCTGATGCATCATCGCTTTGGCAGAGTACTTTTTAATCTCATCCAGGAAACCTGCCGGTGCATTTAAACAGCCTTTCTCATCCAGAAGCATCTCGATTCCTAAATCCATTTTAAGAAATGTAAAGCCTGCTTCCATCCGTTTTTTAAGAGCTCTTCCCATGTCTGTTCCAGTGTGTTTCCCCTCCACATCTGTGTCACAATATACCCTCACTTTGTCCCGGTACTTCCCGCCCAGCAGCTGGTACAATGGCACTCCATACGCTTTACCTGCCAGATCCCATAACGCGATCTCAATTCCAGAGACGCCGCCTCCCTGCCTGGAATGACCGCCAAACTGTCTGATCCGGTTAAACAGTTTGTCAACATTACATGGATTTTCTCCTACCAGTCTGCTCTTCAGCATCAGAGCGTATGTATCGCTGGAGGCATCTCGCACCTCACCATAACCAATCAGCCCCTGGTTTGTATAAACCTTGATTAACGGACAGTGTTTCGGTGCACCATCTATATTGGCTACCCGGATATCTGTAATTTTCAATTCTGACGGACGGGAACACACATTGGTATTTTCTGCTACAATATCTGATATAAGCCTGTTTTCCATTCTGCTGTCTCCTTCCTTGTTAAAGAACGATCTCGAAACGATTGGAGGCATTTTTCGAGAAATTTATTTTCTTTTCCACTGTCTTTCCATTCATGTTAAAAGTAAGCCTGTACTGGCCATAAAATCCTTTAAACTGGGCTTTTCCACTCTTATCTGTGACGCAGTCTGTCTCCGTGTGCCATTCTTTTTGGAACAACTCCTTTATCACCTGATAGGCTGGTTTTTCCGACATATCAAAACGCAGAAGTCCTCCATGGTAATAATTTTCACCGGACGTCATATCTCCCTGCGGAGCAAAAGCCGCATATCCATCTACCAGATTCCAGTAAATGATCGCATCTACCGCCTCATGGCTAAACCATATAGAGTACAGTTGTTTTATAAGTTCGGCCTGAATTTCTTCATCTTCCTCCCCTCTCGAATATGCCGGAATCGTAATCTCCGTAATCTGGATAGGCCTGTTAAGCTTCGCATATTGATCCAAAACAGCAAACAGTTTTTTAGGATTTCCCATCTGTTCAATACATACTTCTTCTTTCTCTCTCGGATAGAACATATGATACTGCATGCCAACAGTATCAATTGGCGTATGGTTCAACAGCGCTCTCTCAATCTGCAGATAATATGCGGACCGGTTATATTTAAACTGTTCCCAGGCGGAACTGGAGGCTTCGTTTATGATCAGCTCATTATTCTTAAAATAGCGTTTAGCACGGTCAAAGCTCCATTCCACCACATCAGGCTCTTTAAAGAATTTTCGATCTTCATCAAGCTTTATTTCCATTGTTTCATTAATCACTTCCCAACCGTGAATTCTGCTGCCGTATCGGTCGGCCAGCTCATGAAAACGCTTGTCTAATAGCCGTTTTGTCTCATCAATATCATCCGGAACCCAGTCCGGTGACCATGGCATATAATTTAGACAATGGGCTTTCGGTGTAATCCCATTTTCCTCACAGTATTCCAGACACAAGTCCGGAGTCGGACGCCGGTATATCCTGGGACTGTCCTTCTCAAAACGCGGTTTTCCCTGCTCTGGTTCTAAATCTTTCCAGTAAAACGGCAGCGTGGCCAGATTAAACGCTTCCTTAAAACGCTTTTTATAGATATCGTTTTTCTCTTTTGTCTCCAACTCATCCAGCATAAATAAATTGGCACCATGTTTAAATTCATGTTTTTCCAGGACAGCACTCACATGAACATTTTCTATAGGATTCCCCTTTTGGTCTTTGATACTTAATTCAGCAAATCCCTTTCTGTTCTTCTCGATTCCAAGGGCTACGCGGTCCTTCGTATACTCCTTCTGCTCGTTAAAATACTTAAATACTGTCTCTTTTCTTCCCATTTTTACTTCCACCTTTTCCCTTTTTGCTATGATTGACTGCTTTCATAAAAACTCTTATAATGTGATTAGAACACTCTACTTTTCAACATCAGGAGGCCACTATGATTGCCAAAGAATATATGATTCCAGGGCCCGGCACGCTCACGTCCCAGCTTCGTATGACGGAGGTTCTTACCCTCCATAAAGACAAAGTACTTCTCTATGAACACCATCACACGGAAATTGAGATCGGACTCTATGATAGTTACGGTGAATACAGCATTGATGGTATCATCTACCACTTTCAACCTGGTGATATTTTTATTTTTCCAAGCAACACGGATCACCGCATTTTAAAACTGGAACGAAGTTCTGATTTGAAGGTTCTTAATATTTTTCTGGAACCGACACTCATCTGGTCCCCTGGCAACGGTATGTTTAATCCCAGGTATTTAAATGTATTTACACGGCCTGAATTCAATTATCATCTGCCCGTAGGAGATCCGTTTAATACTCAGCTCACAGCGCAGCTTTTAGACATTCGAAAAGAGTTTTGTGACCGTCTGCCGGAATATGAACCTATGGTAAAAGTTCACTTACTGGCTATTCTAATTGAGATCACCCGTCACTACACCCCTCAGGAACAGCTTGCCGCATCTCCTGCCAATGAAGAATCTGGTATGTTTGGAACATGCCATCCAGTATATCATGACCAATTTGACCTCCTCCCTGACTCTGAATGATATTGCCCGCCACGCCGGTTTAAGCAGAACGTATTTTTCTACGATATTTAAGAAAATGAACGGCATATCTGTATGGGATTTTATTACAATAAAACGTATTGATTTAGCCATCCATTATCTCACCCAGAC
This sequence comes from Hungatella sp. SL.1.14, assembly GCF_024460495.1. Classification (NCBI taxonomy): domain Bacteria; kingdom Bacillati; phylum Bacillota; class Clostridia; order Lachnospirales; family Lachnospiraceae; genus Hungatella; species Hungatella sp. SL.1.14. The sequence goes on along the minus strand of NZ_JANFYJ010000023.1, from coordinate 101,236 downwards.
CAGCAAGGACATTACAGAGATCGCAGGCTTATGCGGATTTAACAGTACTACAAATTTTAATTATGCCTTTAAAAAGATAACTTCGCTCTCACCAGGTGTTTACCGGAAAAGTATCTAATGATACAGCCCCGCTTCTTTGAAGTGAATCCGCTGTCCCTGCTTCTTAAGCATCTCCTGCAGAACCGCCGTATCCAACTGGGTAAAGTCGCAAGCTGCTGCCGCCGCAGTTCCTGCCGCTTCCCCGGTTACTGCGCATCCCGGAATTGCCCTGATTATATCCCACATTCCGTCGTCTGCTGATATACACCTTCCCGCGCCAACTAAATTTTTTATTTTATTGGAATACAGGCACCTAAACGGAATTTCATATACCATTCCACGTTTCCTCCAGTCTCCTACCATGCCAATGGAGTCATCAAACCGCTTATCGTTTTCGGCTTCTTTAAGCGTATACTCACCGCAGAGCCGTCTCGTCATACGGACCTGCGGAATGGTACTGATGGTGACCGGCTCGAACGAATCATCCTCCAGCCTCTCTTGCCTGATATCATCCAGAGTCGCCTTATGAGAGGCACAAAGCAGTTCACTGTTCTCCCTTCCATCCAGCCCCGTAAAACGGCGTTTCAGCAGTACCTCTCCCTGATCACGTTCCGTATCCGGCGGAGCATCGGCAAATCCCAGTATTTTTAGCTTTATACCATCTCTGCTGCTTTGATAATACCAGCCTGCCAGAGTGTTTTTATTCTTATAATTTTCTGTTTCCCCATGGGCCAGCCAGAAAAGGTCCGCATCTCCGGTTGCATCCACATAGGATTTTGCACAAACGGCGCTTCGACCGCTTTTATTTTCAATTACCAGTGCATGTACCAGTTCCTGTTCGGTCTTAACGCTGCAGATACGCGTATCGTAGAGAATTTCAACTCCATTTTTTATCAGAATTTCTTCCGCCAGAAGAGCCATACTCTGCGGGTTAAACTGAACCTCAAAACGCTGCCGGGATTTCTCCTCCTTTGTACCGTTCTCCAGCCACGCTTTGGGATAACGGTCCTGTACTCCCTGACTTATAGACAGATGAAACAGTTCTTCAGCAATTCCGTATGACATCTGATTTCCTCTTCCATCACACAATGGTAAGTAAATCGTCACCAGACCAGCGGTAGCCAGACCACCTAAGATGCACTGTTTTTCAATAAGAAGGACTTTAGCTCCATTTCTGGCAGCCGCCAGCGCCGCGGATATTCCAGCAATTCCGCCTCCCGCCACTACAACGTCAGACACGGACCACAGCGGAATCTGTAACTCTTCTTTTATGTATCGCTCCATCATCTTCCTCCATTACTGTTTAATTCCTGACACGGCAATACTGGCTACAATGTGCTTTTGAAGTATCAGGAACAGAATTGTCAAGGGGATAGCACTCAATACCGCCACCGCCATTCTGGGGCCGTAATACACGCTGTTTTGCTGCGCGTTAAACATTGCTACTCCTACGGAAATTACCTGCTTTGCCGAATCCCGAATAACGACCAGAGGCCATAAATAGGAATTCCAGTTTGCAATTACCTGCAGAATACTTAACGTCGCCATAACTGGTTTTGACAGTGGAAGAATGATGCTGAAGAAAACCCGCCATTCACCGGCTCCATCTAAATATGCCGATTCAGCCAGCGAATCCGGTATTGATGCAATGTTCTGTCTGGCAAAAAACACGCCATATACGTATGCAAAATTTCCCAAAATCAAGGGCCAGTAAGTATTTAACAGTCCCCAGCTCTTATACTGTAAGTACAACGGTACAAGTCTTGATTCAAAAGGAACCATCATCACAGCAAGCATAAAAATATACCAGAATTTCTTTCCGACAAAATCCCCTTTCGCAAACGCATAACCACACATGAGTGAAAAAAACACGGAGATCAAAGTATTGACTATAGTGATAAATATCGTATTTCCATAATATCGGGCCAGATCAATCAGCTTTTCTGCCGCCCTATAGTTAAACAGGCTGGCTTCGTTTGGAAGCCACGAAAACGGGGGAAGTGCCGTTGTTGCAGCGCGGTCAAATGATAGAACGATTGCCCACCACAGCGGAGTCAGTACGATTGCTAATATTACAAATAAAACCGTTATTGTAACAGCTTTTCTGATTTTTGCTTTCTTCATAATTATTTCTCCTCATCCAAAAATCCTGTCAACTTAACATTCAACATGGTAAATACAAATACCATAACAAACAGAATCATCGCTCCGGCTGAGGAAATGCCATAGTTTGGCACTTCAAAGCTAAACTGATAGATATACATTAAGATTGTCTGCAGAGTGCCTCCCGGCACACCCGCAGAACTGTTTCCACCTATAATAAACAGATCTGTGAATCTGGACAAACCATTAATCATCGTTGTCACAAGCAGGAAGGAAAAGCAGCCCCTCATGGAGGGGATTGTGATATAACAGATCTTTTTCCACCCATTGGCGCCATCAACAGCTGCCGCATCATAGATTTCCGTGGGCACAGACTGCATACTTGCCAGATTAATCAGCATGGAATACCCCATATTCATCCAACACCACAGAATTGTTGCCCCGATCTTCGCATACTTCGCATTGGACAACCAGCCAATCGTTATCTCGTGTCCCAGAATCCGGCTTAGGAATGTATTTAACAGTCCTCCATCTCCCTGCAGCACAGCCTGAAACATTAGGATTACACTGACTCCAGTAATGATATTTGGAAGATAAAAGCCTATTCTGAAAAAGCTCTGTGTTCTGCCAGAACCAAGGCTGTTAATCAGAACTGCCAGTATAAAGCCCAGAGGAATCGTCAGCAGCCCCAGAATGGCCAGTACAACCGTATTCCATAAAGATTTTAAAAAGGTTGACTGTGTCAGCAATATCTTATAATTTTTAAGGCCGGCAAACTTCTCTCCGAATCCAATTACTGATACGTCAAACAGACTGTATTTTATTGTCGTAAGCATGGGAAGATAAACCAGCAGCAGCAGCGTCACAATACTGACAATGATAAAGGAATACCATGTCAGCTGTTTTTTTATTATTCTTTTCGTCCACTTTTTTTGTTTCATAGTACCTCCTGGTTTCTATCAGGAGATGGGAAATGGCCTATACCATTTCCCATCGTTCTGCCGGTGTTACTGAATAGATTTCAAATACTCATCGACCGAGTTCTGAAGTGTCTCGGCCGCTTCTTCTGGTGTCGTAACATTATTGAGAAGATCACTGATCACAACTCCCATCGTAGAGGTTACCGGACCAAAACTCACATTATTAAAGAAATCATTCGTGGAATTGTTGAATCCATCCGGTATCTCTTCCATAGCTCTGTTGATGGCCGCAACCTTGTCGCCCATTTCCGTCTTAACAAATTCCATACCAGAGGGATTATTCGGAATTCTGCCACAGTCTGAAACCCATTTCGACACTGTTTCATCTGTAGATATAAATTTTAAAAATTCCCATGCCCATTCTTTATGCTCGCTGGTCTTGCAGATAGCCACATTATTACTTCCCATAAAAGCAGATGGCTTTCCCTTATACTCCCCTGCTTCTATGGCCGGCATATTCCAGAAAACGAACTTGTCTTCCACACCGGCAGCCTTTGCTTCTTTATAGTGCTTATAAGCGCTCTGATCCCACCGAATGGCAGTATCATTGTCAGCCTTCAATGTCTTATCAACGTTGACGCCTTCTCTTACATTAGAACTGCAGTATTGTCCAAGGTCCTGAAGCATTTTTAAGGCTTTAACCGTGCCTTCACCTGTAAAATCCACCTTGCTGTCCAACGGGGTTTTTCCATATGTAATTACCTTTGCATCGAACCCGGAGGCCATCATTTGATAATTAAAGAAGCTGTTTGCCGTGCTGTTTGTATCTACCAGCTGTACTCCATACGTCTGTTTCCCTGTAACCGGATCCGTCCCTGTCATCTTTTCAGCCATGGCAAGCATATCTTCCCAAGTCCAGTCTTCTCCCGGAAGCTCTACACCATAGTGTTCGAAAATATCCTTGTCCAGATATACAATCATGGGATCAACCACATACTGAATTCCAGTTGTCGTGGATACGGAGAGATCATTTACCGCGTCCGTCCGCCTCTGCTCTACCGCATAAATCTCTTTTCTGAATTCAGGCTCAGCCTCTAAATAACTGTCCAAAGGTTCTACAAGATCACAGATACTGGCCCCATGCAGAATCAGATCGATTCCACCTCCCAATACCGCAGTCTGAATGGATGACTGCCAGTTCTCCCAAGGCACAGCTTCAAGCTCTACATGCACATTAGGATGCAGCTCGTTCCATTTATTGATGACAACGTCGTATCCCGGTGTCTCTTCCCCCGTAATCATATCCAGACTCCCATTCTCGCCCTGTTCAGCGAACAATCCAGGCCCGTATACGCGCAGCGTAATTTCTTCTTCACTGCCACTATCCCCTTCGGCAGCTTCCACCTGAGCAGTCTGCGATGCCTGCGTCTGGTCCGCAGCCACCGCTGTGCTCTCCGCCGCTTTCGTCTCATCCCCAGATGAACCACAGCCTGATAAAAGTCCTGCAGCTATTACTGTTCCCATTAATAACGCCAGATGTTTTTTCATGATAGATCCTCCTCCGAAATAATTTTATAAATGGAATCGTTGACTCTGTACCGCTATAAGATATGTGTATATTTTAGCAAATGAGAGTTAATTTACAACAAATATATTATACTGTTTGACAAATATATTTGTTTCTGTGTTTTGGCGGAAAGGAAACTATATTCGAACAAAATGAAAAACAACGCTGGCCCCCTGATAAAATCCAGGTTTCCAGCGTTGCTGTTAATATTCCTTATGATAACAGGATAGTCAGTACTCTCCTGCCTGTCTTTTCAATATATCATAAATTTTTCGCTTCACCTCTTCCCCGGCAAACGCCCCCTCGACCGCATACTCATTCATCTTTCTCAAATCCTCTTCCCTGAATCCCAGTTTCCTCGTGATCAGTTCCGCCTCCCGCTCAAGAGAAGTATCGGATACCGTCATATTATCGGTATTATACGTTACTCTTATGCCCCTGTCGAAAAACTTCTTAAGCGGATGATCTTCTATCCCGGCCACCGCCTTTGTCTGCAAATTGCTCACCACGCACATCTCCAGAGTAATTTTTTCTCTCTCCAGCAGTCTCATACACTCTTCCGACTGAATCGCCGCGCATCCGTGTCCGATTCTTTTTGCACCAAAGGCCACAGCCCTGACTACGTTCTCATAGTCCCCGCACTCTCCGGCATGAATCGTAAACGGCACTCCGGCCTGGTACACCCGCTTAAACATTCCTTCAAAATGCGCCATCGGAACGAAGCCTTCCGGTCCGGCAATATCTGCTCCTACCACGCCGTTTACAGCCTTTTCTTTACAAAACGCCTTCGCCAGCTCCATGGTCTCCTCATTCTCTGCATCGCTGCCGTTTACCATGGCACAAAGCAGGACTCCTGCGTAAATGCCGGTCTCCTTACAGCCTGTCCTCACTCCTTTTACAACGGCTTCCACTGCCTGCCCCTGCGTCAGCCCCTTCTGTTTATGGAGCTGCGGCGCAAATCGAATCTCTGCATATACCAGTCCCTGCCCGGCCAGCCGCTTTACCAGATCACAGGCCGCATACTCCAGGGCTTCTTCCGTCTGAAGCAGAATCCCCGGCAAATCGAAGCATTTTAAATAATCCGGCAGGCTTTCACAGGTTTCTCCTACCGACAGCAATTCCTTTACATTCTTCCCGCCAAAATCATACCCAATTCTATCTGCCAGCGTCTTCACCACATCGATGGACAGCGAACCATCGAGATGCAGGTGTAAATCCGTTTCCGGTCTTCCCATAATCAATCCCTCGTTTCTGCAAAATGATAGAACCAGTATACCATAATCATAAAATTGATGAAAGAGCGTTTCCGGATATTTGTTCCTGTTCATTTCCCGTCTGGAGTGCGCAGCCCGGTCTGGCTCTGCCGGTTCCAGACGGGAAATGAACAGGAACGGTTGTATTTTTTCTAAAAAAGCATTATGATTAGAATCAGGATACGGACCTCCGCGGCAGATCAATCATACATAAAAAGGAGTTTCATGAAAAACAAAAAAGAAAACAGCAAAACAGGAAATTCCCGTTCTCTGGACCCGTCTTTTATCTGGAAAGATGCGGCAGGACTCATTACAGGAGATCTGGGAAAATCGGTGGGAAGTGAACGCATTTACATCCATTTGGACACCATTCCTCCCGGTGCTTTCAGCACAACGTACCACAGTCATTCCTGTCAGGAAGAATTCTTCTATATTATGTCAGGAACCGGGACGCTCCGCCTCAATGACGAGACTTATCCGGTGGGACCGGATGACTTTCTCGCCAAACCTGCAGGCAGAAACATCGCCCATTCCTTCTACAATTCCGGCGAGGAAAATTTGTGCATTCTCGACATCGGAACCGTGGATCCCGAGGACACCTGCTACTATCCGGACGAGCAGATCTATCTGCACAAATCCAACGGAGAAAGACGGATTTACCGTGCAGACGCCACGGAAAGCGACTGGTCCTCCGCCCCCAACCAGCCACACAGGCAAAAGAAAGGAGAGTAACAATTATGGATACTATGAACGCAATCCGCAGCCGCAAGAGCTTTCGCGGCCCGTTTACAGACGCTCCCGTCTCCCGGGAAGATTTAACGGAGCTTCTGGAGGCAGGGTACTCAGCCCCCTCCGGCTGCAACTTACAAACTACGAAACTGATCGGTGTCGATGATCCGGAGCTGCTGGCCGGACTTGCCGAGATATACAACCACGAATGGGCAAAGGGAGCCACCGCCGCCATTCTTCTGATCGGCAGCTTCACCATGTCACCCAGCGGAGTCTCCTACCACGTTCATGACTACTGTGCTGCCGCTGAAAATATCTATCTTGCAGCGGCCGACAAGGGCCTTGGAACCGTATGGATCGAAGGTCAGATCCGCGGAGAGAGGGCAGAGAAGATGGGCAGACTGCTGGGCGTACCGGAAGATCAGACCGTCTATGTCTACATGCCGGTCGGCTATCCTGCAACCCCCGGCCCCCAGGCAAAGAAAAAGCCATTTGAAGAGCGGGCCTGGTTTAACAGATATGGAGGAACCGGATCATGCAGTTCACCGGAATCATAAAAAAAGCAGGCGTTCTCCCGCTTCTTGCCCTCACACTTGCCCTGGGCCTGACCGCCTGTTCGAAAGCGCCGGCACAGGCGGCCGAGTCTGTGTCTCAGTCTGCCGTACAGCAGACAGCTGAGTCCGCTTCCCAGCCTGACCCACAGCAGACGGCTGAGCCCGCCTCTCAGCCAACCGCACAACAGGCGGCTGAATCCGGGGCTGTACAGCCACAGGCCGGTCAGATCTACTTATACGGCGAGCAGCATGCCGTGGAAAAAATTCTGAACAGGGAAGTCGAGATATGGAATGACCACTATCACAATCATAATATGAGACATTTGTTCGTGGAACTGCCATACTATACCGCGGAATATCTAAATCTCTGGATGAAGTCAGACAGCGACGAGATCCTCAACGCCCTCTATGACGACTGGGAGGGCTCAGCCGCGCATAATCCATATATCAAGCCGTTCTATCAGGCGATTAAAAGCCAGTGCCCCGAGACCGTGTTCCACGGAACCGACGTGGGACACCAGTATTTTTCAACCGGAGAGCGCTATTTGGAATATTTAAAGGAAAATGGGCTGGAAGACTCTGAGCAGTACCGTATTTCTCAAGAGATAATCGAACAGGCAAATTATTATTACGACCATTCAGACAATGTCTACCGCGAAAACATGATGGTTGAGAACTTTATCCGGGAATACGACAAATTAAACGGGGAAGCTATTATGGGCATCTACGGAGGCGCCCATACCAATCCGGAAGCCCTGGACAGCACCGGCACAATTCCCTGCATGGCAAACCAGTTAAAGGAACATTACGGTGATGTCATTCATTCAGAAGACTTAATCCTGGCGACAAAGGACAGCACCCCTGTCAGAACTGACAAACTCACGGTCAATGGAAAAGAGTATGAGGCCGCCTATTTCGGGAAACAGGATATGACAGGCTTTCAGGATTACTCATTCCGTGAGTTCTGGCGCCTGGAACATGCCTACGACGATTTTAAGGACTGTGAACTGACCAGTGATAATCTTCCTTATAGCAATTACCCCATGCGGATTGAAACCGGCCAGGTCTTCGTCATAGACTATACCAAAACGGATGGTTCTGTCACAAGACTGTATTACCGTTCTGACGGGGACCAGTGGAACGGTTCTCCGTCCACAAGCGGCTTCTCCGTTCCGTAATCTCCCCGGTGAGAAACAACAGCCCGCACATTCATCATACGGGTCATCATCGTATTGAAAAGGGAGCGCCGGAAAGCAAACTACTTTATTTGCTTTCCGGCGCTCCCTTTTTGCTTACCGCACAGTCTGGCCCAGTCATTTCCCCGCATGTTCCTGCGGCAGCGGACTGTTGGTTTTCATATATTCATCCATGGCTTCTGCCACCACCCTGGAGTAAGCAGCCGCCTCCACCACGGTCCGTGCTCCCAACACCACATCGCCGGAGGCGAATATTCCCGGTATCGTCGTCTGTCCCCTCTCATCAGTCATCAGTAGACCATTTTTCGATGCCTTCAGTCCTTCTGTCGTATTGACCAGCTTGCTTTTCGGTCCCTGGCTGATAGAAATGATCGTGGAGTCCGCGTAAACCTGCTCCGTCGTCTCCTCAACTCCGGTCTGACGGCCTTCCGCATCGTAGAGGATGGTTTCAAACACCGGACCGTCGTCTGTGATCTCCACAATCTGCTTTCCAAACTCGAACGCCGCGCCATCCAGTCTGGCATAAGCGGTTTCATGTTCACTGGCATTGCTCACAAGCCCTCTCGCATAGAGCGTTACCTCACGGGCACCGTGACGGATCACGGTACGGGCCACGTCCATGGCCGAATTCCCCATGCCAATGACTGCAACCCGCTCTCCCAAGTCGTAGGCATCCGGATTCGCCAGATAGTCGATGGCATAGTGTACATTTCCCAGAGACTCTCCCTTTACGCCCAGTGTCTTCGGTCTCCAGACGCCTGTTCCGATAAAAATACTTTCGTACCCGTCCCGGAACAGGTCTTTAATTTCCAGTGCCGTGCCGATGGCCGTGTTGGGCCTGATCTTTACGCCGATCTCCAGAAGCTTCTTTTTATAGCGGTCCAGAATTGTCTTCGGCAGGCGGAACGCAGGGATTCCATACTGCAGTACGCCTCCGATTTTATCCTTTGAATCGAAGATGGTAACGCTGTAACCCTTTTTCGTCAGCAGAATGGCGATGGTAATTCCGGCCGGTCCAGCGCCGATAACCGCAACCTTCTTTCCATTTTTCGGCTGACATTCGATCTTCATTTTATCAAAAATCGTATCGGATACATAGTTTTCAATGCTGCTGATGTGAACCGGCTGCCCTTTTCTGCCGAGTATGCAGTGACCCTCGCACTGATTCTCGTGATTGCAGACCAGTGAGCAGACTAAGGACATGGGATTATTGGCAAATACCATATCTCCCGCCCGGTTTAAATCACCTTCCTTAAACGCTTCGATCATCTTCGGAATCGGTGTGTGAATCGGGCACCCCTGCTGGCACAACGGCTTCTTGCAGTTTAAACATCTGTTAGCTTCATCAATTACATGGACAGCCATGATAATCCCTTCCTTTCGCTGTTTGGAACATTACTGTATTTTGTATACAATTATTTTTGTCCTCATCATAGCACAAAGGAAACCAGGAATCAATATTCCGTCCTCATGTATGTAAAAAAATAAAATGGATCAGCCTTTCTTATCTCCCCAGATTACAGCCACTACGGCACATAGAATTCCGCCGATGGGGTAGACGATCCATGCGCTCCGGAACATATCCCAGACCAGTCCGAAATAAAGGAAGACCGCGGTAGCCAGAAGCATGATGACGCCGGACGCCTTTCCCACGATCGCATTCCCCTTCTCTCTGCTCCCGTCATGGCGTTTATTATATTCCTCCACCTCGTACTTTTCCTTCTGAAGTCCAAAATACACAAACATACCCACCGCAACGGTGACACAGACCAGGAAAAATCCGCCGGAAAGCTGTTCCTTTAATGGAAAGCTCATGGAATCCACTGCGATATTCACACAGATTCCAAACAGAATCAGGCATACAGCGGCAGCAATGGCAATACCAAATCTTCTGGTAAAACCGGATCGCTCTTCTTCCGAATAGAAATCCTGAATATGAGGATATTTTTTTTCGAAGGCTTCTTTATTAATGCCGCTTACAATCATCACTGCCACAGCCACGCCTGCCGCTGCGATCAGAAAGACTGCCAGAATATCCTCATGAACGAGCCCATCCAGAAACGCCATCAGCGTGACCGCTGCCAGAATCAGAGTTATGCTGCCTGTGATTCGATAGGAGAATCCGTTCATAAAGCGGTCGTATCCCGCCGCATCCGCCTGGTCCTCCAGCGTTAAATCTCCCTTGACCAGGGAGTCCATGTCGCAGTGAAACATATCACAGATGATTAACAGCTTCTCCATCTCCGGATAGGATTGTCCCGACTCCCATTTGGAAACCGCCTGCCGCGACACCTCCAGCTGCTCTGCCAGTTGTTCCTGCGTCATATTATTTCTTTTTCTCAACACTTGTAAATTATCAGAAAAACTCATACATACTTCCTCCTGTAGGATATATTTTATGGTTTTATTCTACAGTTGCACAGGCGCTACTTCCACCAACCTGGCGTAGCATTCCGTTTTTTTCACGCTACCTGCGGTTGCATCCCTTATTTTACGCGGTTTTCCATAACATTGGCTGGCCGAATCATAAGTCTTCCCCATTCACATACGGCATAGTGTAATCGCACAAAAGCCGGCCGCATGGTCTGACTTTGGGCAGACTGAAACCTGCGGCCGGCCTCCGTAAGGATAGCCATTCCCTTATCGTCTGAAGATTGTCTCTCCTGATTTTATCGTTTCAAGAACTTTTATTTCTCTGATCTCTTCTTTCGGAACCGTGAGGGGATTTCTTTCCAGCACTGCAAAATCCGCTGTCTTCCCAACCTCAATGCTTCCCTTTTTATCCTCTTCGAAGATCTGATACGCTCCATTCAGCGTCACGGCTTTCAGTGCCTCCATCACAGTGATGGTCTGCTCCTGTCCCAGCACACGGCCTTTTTCCGTCTTCCGGTTTACGGCATTGTGTACAGCGCCCATTACGTCGGGCGGAGCTACCGGGCTGTCCTGGTGAAGCGTAAAGGAAACCCCATGCTTCAGGGCCGAACGGGCCGGGCTGATGCGCTCTGCCCTCTCCGGTCCCAGCACAGACTCGTAATGGTAGTCTCCCCAGTAATACACATGGTCCAGGAAAAAGCTGGCCACCATGCCGATCTCCTTCATCCGTGCCAGCTGGTCCTCCCGGACGGTCTGGCAGTGGATGACCACCGGGCGCAGATCCCTGTCACTCCCTGTCTCCTCCAGTACCGACTGATAGCATCGGATCATCTGCTCAATCGCTTCATCCCCGTTGGCATGCACGTTGATCTGCCAGCGGTTCTTTACGCAGGTACGCATCACGTCCATTACGTACGCTTCCGACTGCACTGGAAAGCCCCGGTAATCCGGCTGTTCACCGTCCGGAACCACGTAGTACGGTTCCGACAGCCAGGCCGTCTTCCCCTGAGGAGATCCGTCCAGAAACAGCTTTACTCCAGCGGGACGGAGATGGTGCTCATAGCCCTTTGCCGCAAGCGCTTCCGGCCCCGGTCCTGTCAGCAGCTGATCCGCCAGCTCCGGTGCGAGATACATGACCACATCGTTTTTTAGAAGTCCCATGGCAGCGGCACCTTTTAAGAGCTGGTACTGCCCTTCCGGAACCTTTCCGTCGTGAACGGTGGTCAGGCCGTAGGAAGCGTACAGCTTTGAGGCATCACCTACCGCTTTCACCACCTCCTCGGGAGCCGGCCCCTGCATTTCCCCGTTTTTCCCGAGAAACGCCTGTTCCTTCAAAAGCCCTGCAGGCTCCACCACACCGCCCTGCGGGACTTTAAAATGTTCTCCTGTGTACCCTAAAAGCTCCATCCCCTTCGTGTTCACCACGCATAAATGGCCGGAAATATGAGCCGCCGCGACGGGAATTTCCGTACTCACGCGGTCTAAATCCTCCTTTGTGGGATGGGCGCCTTCCGGGAATACGCTGTTGTCATATCCCATTCCCATCAGCCACTGGCCGGGCCTCAGCGAATGCGTCTCCAGAAATCCCTTCAGCTCCCGCACAACGTCCTCCACGCTGTTGCAGGGACCGAGGGGCGACGGTTTTAAGTTGGCGACCAGCAGCTGGTATGCCACTGCGCTCAAATGAGAATGCCCGTCAATAAAGCCCGGAAGAACCGTGTGGCCCTCCATATCCCGGAGCATGCCGTCCGGAGCCAGTTTTCTCATCTCCTCCAGCGTACCGGTTCCGCCGATCACACCGTCCCGGATCAGCACTGCCTCGGGTTCCGGCCGGTTCTCAGCCATTGTCAGAAATGTTCCATGGTACAGGATTTTATCCATTCTCTACACCTCAATCCTTTAGTTTCCCTCGTAGGCAATCAGAGATTCCACATCGTACCCTTTTAATTTTTCTCTTCCGTTCAAGCCCTTTAATTCCATGATAAAGCAGATCTTTACCACTTCTCCGCCCATCTCCTTCACAAGCCTGATGATGGCCTCGATCGTTCCGCCTGTAGCGATTAAATCATCAATGATAACGACCTTCTGGCCCGGCTGAATGGAATCCCTGTGCATTTCAATGGTGGCCTGGCCGTATTCCAGTTCATAATCAGCGGAAATGACCTCTCTCGGAAGCTTTCCCTTCTTTCTCACCGGAACAAATCCCTTATGCTCCGCGTAAGCAACCGGAACGCCGAAGATAAACCCTCTCGACTCCGGACCGACTACCACATCGTAATCCACCTCCTTTAACATCCCGCGTACGCCGTCGACCGCCAGAGACAGCCCGTCCGCATCCTGAAGAATGGTCGTGACATCACGGAAAATAATGCCCGGCTCCGGAAAATCTGGGATACTTGTTACGTAATCTTCTAATTTTTTCATACCTTTTTACCTCGTCTTTATAGTTTGTAATTTTATTTTTTTCATGCATATAAAGTATTGGCTTTCAGCCAAACACAAAAAACAGCCGGAAACCTCGAGCAGTTTCCGGCAGCGTTCCGAATCTTCTTTGCTCTTTTCGGCCCTTCCATTATAACACAGGCACGCAAAGAAATCAGTCTGTTTTTTCTTTTGTTTTACTTTTTCCTCTGTAACGGTTACAGAAGCATTCTTCCCTGCTCGTCTGCCTTCATTGGCAGCGCAATCATTAAGTCAATCAGTGTCATTGCAAACGGAATTCCGGTCCAGCAAAACAGCAGATAGATAATACCCAGGGCATACTGCTTCGTATAAAACCGATGACCGCCGGCCCACCCCAGACACAGGGCCAAAAGGAGATATTTTTTTCGGAATACGGGCACCGGCTGTCTGGTTCCGGCATGATTGGCGATAAAGTCACCGATCCGGACCCACCATCTCGGCTTATCCTCAATTCCGTACTCCTTTTTCAGAGCGGCCATCTCCTCTTCCAGAGCAATCATCTTTTTGGGATCCACGTAATCCGGATCGTCCTGTTTTCTTCTTTTTCCCATTATTTTACCTCCTGCCGCCGAAAGCCGCTTCATTCCGCCTTACTCCCTGATCAGTCTTTGCCCGCTTAATCCAGTAAAAACCAGTCGGAATACCCCATTTTCTCAAGGTTCTCTTTGCTGATTCTCAGGCTCTCAAACGGATCTCTTCCATAGGTTGTATCCTGTTCAATCAGGAAATACTCACTGCCTCCCGCAAAACCGGCTTCGATGCACTCCTTAACCGGAAGCGTTCCCTCACCGATTTCCGCAAACTCAACAATATCGGTAAAGGCAGCCATAAACGTTTTCGGATCAAACGCTCCTTCCGGCATTTTAAGCTGCCCGATGCGGTAATCCTTCAGATGAAGCAGCCGGATTCTTCCGTCATATTTCCGGATAAATTCCACCGGATTTTCTCCGCCGCGGTGAATCCAGTGGATATCCAGCTCAAATCCCATATTCCTGGTATTGTTTTTAATAATGTCCAGCAGGTATTCCCCATCGTATTTTACAAACTCCACATGGTGGTTATGATAGTATAAATCTATGCCATGCTCTTTTAATCTTCCGGCCATTTCATCTGCGCGTTTCACAAAATCCAGAGCCTTCTCACGGCTTCCCATGCAGGTCATCGGGAGCATGCCGATCCGCAGCATATCGCAGTTTAAAGTCTTGCAGTCCGCCACGATCTTATCAAAATCCGTGGTTAAGTATTCTCCCGGCATGCCCGGCATCATCGGCTCTACGGCAGCACTTAAAGCGGCAATCTTTATGCCGAATTCCTCACAGGCCTTCTTCATTCCAGCCACATTCTCTTCCGTCATGGGAATCTGGGAAACCTCCACACAGTGGTATCCCAGCTCCGCACAGGCTTTTAAGGTGCCGTAGGCCCCAAGCTCTGCAATCTTATCTTTGATGGTACTCATCTGAATACCAATTAACCCTTTTTTCATGTGATATCCCCTTTCTAAAATTACAAGATGGATTTGTAAGAACCGCTCTTACCGGACTCTAAGATGGCATCAATCAGGCGGATGCTCATCTTCGCATCCTTCACCCTGATATACTCCCCTTCTCCCATTTCCAGCACTCTGTAAAATCTGTCGATTAATTTTCCATGACTGGCGCCGTAATAGAAGTGGGTTCCCGGAAATTTCCGGTCCTCAGCCAGCTTCTTTCTCCCGCCCTCCGGCAGGATCTGATACAGAATATTTTCTTCAATCCGGAACTCGCCGCGTTCCAGCTGGATGGCGATCTGAACCGCTTCATTCTTATAATTGGCATTGGTGGCAAAGAACAGCCCTTTGGCGCCGCTTACGTAATCCAGCCGTGCAGTCACCGTATCTTCCACCTCAATGCCGTAATCCAGGATCTGGCTTACAGAGGCGTTCAGGCCTTTGATATCTCCGCCCAGATAGTACAGAAGATCAAGTGTATGGACCGACTGATTGATCATACAGCCGCCTCCCGCCGTATCCCATCTTCCTCTCCAGGGTTTCGCGCTGTAATACTCAGCCGGGCGGTACCAGGGAACGATTCCCCTCGTTCCCACCACCTGACCGTATTCGCCGCTCTCTATGATCTCTTTCAGCAGCTCTACGCTTTCATTGAGGCGGTTCTGCAGACAGATTCCGATTCGAATCTCCGGATGGGCTTCTTCCAGCCGGACAAACAGCTCTGCTTCCTCGGAATTCAAGGCAACCGGCTTTTCGCAGAAGACGTTGCACCCCATCTCCACCAGTTCTTTTGTCACCGGATAATGCAGGTAATGGGGCAGGCATACATGGACACAGTCCGGTTTTTCTTTCTCCGCCATCTCACGATAATCCGTATAAAAGGCGGCCCCTTCCGGCGCTGTTTCCTTCAGCTCCGGATTGTCATCGCATACCGCGCACAGAGTGATATCCGGATTTGCCTCTATGACTGGTATATGGATCTTTGAAATATCTCCCAATCCAATTACTGCAGCCTTTTTCATCTTTCTTCCTCCATTTCTGCGAAAGCGCGCCGGCTGTCAAACCGGCGCCTTTCAACTAACGGGTTGGAAATTTGCCTTCTGCGGCAATCTTCCTGTTCAGCTCTTCCAGATACAGGTCTTCATCGACCGGCATATCCACTTCCCTGCCCAGCCAGCTGGAAAGCAGGGTAGCATTGGCTAAGTTTACACCATTGATGCCGTCGGAGCCCGGTGCCAGCAGAGGAGTCCCCTCCACCATATGGCATGCAAAGTTCTCCATGACAGTCATGTGCTGTACGCCCCAGCCATCTGTATTCTCAAAGGTTTCCACAGTGTACAGGCCGCCGTCTGCTCCTGCAGCATTCCCCTGTGTCAATTTTACCAGTTCCATCATGGACATCGTGCGGTTTAACTCGTCTTCATTTTTTTTCAGACGATAAACCGTCGCTGTCCGGCTGTCCTCCACGACAATCTTTCCACCGTCCAAGTCGATCTCCAGACGGTCTGTACCGATGGGATCATGGGTACAGGTGACAAAGCTTCCCGTAGCTCCGTTGGGATACTCGGTAACGATAGTGACATCATTCTCCACAATAATGTCTCTGTGATCCCCATAGATGCACTTTGCGTATACCCTGTTCGGTACGCCGCAGATCCACTGCCACAGATCCAGCTGATGAGGCGCCTGGTTTACCAGGACGCCGCCGCCCTCTCCTCCCCAGGTTGCGCGCCAGTCACTCTGACGGTAATAGCTGTCCGGACGCCACCAGGAATTGATGATCCAGTTGGAACGGCGGATCTGGCCCAGTTCGCCGGACTCCACAATCGCCTTCACACGCTGATACAGCTTGTTCGTACGCTGATTAAACATGATGCCGAAGGGAACCTCCGGATGAGCCGCCGCACACTCATTCATCTCACGAACCGACTTGGCGTATACGCCTGCCGGTTTTTCAACGAGAACAGCCACTCCCCTCTCCAGACAGTAAATCGCAATCTCTGTGTGCAGATAGTGAGGAACGGTCGTCACCACCGCATCAACCGTGCCGGAATTCACAAGATCCTTCCAGTCTTTAAAAAATGGCGTCTCCGGATATTTTTCTTTACACATGGCTTCCTTCGCAGGGTCTGTATCACACAGCGCACCGAGCGCGCAGTGAGGAGGGCACTCCGGTGCGGGCATACCCGGAAAACCGCCTCTGCCCGTTAAAAATCCAGCGTATGCACCGCCCTGAGCTCCGATACCAATCAGTCCAAATCTTACCTTATTCATATGCAGCAACCTCTCTTTCTTTAATCCTGTCTCTCTATGGAATTCAATATTTCTTTCAGCGCATGATACTGCATCGAGTACCCTTCGGCACCATCCTTTGCCTTGTTCTCTTTGATTACGCTCTCGGCATCAGAGACCTCTAATGACTGCAGCGCGTCAAACAGTACCAGATGGGGCTCCAGTGTTAAAAATCCTTCATACCCCTCTTCTCTGATCGCTCTCGTCAGAATTTCTTTGATTTTTCCTTCGCCTGTTCCGCAAAGCACATTTTCTTTATCCGATGCAACGGCATCCTTGATGTGGATATAAACCACCTGGTCACGGAGAAGCTCCCAACATTCCATGGTATCCTCTCCGCACTGTACGAAGTTGGCAAAATCAAACACTGCCTTAAAATGATCGCTTCCCAGTGCATCCAGAATCACCCTGCAGCGCTCCTTCCGGTCTCCATAGATATCCTTTTCATTCTCATGAATCAGGACAATGTCGTGCGCTTTCGCTATGGCGTCAAACTTTGCAAGCTTTTCAATCACCTTCTCACGGTAATCCTCCGGGTCTTTTCCTTCCGGAATATAAAAGCTGAACATCCGGATATAACGGCAGTCCAGTACCTTCGCGATCCTGCACAGCTCCTCCAGCTGGATCAGCTGTTTTGCAAAGCCGTCCTCGTCATCAATTCCAACCTTGCCGATGGGAGATCCCAGGGAAGAGACCCTGATGCCCGCGGCCTGCAGTCCCGGAAGCAGCTTCTCCTCCGCCTCTTTTGCCGTATATTCCGCAATCCCTTTCCCGTCAGCGCTGCGGAGGGAGATATACTCCATCCCCAGTTCTGAAACTACTTTTAACTGTTCATCAAAATCAGCGCTGATTTCATCGGAAAACCCGGAAATCATAATTTTTTCCATCTGAGCAGCCTCCAATCCTACGCCTGCTGGGCCTGCGCTTTAATTTCTGCTATCTTTTCCTGAATTTCTTCCATCTTCTCTCTTGTCAGAGGATAGAACTTCATGGCGATCAGATTACAGATCAGCCCGAACAGGATCAGACCGAAGAAGCAGAACAGGCCGATAAACTTAAGCTGCGGACTGTATGGAGTATCTACGCCGGGAAGAGTCTCTTTAAATCCGATCATGGCGCACATAACGCCTACGATACTTGCTGCCAGAGAGGAGATCAGCTTGTCAACAAAGCTGAACAGAGTTCCCATCAGGCCCGGAACGTATTTGCCGGAGCGGTAGACCTCATAGTCGGCACAGTCTGCGGTCATCGGAATAACGATGTTGCCGGATACTCCCATACAGCCCTGTCCGAGAATATACAGTGCCAGGAATGCCAGAGTAAAGAAGTTCCAGCCTGCGAAACCGGCGATCCCCGGGAAGGACAGCTGAGTCGGATCTCCCACGGCAAACAGGACAATACTCAAAGCGGTAAAGATAAGGCCGCCCCAGGTACCAAACAGCATGGCTTTTCTCTGTCCCAGGCGTGTTGCAATCCAGCCTACGCCAAAGAACAGGATCAGCATGTTCGGAACTGAAGTGTAACCGGCCACAGCACCAGACAGCGCATAGTTGCCGCAGATGATTGCGTACAGAATAACGCCGATGGTGGAATTGCTTCTGACAGAGGACGCCAGTTTATCTGTGGATGCAGCTACTACCAGCATCTGAATCGCCCGGTTATTCTTTAAAACCTCCCAGTAATCCTTAAATCCAATCTTAATTACCTTACCTGTACCAAAGTATTCCAGACGGTCCTTACTGGAGATACAGTAAATGGCGATGCAGGTCAGGATTCCGGATGCTGCCGCCACATAGCACCAGAATTCATGGAAAAATGCAGCATTGAATCCGCCGTGCTTCGGTACTAAATAGCCTGAAACAAAAATAGGAATCAAAGCAAAGACAATCGTATTGTAAACACCGTCGAAGATTGAGAATAAAGGTCTCTGCTTCGGATCATTGGTCAGACAGGACTGTGCGGACTTCGTAACGACGCACTGGAAGGTATAGCCAATGATATAAACCATGTAGATCAGCACGAAGAAGATGAAACGTGCCCCCGTGGGAAGTAAATGAGTCACATGAAGCAGAATAAAGCTTCCCACTGCCAGAATCACATTTCCGATGACCATAAACGGACGGTTCTTTCCGAATTTTGAATTAGTCTTGTCTACCATGTATCCGATGAACGGATCGGTAACCCCATCCCAGATACGCATCGTGGTAATCAAAGTAGATGCGACTACCACTCCGACGCCCACATAGCCGGTTAAGTAGTACGCAATGAAGTTCATCATGAACATATACAGGTTTGTAGCTGTATTGTTAAATGCAAATCCCCCGATCTGCCACAACTTTGCACGGTGCATACCGCTTGGATTCGTTGTTTTTCCCATATGTATAAATCCTCCTGATTGTTTTAAACCATATTTTTATACAGCGCCGCCTCACTACAGCCGGGTATCCCAGGCTCCGCAGAAAGCATCGACTGTGCTTCTTCCCTTAAATTCCGACTTGCCGGTTATCTTATCCACGACCTGACGGATGACGTCGCGGTCAGGACTGTAGGCATTGATATAAGTCGGAACCATAGGCACATCGATCAGATGAAACGGATTATTGACCGACACAAATACCGTGGGCAGTTCCGTCACATACCACGGAATATCCGGCCCCATCGGCATGCTCCAGTGGAGCCGCCTCTCATTGCTCTGGGAGAAGCCGCTGACGTTGGCCACAAGAATCACCGCGTCAAACTGGCTGACAAACGCTTTCACCGGCGTACCTGCCAGGAGCTGTTTTCCATTCTTCCCCTCCGGAGTGAACACGGTTACTGAAAATCCCGCCTCCTCCAGGTACTCCTTCATCATACTCTCAGCCGTATCCTGACCGCCGCCCATCATGCTGCGCATAACCGCAGGCGTGGAATCGATGCTGTAGAGCATAATCCTTTTATGGGTTTCGGGAGTCAATGGAAGCTGATTTCTGGTGTTCTTTACCAGCGTGATGGCATTGTCAATGATTTCATTGGCTTTCTTCCTGTGCTCCGGGCAGCCGATGACACTTAATTCCTCTTTGGGAGGCATCAGCGTCCCCTCTTTCTGCTTCCTGTGAAGTTTCAGCATGGCTTTCATCGCAAGCACACGGGTAAGCGCCTCATCAAAGCGCTCACGGCTTAAGAGGCCGCTTTCCAGACCTGCCTTAAAATTCTCCACATCCTCGTCTTTATCCCTGTAATAAAGCACCATATCACAGCCTGCTTCGATCACATACGGCACAAATTCGCTTCGCTTCATCTTGGATGTAAGTCCGACCATATGGGTGGCATCCGTAATGATGAGACCATTGAATCCCAGCTGCCCGCGGAGCAGACCGGTTAAAAGTTCTTTGGAAATCGTTGCGGGCATGATATCCTCATCCCGGATACCGGGGCACAGCTTACGGCTGTAGCCTGGAAGCGCGATGTGACCAACCATCACGGACTGGACGCCGGCATCGATCATGCCTTTGTAAACCTTTCCGAAGGTTTCATCCCATTCCTCACAGGTCATGGTGTTGATGGTCGTCACGATATGCTGGTCTCTCTCGTCAAGACCGTCACCCGGGAAATGTTTCATGCAGCAGGCAAGACCCGCGTCCCCAGCGCCTCTCATGTATTCCTTTCCCATCTCAAGCACCATATCCGCATCACTGCCGAAGCACCGGTTGGATACCACGCAGTTGCGCCAGTTTTTGTTGATATCCACGACAGGGGCAAATGTCCAGTTACAGCCGACGGACGCCGCCTCTTTACAGCCGTAGTATCCCATGTAATAGGCATTTTCCGCACTGCCGGAAGCTCCGATGGCGACCGGATCGCCCAGCCTCGTTCCTCCTGTCACAGCACCGTTTCCGCCGGATTCGACATTGGCCGCAATCAGTGCCGGAACCCTGCTGCACCGCTGAATCACTTCATTCTGGTGATACAGATCTTCAGCCGGAAGGTTGTTGTAACGGAAACCGGAGATCCCGTACGTGTCAATCCTCCTCTTAATTTCCTCATCCGTATCGCCCCAGAGCATATCGACAAACAGCTGGCCGATCTTCTCATCCAGGGAAAGTCCGGCTTTTGTCTCCTCTACCCAGGCGATGTCTTCATCAGACAGGTAAAATGGCTTTGAACGTAAATCTATCATAGGTTCGTCCTCCTTTTCTAACGACATTTTAACATCGCTCAGAAAAATGCATGAGGAGAATTTTTGTTGAAATCTGTAAAATTATAACTTTTTTTCTTCCTTCCCTACAGCTGGGACCTGACAAGAATCAGCTCCCGATACTCGCTGGGCGTTTTACCTGTAGCCCGTTTAAACAGCTTGCTGAAATAGTTGACATCCGAGATTCCCACATCTGCCGCAATATTTTGTATCTGCATATTGGTGGTATTTAAATAACGGATTGCCTGTTTCATCCTCTGTTGATTCACATAGGCCGTAATGGTCACCGACATTTCTTTTTTAAACAGAGAAGACAGATAGCTGGGGTTGACATTGAATTCTGCCGCCAGATTTCTTAAGGACAGGTCGGACACCAGATTTAAATCAATATGGTTGACCACCTTCTGTACCAGCGGTGAATATCCCTGCAGAGAATAATTTCTCACAAGCATGCAGTACTTGCGGACCATCTCCAGATTAAACCGGTCCGCCTCCTGCTTTGTCATCAGCGTTTCTATCTTCTTCGCACATTTACAGGATAATTCATCGATATGGACCGGATGGACGCCTCCTGCCTGGGCGGCTTTCCGGCAAAGAGTATTGGCTGTAATCATAAGATTCCTGAAATTCCTCGCAGGGTCCTTATACCGCCTGGCAATCTGGAAATTGCGGAATTTCCCCTGCGCCTTTAAGGCTTTCTCCATATTGCCCTGGGTTATGGCCGCCATCAGTTCCTCCTCCGCTTTGTAACGGTCTTCGATCAGTTTTACCGCCAGCGGCTCATCCGGATGGCTGCTGACAATATTGGTATCCCCGTACTCGTCAAGACTTTCCCGGAGAACGATCTCCACTTCCCGGTCCCCGTAGAGTTTTCTGACCATAGCCGTGAGTACAGACATCCAGGTCTCATAAAGCAGTATGACAGGAACCGCATGATAGTATTCCTGTAGCTCTGCCATCAGCCCCATGGGGATTCTGTGAGACTGCACCAGCAGATTGAGCTGATACTCATCCACCAGTTCCTTCTGATACGGCCCGATTAATACCAGTTCCCCGTACTGGCTTTCTTCCCGGGGGATCCGGAACAGACAGTATTCCATTTCAAAGCAGTCATCTAAAAAGTACAGGGCGCCCTCCCGGCAGATCCTGTACAGATGCTTCACTGTCTGCCCTGCACTTTCCTCTTTCCTGAACGTCCTCCTGATACCCAGGTCAAAATTCCCGATATCGTCATCAGGTGTTTTTATGACTGTCATATTGACTCCAAAGCTTACTACAAACGCCTCTGTGACTTCCAGTAAATCTACCTGCATCTTTTCCTCCATCTGTTTCCTAAGTGTACAAATCCCGTGTACGGGAAAACTGTCAGCCTTCTATTTGCTAATATACCGTAAAACAGTTTGGAGTCGGTAGAACAATTTAAAGGTTATATCGTATAATTTTCACTTAAAATGATCATTTACCATGATATTCTATTGTTTTGCACAAAAAAAAGCCAGATTGACGAAAATCTGGCTCTGCCTGTAACATACCATATTAATTTCTCGGATGGGCTCCCGCATAGGCGCTGCGAACCGCCTCACCCCGGGTATAATTCATGTACATCTGTGTCGTGGCCATATCAGAATGGCCCATCATGGCCTGCACCGCGTGGATATCGGCTCCATTCCCCAGAAGGTGTGCGGCAAAGGAATGGCGCAGTGTATGAGGCGTAATATCCGCCTGAATACCGGCCTTCTCTCCATAATATTTGATAATCTTCCAAAATCCCTGTCTGCTCATCGGCCGTCCGCTGCAGTTGGTAAACAGCCATTCACTCTCCTGGCCCTTCAGCAGACTGGCACGCCCGCTTTCCATATAATTCACCATGGCCTGCCTGGCAACCTTACCGAAAGGAATCATGCGTTCTTTATGTTCATCCCGGCAGGTGATAAAACCAACTGCCAGATTCATGTCTTCTACCTTTAAATGAATCAGCTCCGAAACCCGGATTCCCGTGGCGTAAAGAAGCTCCAGCATAGCCTTGTCCCGAAGCTCCTTCGGCGAATCTCCGGTCGGCTGCTCCAGCAGACTGTTCACTTCCTCCACGGTCAGTATGGTCGGGGCTTTCTTCTCAATCTTCGGAGCTTTTATGAGTTCTGCCGGATCTCTGCGAATCCGTCCCTCCCCATATTCATAGTGGAAAAACGCTTTCATGGATGCCAGAGTTCTGGAAATGGTTGTAGTAGCTCTGCCCTCCTTCTCCAGATGCAGCACATAGGAATTAAGGCTTGTCTTTGTTACCTTCTCCACATCCGTAATTCCCTGCTCCTCCAGATAGGAAGCCATCTGCAGTAAGTCTCTGTGATAAGAGACCTCCGTATTCTTAGAGGTTTTCTTCACCTCTCTTAAGTACTTTACAAACTCATTTATCTCCGTAACCATCTCTACGTCCCCTAACCTGCCGGTATCAAAACAGCCCCAAAATCGGCTTCTTCCTATCCATTATATAGAGTTATTTCGATAAAATCAAACACATTTTTCCCACTTTAGGGGCATTTTCGTACTACTTTACATAAAAAGTACAACATGTTGGAAATGCAGGGTATTTTCTCGCAACATGTTGTAAAAAAAGTTTTAAATATTTTTTTTATCATTTCGCCTGAAAAGCCCTTTTCATGCGGCCTTTCCGGCATTTTACCCGGCCATCCCCAGGAAGAAGGGATTCAGCCATACCTCGCAGGCACTGCCGGCCGCAACAAAGGCCAGTACCAGAAGCAGGGCCGGAATTCTCAGCCTGCCGTTTCTCCGTATTCCCCACAACAGCAGCAGACACCAGACCGGGACATATAGAAATGCCTGCGGCATCACACTCGCAAGAAAAAACGGGAGCCCTAAAATCCCCTTCAGCCCCGTCATAACGGATAAGACCACCCCCACCGACAGGCCGAAGCCGGCGCTCAGGACACAAAAGCACGGCACCGCATAGGCGGTTAAACCGATCAGCCAGGCAATCAGTACCTCGATGATCCTCTGACGGCAGATATCACCAAACAGCGCCAGCTGCTCCGATCTCCCCAGATCAGACTGGTGGCTCAGCAGATTTAAGTAGTACCCCGCCTGATCGCTTAACGAGGCATGCAGAAAATTAGCCGCTGCTGTTCCTGCCAGGAGTCCGGCAAAGAAAAACAGGATAAAACGGTTTCCGCTGCTTCCGTATCCCGCCGCCGCAGTCCCCGGATTCTTCTGAAAATGGATGGGCGTAAACGTCCCGCTTCGTATTCGAAGTCCCCTTCCCATGCTCCGAAGCCGTATTGCCATATATAAAAACCCCCTCACAGGTTAGTCTTGTCACAATCTATGCCTGCAGGGGGATTTCTATGCCCTATTCCACGTGGTATTTTCTGGCATATGCCAGAATCGCCGCGATCGTCTTTCCGTCCGTAATTGTTCCTTCAAATATCAGCTTCTCTAAATCAGCTACCGTCCATTCTTCCACATCGATACACTCATCGTCGTCGAGATTCTGTCTGGACGGCTCCAGCTCCCTTGCTACAAAGATGTCGATAGCTTCGTCACAGAAGGCTACTGTCGTATTTACGCTGATTAAATACTCCATTTTCTCCTTTTCCGTCTTAAAACCGGTCTCCTCCTCCAGCTCCCGGTGGGCGCAGTCCAGCTTCGGCTCCTCCGGATAATCCAGAGCTCCGGCCGGAATCTCCAGCGTATAGCGGTCCAGCGCATTCCGGTACTGGCGAACCATCAGAAGCTTTCCCTCCTTCGTCACGGGAACCACCGCAGCCGCACCGTTGTGGTGGATAAAATCCCAGTGAGCCTCGTGGCCGTTAGCTTCCACGGTATCCTCGTATATTTTTAAAATAGTGCCCTGATATTTAAGTTCCCTGTTTAAACGCTTTACCGGCGGCTGTTCCATATGATATCCTCCAATTTCACCCTTTATTTTTCATTTCATAAATTCTTTTTTCAGCTGGCTACTTCATGTTCTCGCATTTCTCATAACAGGCGTCCCCCGCCTTGATCACCGCACTGCGGAAACCATGTTCTTCCAGTGCCGCTACCGCTGCGATAGTCGTACCGCCCGGCGAGCAGACCTTGTCTTTCAGTGCGCCCGGATGCTCCCCGGTTTCCAGCACCATCTTCGCGCTTCCCAGTACAGTCTGGGCCGCCATCCTGTATGCAGTATCCCTGGGGAGACCGTATTTCACTGCGCTGTCAGCCAGAGCCTCGATAAACATGTATACATAAGCAGGAGAACTTCCGCTGGCACAGACAACCGCGCTCATCAGCCGCTCTTCCACGATGCACATCTCGCCGAATGATGTAAAAATATCCCGAATGGTATCTTTCTCCCCGTCGTCAAAGGCTTCCGCATCGTAGCATACGCCTGTCATCCCTTCGCCGAGAAGCGCCGGTGTATTCGGCATCGCCCGCACCACCCGCTTTTCTATTCCCAGCTTTTCCTTCAGCTGGCCGATGGTAATTCCCGGTGCAATGGAGATAATCACGTTGGCCTCCGTCACCACGTTGCGGATATTTTTAAGCACCGGGTCGAAATACTGAGGTTTTACCGCAAGAATGATGTATTTTGCCTGATTGGCACACTCCGCGTTGCTGCCTGCATAAGCAACTCCCGTCTCATTTGTGATCTCTTCACACTTCTCCCTGTTTACATCGGTAAAGATTATGTCGTTTTTTCCATATACGTGAAGCAGTCCCTTTAAAATTGCACTGCCCATGTTGCCGATGCCGATAATACCTATCTTTGCCATATCCGGTGCCTCCTGTTCCTTATATAGAAAGTTGCCTCTCTTTTCAGTTTCAATGATACATATTCTAGCACTGTTCGATTTATTATTCAATGCCCGGCTGACTGGGAAATCCCTTTTTTAAAAAATAATGCGGAGGAAGTCTATCAATAACCTGTCCTTCTTTTTTCTAACTGTTTGTTGATTATTATTGACTGTTTTCAATATTTAATTTTATTTCTATCATCTTTCGCTCTTATTTTTCAACATTTTGTCAGCTATTCTCCATATTTTTTGTTATTTTTCTATGCATTTTCAACTTTTTGTTTGACTATCGTTTTTCACAGTGGTACACTGAAATCATGGAAAACAATACAACAAAAACGGAGGAAATTTATGAAAACAGTCTACGACAACTGGGCATTCTGGCAGAGACTCTTAAACATGATGGAGAATGAATTCGGCAATCGCTGTGAACTGATTCTGCATGATCTGACCAAAGATTATGCCCATACGGTTGTCGATATCCGCAACGGTCACATTACCGGCCGTAAGATCGGTGACTGCGGAAGCAATCTTGGCCTTGAGGTACTGCGCGGTGAAGTAAAGGACGGTGACCGGTATAACTACGTTGTCCACACTCCGGACGGAAAAATCCTGCGTTCATCCACCATGTTTCTCTATGACGATGACGGAAAGGTGATCGGCTCGTTCTGCATTAATCTGGATATCACACAGACGGTGGCCCTGGAAGGAATTCTCCATCAGTACAACCAATACGTTCCCGGTATGGAAACAGAAAAGCCGGTGGAAGAATGCAGGGAAACATTTGCAGGCAATATCAGTGATGTACTGGATTTTCTGATCGAACAGGCCGGCGAGATGATCGGTAAACCGGTTGATGAGATGAACCGCCTGGAAAAAATCCGTTTTACAGGGTACCTGGATGCGAAGGGCGCTTTTCTGATTACAAAGGCCAGCGAGCGGGTCTGTGATTACTTAAAGATTTCCCGTTATACGCTGTATAACTATCTGGATCTGGCCAGAACGGAACATGGGGATTCCGATTCCAATACCAAAAGAGAAG
The DNA here is from genome assembly GCF_024460495.1 of Hungatella sp. SL.1.14. Taxonomy (NCBI): domain Bacteria; kingdom Bacillati; phylum Bacillota; class Clostridia; order Lachnospirales; family Lachnospiraceae; genus Hungatella; species Hungatella sp. SL.1.14. The sequence continues at coordinate 74,255 of NZ_JANFYJ010000023.1, read as the reverse complement.
GGACAGAGGAGAAATGAATATTTATGAAGAACTGAACGTTGACACGATTATCAATGCCAGCGATACTTACACACGGATCGGCGGTTCCCGCATGAGCCGCCGCACACTGGAGGCCATGCAGGAAGCTGCAGAAAGCTTTGCAGATATCGGAGAACTGTCTGACGCCATCTGCAGACGAATCGCAGAGCGGACCGGCAATGAGACGGCATTCATCTCCTCGGGGGCGGGGGCCTGCGTGGTACTCACGGTCAGTGCCTGTATGACCATGGGCAACGAAGAGCTGATGTACCAGCTGCCGGATGCATCCGCCTGTCCCAAAAATGAGATCATTGTATTTGCCTCTCAGAAAAACTGCCCGATTCTTCCATACTGGCATTTAACGGAACTTTCGGGCGCATCGCTGATTCCTGTGGAAGACAGCATTTCAGCGCTTCGGGAAGCCATCGGTCCGAAGACGGCTGCCGTATTTTTCTTCACCGGAACCGTTTACGAATGGACGACTCCCGACTTAAAGGATATCATCGAGACAGCACACGCAGCCGGTGTACCTGTTATCGTGGATGCGGCTGCGCAGCTTCCCCCTAAATCTCTGATGTCCTGGTATACGGTAGATTTAAAAGCGGATGCTGTTATTTTCAGCGGCGGAAAATTTATAAACGGGCCGCAGACAACAGGAATCGTGCTGGGCCGTCATCAGATTCTCGACCACTGCCGGGCTATGGCCAGCCCTAATGTAAGAATCGGCCGCCCATACAAGGTCGGCAAGGAAGAATATGCAGCGTTTTACCGTGCCTGCATGGATTTTCTGGACCTGGATGAGGAAGCAGACTATCAGAAATTAAAGACAATTCTGGAGAACATACAGTCCTCTCTCTCTGACGTTCCCGGTTACCACAGCTGCATAGAGGAAAACGGGCGTCTGGGGCAGCGGATCCCCATGCTCTATCTTCAGTTTACCGATGGCACCACCGGAAAAGAGTGCTATGATTTCCTTTATTCCGCGCCGGAACGGATTGACATTGGCACCTTCCACCCTGGTGATCCCACTGGTGATCCGTGCCGCGTTTTCTTAAATGCCATCAATCTTCGTGAACCGGATCTTCCTGTCCTGATAAAAAAGCTGAATCGTTTCCTTACTTTACCGGAAAGGAGGAACCGGCATGAACGATAAAACGCTGGTCCGGTACTATGATGCTGACAAAAACCGTTTTCTGAACGGCGAACTAAGCGGCTGTGACGGCGACTGGCATGTCGAATACCGAAACGACGGTCCCGCTGAAACAGACTTATTCTTAAGCCCCGGATGGATCGACATGCATACTCACATCTTTGACGGTTTCGGTCTCTTCGGAACCGAGGCCGATGCGGTCGGCTGGAAAACAGGGACCTGTCTTCTGGTCGATGCCGGAACTGTAGGAGAGTATACGATTCATGGCTTTACGAAGTATGTGGCGCCCGCCATTGAAACAAATATCCGGCTGTTTCTCTGCATCAGCCCGATCGGTGTGATCTTCCATCATGATTACAATGCCATGCAGTATTTAGATGCCGACCGCTGTGCCGCCTGTATAGCCGAATATCCCGGGCTGATCTCCGGTGTAAAAGTGCGTATGGGCAGTGAGACTATCCGTCATGAAGGGCTCGAACCGCTGCGTTTAGCCAGTCTGGCCGCCAGGAAGGTCCATGTGCCGATGATGGTCCATGTCGGAGGAAATCCCCCGTATTTAAAGGATATGGAACCATATTTTGAAAAAGGGGACATCCTCACCCATGTGTTCAATGGACGCGGCGGCGACGTATGGAACCCTGACGGAACACCGTCAGACGCACTTCAAAAACTGATTGACCGAGGCGTATGGCTCGATGTTGGGCACGGAAGCAGCAGCTTCGATTTCAACGTATTTGAACGGGCAATCCGCCATCCGCTGCCCCGCGTCCTGATGGGAACAGATCTGCATCAAAGCTCCGTGAAAAAACTGGTGCGCAGCATGCCAGTCCTGCTCTCCAAACTATACGGCTGCGGCGTTTCTCTGGAAGACATACTCTACGGAGTCACCGCCGGCCCTGCGATGGCACTGGGGCTCACCGACTGGTGCCGCTTAAGCACAGTCCGGAACGCCACGCTGTTCCGGATTGTGGATCACACGGAGGCCTATGAGGATTGTCAGGGAAATACACGGACCTTTCACAGGGCGTTTTTGACAGAGGGTGTCATACTGAACGGGGAGTATCGTAAGGCTCCTGCCCAATTATAGAGCATTTATAAAATGGAAGTCTGCTGCTGCAAAAACAGCGGAACTCCAGGGATTATTCCAATCCACGGAGTTCCGCTGTTTCTTATTTTCATTAAGATATCTCTCAGTCCGGTCTTACCTTCTTAACATCTGCATAGCCGGTTCCAACTACATAATTCCGTTAAAATCTGCATTCTTCAGCAACTTCTCCAAACGGAGCTGTGCTTCTCTTAAAAGTCTGATTGTGAGCGCCTCCTTTTCCGGATCATACCGGAATACCGGCATGGCAATACTCATAGCCGCAATGACGCCGCCATCCCGGCGGATTGGCACCGCCACACAGCGAATATACTGTGTCGATTCCTCACATTCAAACGCAAGTCCGTTTCTCTGTATCTCATCCAGCTGGTAGGAAAGTCTGTCTATATCGGTAATCGTATTTGGAGTCAGCGCTTTTAAACCGTCCGGATACAGCCGTTTCAGTTCATCCTTCGATTTGCCCGACAGCAGTGCTTTACCGATTCCCGTAGCATAGGCAGGCAGCCGCTGGCCCGGTGATACCACAGAACGGACCGGCTCGGTGGAATCTACTTTGTAAAGGTAGAATACATCTCCGTCTACCAGCTGGGCAAAGTAACAGGTCTCGCCGCAGGCTTCCACGATCGTGTGCATCTGTGTCTGAATATCAGTGGTGAGACCACCTCTCCTTAAATATACATTACCTATTTCATAGGCCTTGTATCCGATACAGTACCGGCCCGTGTCGGAATTCAGGGACAGCATGTGAAGCTCACAGAGCGTATGTACAATCGGGAACAGGCTGCTTTTCGGAGCTTTTAATGCGGAAGCCAGCTCTGTCAGCGTCATTCCCTGTGGGGGCGCCGCCGTCAGCTGCTCCAGCGTATCAATCACACGTTTCGTTGCGCGGTGAAGTTCCTCATTTGGCACTTTCTTACACCTCTTTTTTCCATATTGTAACGCTTCAGCCGTACACCTTCTTATGTTCGGGTAATGTGTAAACTGCCGCACAGCTGAATAGTTACCCATATTGTACACACTTTTTTCAATTAGTACAAGTATTTTAATCAGCCTTTTACAGCGCCCTGCGTCATACTGCTGATAAAATAGCGCTGCAGGAAAATAAACATCACCACAACCGGAAGACTGGACAGCAGGGAAGCGGCCATCAAGTCATTCCACATGATCTTATCATAGCTCGCCATCTGCCCAATGGCTACCGGCAGAGTTTTCATCTTGTCCGATGTGATACACAGCATGGTAAACATATATTCATTCCAGCTCTGGATGAACGCATAAATCGTTGTGGAGATCAGACCCGGCAGCGTCAACGGGGCAATAATCTTCCAGAATATCTTCAAATGGCTGCATCCATCGATTCTGGCCGCCTCGTCCAGCTCCCTGGAAATACTGTTGAAAAATCCATACATCATCCAGGAACAGAAAGGTATGACACTGGCAATGTGTACCAGAATGATTCCTCTTCTGGAATTCGCCAGACCATAGATGGTAAGGAGCTTATAATAGGGCACGAACAGCATAACCGCCGGAAACATCTGCGTCACGAGAATGAACATCATGATCATACCTTTTCCCCTGAACTGGAAACGCGAAAATCCATAACCGGCCAGTGTGGAGAACAGAACCGCAAGCACGGTTGCAGTCACAGAGATGACCACGCTGTTCTTTAAATAGGTAAAAAACGGATACTCTGTAATCACATTTTTATACGCTTCCGTAGAAAATTTCTTTGGGAACATCGTTACGGTGGAGCTGGTCATAATTTCATTGATGGACTTAAACGAGGTGGAGGCCATATAGAGAATCGGTACAAGGACAATGAGGCTTCCCAGAGTCAATCCGAAATAACAAAGCGCGTTTACTCTCTTCTGACTATTCATCCTTTAACAACCTCCTCTGAAGTATACTGATAACGATACAGATCAGGAACACTACTACCGCCAGGGCAGATGACGGGCCGAAATCAAAGAATTCAAAAGCCCGCTTATAGATGTTGACGCCAATGGTATTGGTGGCACCGTTGGGGCCTCCCTGAGTCAGCAGCCATATCATCGTCACATGCTTGAACCACCATACGACATCAAGAATCAGTGTGACAGAAAGTGTCGATTTCATACTGGGAACCGTCACATACCAAAAGGTTTTCCAGTTGCCCGCTCCGTCGATTCTGGCTGCCTCGATGATATCTCCCGGAACGGTCTGCAGGCCGGCCAGCAGCTGGATCATCACGAGAGGATAGCCCTTCCAGATACAGATAAAGATCAATACCGCAAGTGCAAGTTTGGGGGATCCCAGCCAGGACATCGGCTCCTTAAGTATTCCCACAGACACCAGAGTGCTGTTTAAAAAGCCCATCGTGGGGTTGAAAATCCATCTCCACAGATTCGCAATCACGACTTCCGGAAAAAGCCATGGAAGCAGTAAGACAGCCCGGAATATGGTGCGTCCCTTTATATCCCGGTTTAGCATAACCGCAAATAAAAATCCGAAAATAAAGTGTCCCAGAACAACCCCAACCGTAAAGATCAGCGTGATCTTCATGCTGGAATAAAAATCAGCCTCAGTTAAAACCTTTGCATAGTTTTTCAGACCGATAAAGTTCCATTTATTGACCAGATTCGTCTTAAAAAAACTGATATAGATACCATAACAGAACGGATAAAGAAGCAGCAAAGCCAAAGTGATGACTGCAGGCGTGACAAAGCCATAAGCCGCTGCCCTCGTTTTTACCCGGTTCATCGTTCCATTCATTCCGTGCTTCAAATAATCACTCCCCTCGACATACAGAAGAGACCGGCTGCCGGAGGGCAGAGCCGGTCTTTCCTGACTGAACCATTAACCTTCATTCGCGGCGTCACAGATCTCCTGTGCTCTCTTCTGTGCTTTGGCCGCAGCTTCTTCTACAGTTGATTCTCCGGTAAATACGGATTGATATGCCTGACCGTGTACATCGTTGACCTCACTGTAGCCTGGAATGTTCGGTGTTTCATAAATAGTCTGGCGTGCTTCCAGGAAACCGGCCAGTTCCGGCATATCGTTGATGCTGGGATCGTCAAGAGTCTCTGTACGGGTTGGAAGACGGCCCGTCATAACGGAAAATTCAAGGGCTCTTTCCTTCTCAAGCATAAATTTAATAAATTCTGCGGATTCCTTCTCATGCTTACCAGGTGTAATGAAGTATCCAAAACCGCCCGGTGTACTGACGGAACGTTCTACTGCCGGCACCGGGAAGGAACCGAGTTTACCTTTTAATTCCGGAACCTGAGAGGTAATGGCACCAATTGCGTTGGAACCGGTAATCAGCATGGCTGCTTTGCCGGAGGAAAACAGATTCACTGCAGTTGGATAATCGGTCTCTATGACTCCCGGAGGGCAGGTATGATACGTTACATCCAGATCGGTATAGGCGCGCAGTGCATCAATATACTTCTGAGAGCCGATATCCGTAGTCCATGTTCCGTCATCTCCCTGAACAAACTCGTCTACTCCAAAGTTACGGATTACATACTGGAATCTGCCTGCTCCGGAACCGTTGTTTGCACCCACCAGCGTATTGCCGTAGGCTCCGTCTCCGGTCAGGGCTTTGGATACCTCAACATACTCATCCCATGTTTTCGGAACCGCTACTCCCTTTTCATCAAAGATATCCTTACGGTATACGATCCCTGATGCTCCGCTGAACCATGGTGCACCGTATGCCACTCCATCAACACTAGCGCTTGCAAGGCTGACATCCTCAAAGCCGTCGACATAATCCTGACCAAAAATCGGAGCGATTTCCGCAGCCAGCCCCATGTCTACAATTGTAGCGGTATCCAGCATATTGGCCATAAAAAAGTCCGGCATGGAATTCGATGTTGCAAGGGTTATGTACTTTTTCATCAGGTCGTTCGCGCTGACGCCCTCTACCTCCACGGTAATTCCATTGCCCAGTGCATTAAACTCCTCTATGCACTTCTTTTCGAAGTCTCCCTCCGGAGACTCCAGAATCGTGGACGAAATATAAGTAATCGTCACATTCTCTCCACTCTTTTCCTCTGCAGCTTCCGTATCCCCCTCTGTCTTTGCAGCTTCTGTCTGCTGAGTCTCTGCTGCTGCCGCTGTCGTCTCCGGCGCCGCTTCTTTTCCGCCGCATCCTGCAAGCATGGAAGCTGCCATCACTACTGATAATCCAATTGCCAAATTCTTTTTAACCATTTCTTCTCCTCCTTGTATTGCTTTTCTTTACCACTCAATTGGTGTTCCATCATAGGTCCGCCACATCGGATTCTTCCAGTTATGGCGATTCTTATTCTGTTCCTGAACGATTTCCTCGTCCACCTCCACGCCGAGTCCCGGCCCTTCCGGAATCTCAACGAAGCCGTTTTCAAAATGAAATACTTCTTTATTCTTTAAGAAATTAATTCTCGGGTTTGCATCGCTGGCATCATGAATATCAATACTCTGTTCCTGGAGCACAAGGTTCGGTGTTGCCGCTCCCATCTGAATACAGGAAGAAAATGCTATCGCATCTAAGGGGCAGTGAGGTGCCACCGCCACATCGTAAGCTTCTGCCATTGCAGCGATTCTTCTCGCCTCACTGATCCCGCCTGCATGACTCAAATCAGGCTGAATGATGTCCACGTACCCCTGCTCAAACAGTGATTTGTAATCCCATCTGCTGTACATTCTCTCTCCAATGGCAATCGGTGCAGATGTATACTTTGCGACCTCGCGCAGCGCCTCCTTATTCTCAGGAAGCACCGGTTCTTCCATAAAGAGCGGATGGAACTGATCTAATTCCCGTACCAGCACTTTTGCCATGGGCTTGTGAATTCTTCCGTGAAAATCGATGGCCATATCAATGTTGTTTCCAATAGCATCACGAATTGCCCCCACCTTTTCCACCAGCTTATTCACACTTTGCAGCGTATCCACATAATGGGTAGGATCTGTAGGTGAGGTCTTAATGACTGTATAGCCTTCCTTTACAGCCAGCTTTGCATCCGCTGCCACTTCTTCCGGTGTATCTCCGTGAATGCTCCGATATACTTTAATCTTATCCTTAACTCTTCCCCCCAGCATCTCATATACCGGAGCATGATAATAATGCCCTTTGATATCCCACAGCGCCTGGTCAATACCGGCAATTGTGCTCATCAGCACCGGGCCTCCCCGATAGAAAGCGCGGCGGTACATGGTCTGCCAGTGTTCCTCGATCCGTAACGGATCTTTTCCTATAAAATAGTCGCGCCATTCATTCACGGAAGCTTCCAGTGTAGCAGCTCTTCCCTCTACCAGCGGTTCTCCCCATCCGCAGATTCCCGCATCCGTCTCAATCTTTAACAAAAGAAAACGGTGTGGCATAAAATAGAGCTTCATGTCTGTAATTTTCATTTCTCTCCCTGCATCCCTTTCTGTTTCAATATTTTTGTTCGTATATAAGAACTCAATTCCTTATATCAACCATATTTTTACTATACCCCATGTTTTTCCATCTGTCAATACAGAAAATCTTTTTTTTCGCATTTCATTGTCTATTATGTAGGTTTTCTTTCTTTTGTATCGGATTTTTTATTGCATATTATATTTATATTTTCTTTTCAATAAAAAACAATTGACAAACACTTTTCCCGGCGCCTATAATAGAATTAGCATTTTAAGAATATAGTTCCTATATAGGAACGAAAACTTTTCATTATATCAACAGAATATATCTTTTTCATGTTCTTTAGACAGGAGGTCATCATCATGACAACTTTTGATAAAATTCTGGCAGGCGGAATCATTACCATTATTCGAGGCCTGAGTCCGGATTGTGCGGAAAAGACGGTGGAAGCAATCCATGCAGGAGGTCTTCATCTGGCCGAGATCACCTTTGACCAGACAGCCCCGCCGAAGATCACAGCCGATATCATCCGCACTTTAAGCCGGCAATTCGAGGGGAAGGTTCTCATCGGCGCCGGCACCGTTATGACTCTCGAACAACTCCATGCCGCGTACAACGCAGGAGCCGCCTACATCATTTCACCCAATGCGGATTCTTCTGTTATCCGTGAGACAAAACGACTGGGACTTCTTTCCATGCCTGGCGCCTATACTGCTACAGAGGTGGCACGCTGCTATGCAGAAGGGGCCGACATTGTGAAGGTATTCCCCTCCGACTCTGCCGGTCCGGGTTACATAAAAGCACTTCGCGGCCCGCTGCATCACATTCCACTCGCCGCGGTCGGGGGTGTAAATCTGGATAATATCCGTGACTTCTTTGATGCAGGAGCCTGCTGTGTGGGAATCGGTTCTAATATTGTCAGCAAACAGGCCGTTCAGGCGGGAGATTTTGACAGAATCCGGCTGCTGGCGTCCGCTTATGCGGCAAAACTTTAATAAGAAAGTTGGTGTTTCCTTGTATTTCTTTTACTTTGACTCAGGCACTACTAACACGCGGGCCTGCCTCCTGAAAGACAGAACCATAATATGCCGCGGCGATATTCCAGTGGGTTCCCGTGATTCCGCCCTGCATCAGGACCGGACCGTTCTTATATCTGCGTTAAAACAGCTGTATGACCAGCTTCTTACTAAATCGGGAATCACAGATACACAAGTTGCAGAAATCTACATGTCCGGTATGATCTCAAGTCCTTCCGGATTGAAAGAAATCGAACATTTATCTACTCCCGTGGATTTTAAAAAATTAAAAAGCAGTATTGTCGTTTATTACGAAAGCCAGTTTTTTCAGAGAAACGTTCATATCATCCCCGGGATCAAGACGCTTCCCCAGGGAACGACTGCCTCTGTCGATACAGTGGTGAACGCCAATAACATGCGCGGAGAGGAAACAGAGCTGCTGGGAATTCTCCACCGCTGTCCCGGACTGGCCAGCGGCAGAAGCATTATCCTGCTTCCCGGTTCCCATACGCAGGCCGCATTTCTCCTTGACGGAACCATTGAAAACATTTCCTCCACCATAACAGGCGAGCTCTACCATGCCCTGGCCGGGCATACCATTCTTGGTTCCAGCATCAATGGGGAGAAATGCACGGAGCTGCTTCCGAACATGGTCTGTATGGGCTACGATATTGTCCACCGGTACGGCTTCAACCGTGCACTGTATGTCGTCCGCAGCATGGATTTATTCGCCGGCTCGACGCTGGCCGAACGCCGCTCCTACTTGGAAGGAGTCATTAACGGGGGCGTCATGGATGCCATCGTCTCAGTCACACAGGATAAACCGGCCACGATCGCCGTGGCCGGACCTCACATGCAGTATGAAATATTTTCCGCCTTTGCAGACAAACTGTTCCCACAGTTTAAGATTACAGAAGTGCCTGTCACTCCGTCATTCCCGTTTGCGGTAGAGGGATTTTTGAGTCTTATGGAACAATAAAAGGTGATGGAACATTCTGCTATATCAGCTGACGGGGAAAGAAAGGAAAACCGCACTGGATTTCTCAAATCCAGCGCGGTTTTCCTGCATAAAATATTTTATTCCTGTTCTACCCATCGTCTTAAACAGTTATAATACGCGCCCCTTCTTTCCTCAGCAGAATCTTTTCCGTTTCCTTAAACTCATGGTCCGTAATCACTCCCGTATAATCCGACAGTTTATTAATAAAATTCATCCCCTGCCGGTTGAATTTGGAATCATCGACCACCAGAAAGGACTGCTGGCACTGATGAGTCAGCTGGCGTTTTAAGAAAGCCTTATCGATGGTCGGCGTCAGAACGTGAAATTCCTCATTGATCGCGGCCGCGCCGAAAAATCCCATATCAAACCGGAAATTTTCCATCATCTGTGTCGCATAATAGCCGACGGCGCTTCCCGTCGATTTCTGAATATAGCCGCCGCAGATAAACAGCTCCACCCGGCTGTTCTTTAAAAGCAGGGCAACCTCCAGATCATTGGTAACAACCGTCATATTCTCATATTCCATGATATGCTTTGCAATCTCGTACGTAGTAGTTCCCGCATCCAGGAAAATCGTCGTCCCGCCGCGGATAAACTCTGCCGCTTTCCGGGCAATCATCTCCTTCTGGGTATGGTTGCTGACGCTTTTTACCGCGTAGTTTACCTCTGTCTTATTGACGGCGCCGCCATGACACCGCTCAATCAGCCCATCCTTCTGAAGTTTCTCCAAGTCCCTCCGGATCGTCATGGGGCTGACATCCAGCTTCCTCGCCAGTTCGTCCACCTGTACGCTGCCGTTATCCTGTATCATCCCTAAAATCTTCAACTGCCTTTCGGCCATTAACATCATAACTATGCCTCCTCATCACGACAAGCCTTCCCTGCTAAATAAAAAAGGCCCGCACCGGAATACCCGGCAGCGGAGCCTTTTTATCTGCACATGAATCCCATGTGTCTATCATATATGATTACAGGAAAATACTCAATATCAAAACTTCAACAAATCCTACCGCCCATGCAATGGTCGATGTGATGGAATACGTCATAATCTGGTCTTTTACTTCGCCTACTCCCAGTGTTCGGTTCACAACCCAGAAATAGCTGTCGTTGAAATAGCTGAAGAATAAAGAGCCCACGCAGCATGCCAGTGCGCCTAAGATCGGATTAACGCCGGCCGCAATGATAATCGGTGCGGAGATACTGGCCGCCGTCGTCATGGCTACTGTACCGGATCCCTGAATAAATCTCATTGCCGTGGAGATGATGAATGGAAGAACAACGATCGGAACCGCCGTTCCTGCCAGGCCTTCTGCCATATATGTACCGAGGCCGCTGTCTTTGATAATCTGGCCCAGGGCACCGCCGCCGCCAGTTACCAGCATGATGATGCCTGCAGAGGCCATTCCTCTTTCCATTTCCTTAATGGCTTCTTCTCTGGTTAAGTTTCTTCCAAGCGTAACAATCGCCACTACGAGTCCCAAGCCTACCGCTACGATCGGAGATCCAAGGAACTGGAATATCTCCATAAAACCGGTGGTAAGGCCAAGTGCACTGGATACCGTGCTGATCAGAATCAGAATGATTGGCAGTACCAGGGGTGCAAATGACTCAAGTGTGGAAGGAAGACCGCTGAAATCCGTTGTAAAATCTATGGAATAGTCCGGCTCCTGATAGGGAAGGCGGTCAAAGCCTTCGTCGTCGTTAGGAATCTGATAGATCTTTTTTCCAACCCATCTTGCGTAAATGGTACAGGCAATTGCCATCGGAATCGCAATCACGATACCAAACAGGAGGAATTTTCCCACATCGACTCCGAAAATACCGCAGACGCCCAACGGCCCCGGTGTCGGAGGTACCAGCGTATGGGTGATAACGAGACCTGCCGCCAGTGCGACTCCCAGTGAAATCACTGATTTTTTTGTTACCTTTGAGATTGCCTTTGCAATCGGGGCAAGAATAACGAAACCGGAATCACAGAAGATCGGGATCGATACAAGGAATCCGGTAATGCCAAGCGCCTCTTCCTCTCTTCCCTTCCCAAACAGCTTTAAAAAGGTCTGAGCCATTCGTTTCGCGGCGCCGGTCCGTTCAAATATCTGCCCCATCATGACACCGAAGCCGATAATAATACCGATACTTCCCAGCGTACCGCCAAATCCGGTTGTAATAGAATTGATAATGCCGAGTGTCTTGCCATTTTCCAGTGTTACATTTACCATCGGCATACCGCCCACCAGTCCGATGATAACCGCACTCATAATCAGTGCGAGAAATGCGTGGATCTTCGTCTTTAAGACCAGAACCACCAGTACGATAATACCGATCAACAGACCGATCAGCATCCTTTGCCCACTAAGTCCACCTACCATAAAATAAACCCTCCTTTAAAATAAATTAACTTTCTATTTCCATGCCCCCCGGACACGAAATACTGCTTTACTGCCGTCTCACAGCTTTCTGACCCTATTTTTTCGTGAAATTCGGCGAATATTTTGCTGCCAGTAAGATTGCCTCGATCATACTGACGGCGCTTACTTTGCCTGTACCTGCGATGTCAAATGCAGTTCCATGGTCGACGGAAGTTCTGAGGATCGGCATTCCGTTTGTGATGGCAATCGTCCTGTCAAAATCCAGTGTCTTTGTCGCAATATGGCCCTGATCGTGATAGAGGGAAAGTACACTGTTGAAGCGTCCCTGTGCCGCCTGATGGAAGACGGAATCGGCACCGATCGGTCCCGTTACCGGGTAGCCTTCCGCCTGCAGTTCCTCTATGGCCGGCATAATTTCCCGTACCTCCTCGTCACCGAACAGACCATGCTCGCCGCAGTGCGGGTTTAATCCGGCAATTGCCATGGTGCCTCCGGTTACGCCCAGCTTCTCGAGGGCTTCCAGACAGCGTTTTACGTAATCCTTAATTCTCTCCTTCGTGATCATATCGAGCATCTGACGCAGGGACACGTGTCTCGTTAAGAAGAATACGCGCATTCCATTGGTTTCGAACATGGTAAGAGGATCTTCCGTTCCTGTCAGCGCCCCGAAGATCTCGGTATGGCCGATAAAATGAATATCGCCTGCCTTTAACGCCTCTTTGTTGATCGGGGTGGTGGCCACCGCGTCCGCTTTCCCCTCATTGGCAAGACGAATGCTCTCAGCGATATACTCGTAAGCCGCTTTTCCGCACATTCCGCTCACTTTTCCGAATTCAAAGTGATCCATGTCGATATTGTCCAGGTCAATCAGATTTAAGATTCCCGGCTCATAGATCCCTTCTTCCGGTTCCTTCACCACGTTTACCTTTAACTCAGCTCCTGTAATCCTGACAGCCTGTTCCATGATTTTTTTGTCTCCGACAATAATGCATCTGGCTGCCTCCGTGACCTTGCTGTCCGCCAGGGCCATTGCCGTGATTTCCGGTCCGACACCCGCCGGATCTCCGATAGGAATTGCGATTAATGGTTTGTTCATAATTATTTCCTCCATTCTCTTTTTATGTTACATGTATAATTTTTCTTTCAGATATGTGATACAGCGATTGGCCGCGTCGCTTTCGCCCACCATTCCGCCCTTTGTGATGATATGCACGCCTTCGAAGTCTCCCTTTAGGAACTGGCCGTACGCCGCCAGCGGAAGGACTTCATCGAGAAGACATAAACCTGCTGTCTGGAATCTCCGGCATACAGAAACGGTGATATCTCCTCCGCTGCTGTATATCCCCTTAAATCCCTGGTGTGCAGTAAATACCCGGTGCGCAATCTCGGCAAAGGAATCGTTGATCGTTCCCGTCATATCATCCACACCGCCGGGGAAACGATCCTCATACTGTTTAAAATCAATCCTGTTTTCCGGATAAATGCCGTCGCCCGTCACAGTCAAAATATCATAAGCCCGGCTGGCCTCCAGCACCTCTTCCGTGATGCGGGTAATTTCCGCTTCCCGCTCCTCCCCGCTCTCCAGAAAACGTCTGGTGGCTGCAAATATATTATACGCAGTTCTCTGGGCCAGCCACAGTTCTTCCATCTGCTGCCTTGTCACCGGATTTACGCTGCCCACAACCGCCAAAATCTTCTTTTTCTCCTTCTTATCGGCCGGGACGATCAGCTTTCTCGCTATGGTGGCCGTGAAGACTCCCGGGTCCACAGCTACAAATTTCAGCTGGCTCGTGATCACGGCATCCGCTATCAGGTCTAAATCCTCCTGAGTCACACAGTCTGCCACAATGATCCTGCATCCGTCAGATACCAGTTCATTCATGCGGTCGGCCAGATAATGCTTCCCGTTCATCATGTCGTTCATCATGATGCTTCCAACGGGATACTTGCTCTGCTGTTCAAAGATCTGCCTCACGTCCGATACGGTAACCGGCGTCTTGGGATCCAGCGCCACCTCGGTCTTATGAAGGGGAAGCCCCTTAACCAGCATATAGCCCCCGATTACGATTCTTCCCGATGCCGGGAAACAGGGCGCCGCGATGGCTATGTAATCGTCTCCCAGCGCATCTAATATGGCGTCTGTCTCGCTTCCCACATTTCCCCGCATGGTACTGTCAATTCGCTTTGCATAGACCTTTACTCCGTCTTCCTTTAAGAGATTCGTTACATTGTAAACCCGGTTGTAGGCCAGGGAACTGCTCACTCCCCGGCTGTCCGTCGGATACATGACACAGTCGCAGCTGTCAAACAGAGACAGCTCCAGACGCTCGGAATTCATCACCGTATACGTCTGATAATTCATCTTTTTTAAAAGTACCCCCGTCGCATTTGCCCCCGTTAAATCATCTGCAACTACTATACACTGAGGCATGTTATGTTCCCCCTTTTCTTTTACCGCTTTCCATATCGTTCCTATACCACACATGTTCGTTTGTGTTATATTATATGTTCGTTCTAGTTCGTATACTACATCAATCTGTTGGATTTGTCAAGATTATTTTTGTTTTTTTCTGTTTGTTTTTCATTTTTAACTAGTACATAGATGTTTGTTTGTGTTCAGTTAGAGAAACAGGCTATTTTATTCTCCGGCATCCATCCGAAAATTTTTTTTACATTTTTTTGAAAATTAATATTGACATTTTCGATTTCATCTCATATACTGTAGCAAAGCAAAGCGATAAACCGATGAGCAGGAGTAAGTAAGATTTTTCTATCATGCGCAGAGAGCTTCCGGCTGGTGTAAGGAAGCATTGGTAATAAATCTGAATGGACTTGCGAGGGCGGCTTGAAACCGGTATTCCGTATAAGCGGTCCTGTCTGAGAAGGCAGGGAAGGCGTATACTGGCCGGAAGTAGATACCGACGGGTTTCCTATCCGTTACCAAGGGGAGGCACATGTTAGTGTGTTACAGAGCGGATGAATTTTTTTATTCATCAATCAGGGTGGTACCGCAGAAGAGAAATTATAGAGCTCCTGTCCCTCTTTATCCATAGTTTATGGGTAAGAGGGACAGGAGCTTTTTTGCTGTCACAGGAAAGTACCGCCAATAACGATCATTCACGAAAGGAGCGTTTACCAGTTATGAAACTCACACCAGACTGTACAGAAATTGAAGCACTCGCAGCAAAGTATCCCATCATTCCGGTATGCAGGGAAGTGTTCGCCGATATTGTAACGCCGATCACACTGCTGAGGAAAATCGCAGGTTTAAGCAGCCGCTACTGCCTGCTGGAAAGTATTGAGGGCGGTGAAAACTGGGGACGCTACTCGTTCCTCGGATATGATCCCATTCTCCGGGTTACCTGTAAAGACCGCGTGGTAACGATCCGCCGGGAACCAGCCGGCCCGGCCGAAAAAATCATAGAAACAGACCGGCCCTTCGACATACTCAGAGATATTTTAAAGGAATACCGCTCTCCAAAACTTAAGGGAATGCCCCCGTTTACAGGCGGTTTCATCGGATACTTCGCCTATGGCATGATTGGTTATGCCGAGCCGACGCTCAACATCAAAAAGGGAGAGTGCAGCGATTTCGACTTAATGCTGTTCGACACGGTGATCGCCTACGATCATTTAAAACAGAAGATCGATATCGTGGTCAACATGAAGACCGGGCAACGGGCGGAATGCATGGCAAATTACGGGGCCGCCTGCGCCAGACTGGAGAGCATCGCTCAGATGATCGCAAACCCTGCACCTCTGGAAAAATCGGTGGCGGACGACAAACCGGAATTCACCTGCAACGTCTCCAAAGAAACGTACTGCAGGATGGTGGAAAAGGCGAAAGAATACATTGTGGACGGAGATATCTTCCAGGCGGTCATTTCCAGACAGTTTTCCAGCGAGTACCACGGAAGCCTGCAAAACGCCTACCGGGTTCTACGAACCACCAATCCTTCTCCCTACATGGTTTACCTGCGTATGGATGATATGGAGATCATGAGCACCTCACCGGAGACCCTGGTTCGTTTGAAGGACGGACGGCTCACCACATTTCCGGTAGCCGGGTCCAGACCCAGAGGCGCAGCGCCAGAGGAAGACGACAGACTGGAAAAGGAGCTTCTGGCCGATGAAAAAGAGCTGGCCGAACACAACATGCTGGTCGACCTGGGACGAAACGATCTGGGAAAAATCTCAAAGTTCTCCACCGTGGAGGTCACCGGATACCAGATGATCCACAAATATTCCCGCATTATGCACATCTGCTCCCAGGTGGAGGGGGATATCTTAAACGGCTGCGATGCGTTTTCCGCCATTGAAGCGGTTCTCCCGGCAGGCACCTTATCCGGTGCGCCGAAGATCCGGGCGTGTGAAATCATCGAAGAGCTGGAACCGGTGCCGAGAGGCATCTACGGCGGAGCGCTGGGATACATCGATTTCACCGGCAACATGGATACCTGTATTGCGATCCGAATGGCAGTAAAAACCAATGGAAAGGTCTATGTTCAGGCTGGCGGCGGCATTGTGGCCGACAGCGTTCCGGAAAAAGAATATGAGGAATCAGCCAACAAGGCGAAAGCCGTAATTCACGCCATCGAGGCGGCAAGCGAGGTGAATGACTGATGATATTACTGATCGATAACTATGACAGCTTTTCTTACAATCTGGTCCAGCTTTTCGGCACGCTCTGTCTGGAGAACAGGATAAGTCTTACCCCCTCTCGTCCGGGGGAATCTGCCGGATCCGAGGCGGCCGGGCTGGAACCGGATATCAGGGTAATCCGAAACGACGCGATGACCACAGAAGATATCCGGAACCTTCATCCGGACCACATCATCCTCTCTCCCGGACCCGGATATCCAAAAGATGCCGGTGTCTGTGAGGATGTGGTCCGCCAGATGAAGGGAGAGGTTCCGATCCTGGGCGTGTGTCTCGGTCATCAGGGCATCTGTGAGGTATTCGGCGCCGAGATCGTTCATGCGGCTAAGCTGATGCACGGCAAGCAGAGCACCATCACCATTGACAACAGCGACCCCATTTTCCAGGATCTTCCGGAAAGGATTCCTGCGGCCAGATACCACTCTCTCATCGCCAGACGCAGTTCTCTCCCTGATTCTTTAAAAGTAATCGGTGAGGATGATATGGGAGAAATCATGGCGGTCCGCCATACCGATTATCCGGTCTACGGTCTCCAGTTTCATCCGGAATCGATACTGACTCCGGACGGCATGACGATACTCAGGAATTTTCTCAACATATAACAGGCAAACGAAAAACGAACAGCATTCATTCTTATAAATGGAGGTAACAGACTATGATACAGCAGGCAATTCACGATGTAATTGAAGGACAGGATTTAAGCTTTGAAGCGGCAAAAGAGGTGATGAACGAAATCATGAGCGGCGAGACGACTCCCGCACAGATGGCTGCATTTTTAACAGGACTTCGGATGAAAGGAGAGACCATCGATGAAATCACGGCATGTGCGACGGTCATGAGAGAAAAAGGGCTTAAGCTGGAACCGGATTTCGCAGTAATCGATATTGTAGGCACCGGCGGCGACGAGGCCGGCACCTTTAACATCTCCACCACCAGCGCATTCGTGGTAGCGGCAGGCGGGGTTCCGGTGGCAAAGCACGGAAACCGCAGCGTCTCCAGCAAGAGCGGAGCCGCCGATGTACTGGAAAACCTGGGTGTAAACTTAAAGCTTACGGTGGAACAGTCAGAACAGATTTTAAAAGACACGGGCATGTGCTTCATGTTCGCACAGTCCTACCACTCTTCCATGAAATATGCAGGGCCGGTCCGCAAGGAACTGGGAGTCCGCACCATTTTCAACATTCTGGGGCCTCTGGCCAATCCGGCCGGAGCCACCATGCAGCTTTTGGGCGTCTATGATGAGAAGCTGGTGGAGCCGCTGGCAAAAGTGCTCAGCAATCTGGGTGTCAACCGGGGACTGGTGGTCTGCGGCAACGACGGACTGGATGAAGCTACCGTCACCGGACCGACCCATGTATGCGAAATCCGTTTCGGAGAGCTGACCATGTACGAAATCACCCCGGAACAGTTCGGTTTCTCCCGCTGTGACTTATCAGAACTGGTAGGCGGAAATCCAGAAGAAAACGCCCGGATTACCAGGGATATCTTAACCGGAAAGCTCACCGGACCCAAGCGCGATATCGTGGTATTCAACTCCGCCTTAAGCCTCTATCTCGGAATTGACGACTGCACCATCGAAGACTGCATTGTTCTGGCAAACGATTTAATCGATTCCGGAAAGGCAGCCGCCAAGCTGGAGGAATTTGCAAAAGCAACAAATCAATACAACATTTCGTCTGCTGCCGGCGAAACCGGGAAGTCCCCCTCCCAGCCGTTTGGCGGAATGTAACAGGAGGCCGCCATGATTTTAGATACACTGGCTGCTTCCACCAGGAAACGGGTGGAGGCTGCAAAAGAAAAAATCCCCCTGGGGACCATGATGAACCTGGCCTCCCAGGCGTCAGAAGCCCGGCAAAATGGTGCGAAGGAAAGCGTATTTTCCTTTGAAAAGGCGTTAAAGGAGCCGGGAATGTCCTTCATCTGCGAGGTAAAGAAGGCATCCCCTTCCAAAGGCCTGATCGCCCCGGATTTCCCCTATGTCGATATCGCCAGGGATTACGAGGCCGCCGGAGCCGCCGCCATCTCCGTTCTCACCGAACCCGAGTATTTTCTGGGCAGCAGCGACTATCTGAGGGAAATCCGAGGGCACGTCTCTGTGCCCCTGCTTCGCAAGGATTTTACCATTGATCCCTACCAGATTTTCGAGGCAAAGGTCATCGGGGCTTCCGCAGTCCTGTTGATCTGCGCCCTCCTCGACACAGAGACGCTTCGCACCGGAATTCATTTGTGCGACAGCCTGGGAATGAGCGCACTGGTCGAAGCACACGATGAAGAGGAGATCAAATCCGCACTCCGGGCAGGCGCCCGGATCATCGGCGTCAACAACCGGAATTTAAAGACCTTTGAGGTGGATTTCTCCAACTCCATCCGCTTAAGGAACCTTGTGCCGGAAGGCGTACTCTTTATAGCGGAGAGCGGAGTAAAATCAGCGGAGGATATCCGGCTTCTCCATAACGCCGGGGTGGATGGCGTACTGATCGGTGAAACGCTGATGCGTTCCAGCAGCAAGAAACTCATTCTTGATTCCTGGAAACAGGCGTGTGAGTAATGTAAGAAATGCAGAAGGAGTCTGAATGATGAAGATAAAGATTTGCGGCCTGTCACGGCCGGAAGATATCGCGGCAGTAAATGAGTACCGACCCGACTACATCGGTTTCGTCTTTGCGCCCAGCAGGCGGAACGTGAGCGAGATGAGGGCCGCCGGACTGAAAAAGCTCCTGTCGCCGGAAATCATGGCTGTTGGCGTATTTGTCAACAGTCCCATAGAAGACATTGTGCGGATCGCCAGCCGGGGAATTATCGACGCAGTCCAGCTCCATGGAGATATGGATAGCTTTGAGACAGCACGGTATGCAGAGAATTTAAAGAAGGCGCTGGCCGCGACAGGGCTGGCCGCTTCCGTTCCCCTCATCCGGGCAGTGCGCGTAAAGGACAGAGACGATATCCAAAGGGCCGTAAGTTATCCGGCCGAATATCTGCTGTTTGATACCTTTGTCAAGGATCAGTACGGCGGAAGCGGGGTCCGTTTCGACTGGTCTTTAATTCCCCACATCGAAAAGCCGTGGTTTCTGGCCGGCGGACTCTCTGCCGCCACCATAAAAGAAGCATTGAAAACAGAGGCCTGCTGCCTCGACTTAAGCAGCGCAGCCGAGACCGACGGACGGAAAGACCCGAAGAAAATCCAGGAAATCATACAAACAGTAAGGAGTGCTTAATCATGTCAAAAGGAAGATTTGGACAGCACGGAGGACAATTTATCCCCGAAACGCTGATGAATGCAGTAAATGAGCTGGAGACAGCCTATGAAAAATACATCCACGACGAGTCATTTCTCGCCGAACTCGATGAGTTAAACCGCACCTATACGGGAAGACCGTCTCTTCTCTACTATGCTGCAAAGATGACCGAAGATCTGGGAGGCGCAAAAATCTATTTAAAAAGAGAAGATTTAAACCACACCGGTTCCCACAAGATCAACAATGCGCTGGGGCAGACGCTCCTCGCTAAGAAAATGGGCAAGACCCGGGTCATCGCTGAAACCGGCGCAGGCCAGCACGGCGTTGCAACCGCTACCGCCGCCGCACTCTTAGGGCTGGAGTGTGAGGTCTACATGGGAAAAGAGGACACAGACCGTCAGGCCTTAAACGTGTTCCGCATGGAGCTTTTAGGCGCCAGGGTTCATCCCGTCACCAGCGGTACGCAGACATTAAAGGATGCGGTCAATGAAACACTGCGCGAGTGGACGAACCGGGTGGAGGATACCCACTATGTACTGGGTTCCGTCATGGGCCCCCACCCGTTCCCCACGATCGTCCGCGATTTCCAGAGCATTATCGGCAGGGAAGTAAAATCCCAGCTTCTGGAGGCGGAAGGCAAACTTCCTGATATGCTGATCGCCTGTGTCGGCGGCGGCAGCAACGCCATGGGGCTCTTTTATGATTTCATCGATGAACCGGGTGTAAAGCTGGTGGGATGTGAAGCCGCCGGGCACGGCATCGATACGGATAAGAATGCCGCTACCATTGCCACCGGAAGCCTGGGAATCTTCCATGGCATGAAATCCTATTTCTGTCAGGATGAATACGGCCAGATCGCTCCGGTCTACTCCATTTCCGCAGGGCTGGATTATCCGGGAATCGGGCCGGAACACGCTTCCCTGCACGACTCCGGCCGGGCTCAGTACGTTCCTGTCACCGATGCCGAAGCCGTAGACGCGTTCGAGTACTTATCCAGAATGGAGGGAATCATCCCGGCCATCGAAAGCGCCCACGCAGTGGCTTATGCCAGAAAAATCGCTCCGGCCATGGGGAAAGATCAGGTAATCGTCATCAATCTCTCCGGCCGCGGAGACAAGGATGTGGCTGCAATCGCCAGATATAAGGGGGTAGAAATCTATGAGTAGAGTAAGAGATGCATTTGCAGATGGAAAAGCATTTATCCCGTTTGTCACTGCCGGTGATCCGGAGCTTGCCGTCACGGAAGAGCTGATCGTCGCCATGGCAGAGGCAGGCGCAGATTTAATTGAAATCGGAATCCCATTCTCTGATCCGGTAGCCGAGGGTATCGTCATACAGGAGGCAGACATACGGGCGCTGGCCTCCGGCACTACCACCGATAAGATTTTCGATATGGTGAAGCGGATCCGCGAAAAAACAGAGGTCCCGCTGGCATTTATGACGTATATCAATCCGATCTTTGTCTACGGAAGTGAGAAATTCATCCGCACAGCTGCTGAAACCGGCATCGACGCGTTGATTGTCCCGGATATGCCTTTTGAAGAGAAAGGCGAGCTCCTTCCCCTCTGCCGCCAGTACGGATTAGATCTGATTTCTCTCATTGCACCCACATCGAAAGAGAGAATCCACGCCATTGCGAAGGAGGCCGAAGGCTTCGTCTACTGTGTTTCCTCCATGGGTGTTACCGGAGTCAGAACAGAGATCACCACCAACATCGGAGAGATGGTTTCCTTAGTAAAAGAGGCACAATCCATTCCCTGCGCCATTGGCTTCGGAATCTCCACACCGGAGCAGGCAAAAAAGATGAGCGAACACGCCGACGGCGTTATTGTGGGAAGCGCAATTGTCCGAATGGTGGCTAAATATGGAAAAGACTGCGTTGAACCGGTCTGTCAGTACGTCAGAGAAATGAAGGCGGCTATCTCTTAAAAAGAAGACACCTTTGCAGTTTCTCTTCAGCAAAAAAGAAAGCGGAACCCATGCGGCCCGCTTTCTTTTTTGGGGATGATCATTTCTGAACCTATGGGGAAGTTCACCCCTCCTGCCTCTGCTCCAAAAGAATCCCAGCAATCTCCAGATCCGTTCTTCCAGTCTCTTCCGCCAGCAGATACAGCACTTTTTTAACGTAACCTTCCTCCAGCCCCAGCATGTCCGCAATCGCTGACGGATCAAGTCCTTTACCTGCCATATTACGGATAATCGTTACTTGTTCCGCTGCACGGCCCTCTTCTCTCCCTGCTGTACGGCCCTCTATTCTGCCCTCTATTCTGCCCTCTTCTCTCCCCGCCTTCATCGCACCCTCCCGTGCAATTGCCAGCTGCCTCTGCTCATCATATTCATATAGAATCAAATTGCACACCTCCGCTCTGTTCTTTTTCAGAATGTCCGCCAGGATCCCCTCTTCGATACAGGAATGAACAGCCTGCTTTACCGCCTCATCAAGAGCCATGCCTCTCTTCTCATTATTCCTTATCCGGCTTACAAACACCGCGTAGTCTTTCAGCCGCCTGCAGCGGTCCATCAGCTCTTTATTATGTCCATAATTAATATTAATCATGGTCGCTCTGCATTCGAGGCAGCCCTTTTCCTCCGGATTCTGACACAAAAATGCATCCGAAAGCCGAAGTTCGATCCGATCCGGTTCCTCTTTCGTCCCATTGTAAAAGACGATATATTGCGGCATCGGAAGACGGATCAGCTTTTCTCCATAGATGTCAAATCCGTTTCTGTCAATGTATTCCCGGTAAGTGTCTGCAAAATAATTCAGACCGCGAACAGGCATATTAGGATTAAAGCTGCTCTGATGCTCATATAAATTAAGCACATCCGATACCAGAAAAGATATATCATTCTTCATTCCCAGATAAATCACATCCGCGAGCGTGGTAATGATCAGATCATCCGGATTTGTATACTGTCTGCCGCTTACGGCGTTATACAAATCCAGCAGATCCTTTTTCTCCTGAAAGGCCAGTCGGAACAATCTGTCTTTATAGTTTCTGTTTAGTTTGATCTGCTGCATATTTCTACCTCCATTATAAATGGTTTTATCTGTAGTTGCAAGGAAAAGCACATTTTTATGTAAACTTATTTTTCACTATAGACAGACCTCCCCTCCGTAATTGCGGTTTTAATTGACTGAGAAATTGTGGCTGAAACGCCGTGATGATTTTTCATGGTGAATTCACATAAAGAAACGCCTGATATCCAGCCGCTGTGATACGGCCGAAACAGAAAACAGATCATTGCTTCACTCTTTTATTATAGCTCTAAAAAAATAAAAAACAAGACTCGGCTCCAGGTATCCAGGATAAACTTGTAAACTTACAAAATTATAAAAAGTTGCTTTCGTCAATAACTTTAGCCGGAATTTCGGTGTTTTCGTTTCGCCAGGGAGCCGGGGCCGGAGCGCTTCCCCCAGTTTCGGCGATTTTTGCAGGACGTCGGCAGCTCTTAGGTCGGAAGGATGCAAAAACAAGGGGAAAAATCTGACCTCAAAGTCAGATTTTTAGAGGACCTGAATCGAGAAGTCCTTCAGGAGTTCTCGATGAATGTCATCGGTACCCTTGTTTTTGTATCCTTCCGGCCTTAGAGATGCCCCGGCCGAAACCATGAGCCGAAACTGGGGGAAGCGCTCCGGCCCCGGCTCCCTGGCGGAACGAAAACACTGAAATCTCTCTCAGCCTCATGAGGAACCACAATTCTTAATAATTTTGTAAGTTTACAAGTTTATCCTGCCAGGTATCATAGCTGCTTTTAGAAAATATTAAGAAAATTATGCTCTGTTTTTTCCTTTCAATCTGTTATTCTCATAATACAGATAAATGGAAAAACCGGGAAAGGGGGATTTACCATGAAGCATACTGCACTCGTTACCATCCTTATGATATTCTGTCTCTCAACAACCGCCTGTGCTGCTGATCCGAATCATCCAACCAACGCCCAGTCCAGTATCTTTCATTCGCTGAACGTCACACATACGGACCGATCCATCATCGTGAAAGCGGATGCCTACGTCAACATCACCGACGCCGCATTTCTGACAATTGAAGTTTCTGATGAGGAATCCGTTTCCCTCACCTACACATTGACAAAAAATACCGGGGATATTACACTCTCCTGCCGAACTCCGGAAGATGAGACGATTCTCCTTGCGGATACCGAAGACAAGACTTACGGAGAGGAAACAGTCACTTTGAAGCCGGGCACTACCACATTTTTCCTTGCAGGTACGGACTCCTCCTTCAATGTATCTTTTTCAATCAAGGATATCGATATCTCAAAGGTTCAGGCGATCAACGGCAGTGCTCCGGAATTATAAGAACAGATTAAGAGGAGAAAGAACCGTTTTATGTGGTCTTTCCCCTCTTTTCTTTTGACATCGAATGACCCAGCTGCTTTTTATAAACACTGTAGAGATAATGCCAGTCAGAATATCCCACCAGTTCTGCAATCTCATAGATTTTCATATCCGTGTTAATGTACAGGCTTCTGGCCTTCTCCACCCGGAGTCGGGTGATATAGTCGATGAAATTGACGCCCATAACCTCCTTAAATATTCGGCTGAAATAATTCCGGCTGATTCCCACCTGATCCGCCACCGTCTGAAGTGACAGATCCTTATCTCCCAGATGATCCCGGATATAATCCAGGGCAGCCCGCATCTCCTGTTTCAAACTGCCGGTATCCGGACCACCGGCATAGAATATCCCCGTTTCACTTTCCCTTCCATTGTCCGCAGCCTCCGTGTATCCCTGACAGCAGTCAAACAGGCTGGCAGAGCTGCGGCTGATGCCGATGGAAAACTCCAGTCCGTAATACCTGCTCAAAAAGTCTGCCGCTGTCCGGATCAGCGCTTCCAGCCGTTCATAAAACTCCTGTCTTCCATCTTCCCGTGCCTCCCAGACAATCCACACGTACTCATCAAACTTATTGCACAGAAACTGGCAGTCCTTTTCGGAATCCAGCGCCTCGGACATGACATTGCAGACAGAAGCTCGAAGCAGTGAAACATCATTTTCGAAGATTTCCGCCATGCTTTTCCGGTACCGGATCAGCCGGAATACCACAACTGCATTTTTTCCCACCGGCTCCGGAAGTCCAAACGCGGCGGCCCGCTCTTCAAACCAGGTCCTTCCGATTCCAGCCGCGCTTATGAGATCCCGAAAAAACTGTTCTCTGTCTCTGGAAAGCCTCTTTCTGTCAGATTCCGCGATCCTGCTGCTGCTCTTTTCCCGCTGTTTCTGCAACGCCTTTTTGACCACCTCGATGATATCCGGCGGAAGCATGGCAGGCTTGAACAAATAGTCAAACGTGCCCAGCTTCATAGCCTGTCTCACAAGATCAAACTCATTATAGCTGCTCAGTATGATAACCTCCATAGAAAGCCCCCGCTTTCTTACCTCTGCCAGCAGTTCCAGGCCGTTCATACCAGGCATTTTGATATCCGTCATCAAAAGGTCAATCTCTTCCCTCTCTAAAATTCTCAGCGCCTCCAAGGCTCCTCTGGCACTGAAGACTTCTATACTGCTCCATTCGGCCCGAAGAATGTCTTCAATGGCTGTTCTGGAAAACATCTCGTCGTCAACAATTAAAATCTTCTCCATCTGCCTCCTCCGCCTTTTGGCAAACCGGTATTTCCACCGTCACTGCAGTTCCCTCTCCCGGCTTACTTTCCAGCTCCACACCGTAGTTGTCTCCATAGTTCAACCGGATTCTGTCCTGAATATTATGGAGCCCTACACCGGTAAGCTTATCGAAGCCCTCATACAGAAATCCCTGTCCATTATCCCGAATTTGAAACTGTACCCGATCTCCTAAAAGCCTTCCGGTTATCAGGATCCGGTTATCAATATTATCCTCTCCAAAGCCATGCTGCATGGCATTTTCCACCACCGGCTGAAGCAGCATTTTTAAGATCAGGCAATTCTCCAGCTTCGGATCGATATCAAACTTTATATGAACACTGCTACAGCACCGCCCTTCCTGGATGCACACGTAGTTTTTGATAAATTTTATTTCCTCTGGGATGAAAACGGGCATATCGATCTTTTTGCAACTGTACTCTAACATATTGACCAGGGCCACTATCATCCGCGCGATCTCCTCATTCCCCGCCCGCACCGCCATCCACTTCACGGTATTTAAGGTATTATACAGAAAATGGGAATTGATCTGGGAATTGAGAGCTGTCTGCTCCATGGTCAGCCGTTCTCTCTCTTTTACTATATTTTCATGCATCAGCTTATCCACCTCAGCCACCATGGTGTTAAAGCTTAAGGCCAGCTCAGATAAGTCTTTATCTTTCGGTGTCTCCACTTTTGTGGAAAAATCACCGCGGCTGACACGGCTCATGCTCCTTATTAAGCTGGTGACCGGTTTTACAATACCAGCTGACAGGCTTGAGGCGAGAAGAGCCGCGGACACCATACAGGCACCGACCACGGCCGCCCATACCTTACGGAACCGGTCCAGTTCCTGCTTAAGCATTCGTCCGCTGTTGATCTGAATAATCGAGAATCCGCTGTTTCCTACGCGGCGTTTCCGAATCGTACCGCTGTCTCTTCCATAGTCCAGATGAATGGAAAAGTTTCCGTCCTCCTCCACGCCTCCGTCGACTGCAGATAGAATCTGCGCCAGATTATACGCCCCCAGGGAAACGTCTGCCGCAGGAAGTCCCGCCATGGACTCCTTCGGCGCAAAGATTACCCGTCCTTCTTCATCCACGACAAACGCCATATCGCTGTCATCCATCTCCATACAGTCCATGGCCTCCCTGATCTTTTCATAGCTCAAATCAATCTGTACCAGCCCGATGACGCTGTTTCCCGTATATCGGTTTAAATACGTTACGATACTGACCACCAGAGGATCCGCTGCTCCGGGGTTCAAGTATTTGTAAGCGGCCGGATGCGTTGGTACGGTAATACTTTCGCCTGGCTGGTCTTCCCGAATCTTCGTCCAGTCATTTTCGGCATATTCACGTTTATTCCAGCCAGCATTGGACGAATAGGCGCCTCCGTCAAACGCCAGCAGATAGATGTGATCGATGGAATTATTGGCAATCCGGATGTTCGACAGCGTGCCGTTTATATTGCGCATCAGGTTTAAGCGCTCATAGGCATTCATCTCTGTATAGCCGGAAAACAGGTCGGAGGTAACAGAAAGTCCCAGAACCTGGTTCAGCACCACCTCACTCTGCTTGACGATATCCTGCATCTTCGCCTCCATCAGCCTCAAGGTGTTCTCCTGATACGTCCAGGTCTTATCCTGGTAGAAGTCCTTCACATTCCTGTAGTAAACTACCGCCAGTATCAGCCCCGGAATCAGCGACATCAGTACCATGGCAAGCGTAAATCTCACCTTCAGCGAACTCCTGTTTCCCTTCTCTCTCATCCTTATCCCCCGTTGTTAAAACCAAAATATCCTTTCGTTAGTACGATATTCCGAAAGCTCCATACAGAATACTTCCGGCTTCATCCTGTATTCCTTCTCTATTAATCCCTGAATCTTATCATAATCTCGTTCCCCGCCATATCTGTCCGATGTGGAGATTCCCACCAGTCTCCCCCTCTTCATCTCCAGAATACAGTTAAAATACAGCGTCCTGTTGTCCGTAATCCACAACAGATATACATGATCTCCATCTTTATCCCCCAAAAGCCGTCTCAACGATTCAAAATACCATCGCTCGCCCGTTTCCTTTCTCCGCACTGCAGTCATTCCAGCCGTATGCCCGAAGATACCATAGATTTTAGATATTGCCTCGTCAATATCGAGACGATACAGCTCCGCTTTCTGGCTTTCTGCGTAACACTGCCGCAGACCCTCCAGCGTATAAATCCTGATTTCCATAATATCATAAAAATCCCGAAAAATCCGCTCCGTATTTAATTCTTCTCCTTCCATATACTGGGAAAGATCGAGAAACGGGCAGCCAGCTTCACTCTCACACACTGCGGCTGTCCCCCTGCTGCACTTAACAGCCCGGTACAAACCGGAAGACAGCCTTCTGACATGCAGGACCTGTCCTTGCCCGGATAAAGGCTGAAGGATTTCTCCCAGATGAGTCCAGAGCTCCGGATCCAAATATTCCACTTTTAAACCACTGTCTATCATACATTCTCCTCCACATACAAAATAGCCACAGTATAAGCGGGGATCTGTACAGTTATGCCGTTTTTCTCCATGTTTATTTTCACAGGCCCCTGCAGCACTGAAAAGCGGCGCCTTTCCGCACTGGCATTCAACGCCCCCGCCGTCTGCAGCGGTGATTTCGAACCTCGCGGCAGTCGCCAAATGGATTCGCTAATGTGTTCATTTGGCTCGTCGCTAACGGAAATAAATGCCGTTTTCTCTTTTCCGGAAAGATTGGCTGTATAAAGCAGATGATCTCTGCTATTCTCTCTCCGGTGAACGGCCAGCTCGATCTCCGGATCCCCACAGCCGTATTCTCTGCTCCGCCTTAAATGCTCCCAGAAACCGGCACCGATCTCTCCCGGCTCTTTTGCAAACAGAATTCCGGAGTCCTCCCCCTCTTCCACCATGTGTTTCAGTATTTCACAGGCTTTTAAGGTTCTGTCGTACCTGGGAATGACTGGCCCCAGAATTACCTTCTTTCCCGGCATACTGGCAAAATCCGCCAGGCGCTTTTGCGTCTTCGCATCCATGATATCCCCCGATGCCGCCGCAATCACATCGTATTGGAGCCATCTGCCATAATCCAGATATTCATCAGAATAATCATAGATTTCATGTTCTTCGTCGAAGCGCTTCGCCAGTCCTTTTACCCATGCATCATCCCAGTAATTTAATTCCCTGTCCAGATAATATTCCGGTTCCCCCTCCGGCAGAAACAACGCCGCTGGAATATCCGGCCCCTTGATAAAACAATTTGACGAGAATGTATTACAATCCATCACGGAATGGAGAGCCTTCAGCCTCCCCATATCGTAATTTTTTAAAATCAGCACGCGGGGAGAGCGGTTAAAATGATATATTTCATGATCTTTCAACAGTCTCAGCAGATCCGAGAACATCTCGTAATACGGCTTCCTGATTCTTCCGTCGTTAGTCACAGGACAGCCAGTCCACCGGTCCCGCTCCGCCAGCATATAAAAATTCACCCCCTTTAAACCATTCATCACAGAATACAGGTATCCGAACCGCTCTTCCTCTGCGGTCAGAAGCATTTCCCGGTCAAACCAGGAGCCGGAACCAAATTCCGGCACGAACGGAAAACGGCTGCTGCCGGCCAGATACCGAATTCTCTCCTTCAGCATGGCCGCATCTCCCGGCTCCGGATAGGCATCGATCCCAGCCACCATAAGGCCTGGTATCTCCTCATCTCTCTGAACCGAGACAGGCGTATAGTTCTGATATGCGCAGTTATGGAAAATCGGTACCGGAAGCTCCAGGCGGTTTATGATGTCCACCAGCCGCCCCAGAGCAGCGAGAATCTGATACTCCTTAAATTCTACCCAGTCCAGATAATAGCAG
Organism: Hungatella sp. SL.1.14; assembly: GCF_024460495.1. Classification (NCBI taxonomy): domain Bacteria; kingdom Bacillati; phylum Bacillota; class Clostridia; order Lachnospirales; family Lachnospiraceae; genus Hungatella; species Hungatella sp. SL.1.14. The sequence continues at coordinate 44,836 of NZ_JANFYJ010000023.1, read as the reverse complement.
AGCGACGAAAAATCGCCTTCTTCAAAGCCGCAGGGCGGTTCTGTTTCCTGAAATCCGCTGTAATTTCTGTGATACCTCTCGTTCATGGCCGCCACGGTACCGTATCGCTCCACCAGGAATTTATGATACTGTGCCTTCGAGCAGTCCGAGTAATCCATAATATACGGCCTGTCCCGGAAGAAGTTGCACGTCTCGTTATCCGCCTGGATCAGGCAGATACAGCCGCTGCCGCCGCAGTGCCGCTGCAGAATCGGCTTCAGTTTCTGAAAATAAATCTCTGTCTTCTCATACAGCTTGTCACTTGCATAGGAAGGAATAGGAAAGGGACCTGTGGCATAGGGATACAAAACCGTGGTTCCCCATGGATTTTTCGCCTGAATCTCCTCATCCATCAGAATCCACTCTGGATATCCGAAACCGGTCATCTCTGCATTGATATGAGGCCCTGGGCGAACGATGACGGCCAGGTTCATTTCCTCGCAGAGGGTTAAAAACAGGTCCAGATCTTTCTCTTCCTCAATCTCTCCAAAATCATACTTTCCTTCCTCATATTCATGAACCGACCACGGAATATACGTTTCCACGATCTCAAAACCCATGCCCCTGATCTGTGACAGAACAAGCCGCCAGTCCTTCTTCTTCGTCCTCCAGTAATGTATCGAGCCACTGTACAGAGGCCTTTCCACTCCGTTTATCCGGATTCCGTCATGTGTGAATTTCACCATGTTATTTCCTCCTCCGGCGCTTCCTTTCCGGACGCGCCTAACCCTTGACTGCTCCCGCTGTCATACCCGCTATCACCTGTTTCTGGAACAGCAGATACATAAAGACTACCGGAACGATCGAGATGACGAAACCGGCGCAGAGGAGACCGTACTGTGTCACGTAAGATCCCTTCAACGCGGAGATTGTCATGGAAAGTGTCTTTCTGGCAGGTGTTGAGATCAGCACCAGCCCCAGAAGCAGATCGTTCCAGCAGTTTAAAAATGTGATGGTAGCCACCGTGGCGATTCCCGGTTTCGCTACCGGAAACACAATGTGAAAGAAGATTCCCGCCCGACCGCACCCGTCGATCGTAGCCGCCTCATCCAGCTCCCTGGGGATCCCCTCCATGAACCCGTTCATAATAAACATGGCAAAAGAGATGTTCACCGCCGTGTATACGATCATCAGGCCGGACAGATGGTCGATCAGATGAAGCCTTTTAAAGATCAGTACGGACGGAATCAATAGCGCATGCACCGGAATCATGATTCCCAGAGAAAAATACACGGACAGCAGTCTGCTCTTTGTAACCCTTGTGAGAATATAGCTGGCCATGGACGTAATTACGGTAAGCACCGCCAGCGTTATCAGGCAGACGAGAATACTGTTTACAAAACTCCGGCCGACTCTGGCTCCTTTCCACGCCTCCGCGTAGTTTGACCACACCGCCGTCTTCGGAAGACCGAAGGAATTGCTGTAAATCTCATTGTTATCCTTGAGCGAGGAAAAGACCACCCATATAAAAGGGTAAAGCGCTGCCACCGCCGATATGCTCATGATGGCATAGCACAAAACAGCGGTAACCCTGTATTTCAGAGATCGTTTTAAAAATCGTTCCACAAGCCTCACCCCTTCTTTCTGTCTGCAAACCAGTTAAACAGTATGGTAACCGTTAAGGACACCGTCACAATGGTAATCGTCACCGCGCTTCCGAGGCCAAAATCAGAATTCACAAAGGCTGATTTATACATGAATACCCCCAGATATGCGGAGCGCACTCCCGGCCCGCCTCCGGTCATGATCCAGGAATGATCGAATGCCTTTAACGATCCGGTCAGACACAGGAGGATGCAGATATTCATAAATCCGGTGATCTGCGGCAGGATGACGTGGAAGAATGACTGTAATTTCCCGGCTCCGTCGATCTGCGCGCTCTCGATTAAATCCTCCGGTACTGATTGAAGTGCTCCTAAAAATATGGTTACATAAAGGCCTATGTACTGCCATACCTGCGGCGCCATCACCGCATATAACAGTGTACGCGGATTGGACAGCCAGTTCGTCGCAAATCTCCCCAGACCGACCGCAGTCAGGATTTTATTGAAAATACCGATTTCGCTGTTATAAAACAGGGAAAACATCAAACCGATGGCAACCGGTGCGATAACCACCGGAAGAAAATAGATGGTGCGGAAGATCTTCATCCCCTTCGTCCAGCTGTATAAGAGGTAAGCCAGAAGAATTCCTGCTCCAATCTGGATGATGAGAGAGATCACAGTAAGCTTTACCGTGTTGGAAAATGTGAGCCAGTAGTCGCTGTCCGCCGCAAGCTCCCTGTAATTGGCAAGTCCTGCAAAGACCTTCGCAGAAACGCCGTTCCAGGTCGTCAGACTGTACCAAAATGTGAGAATCAGCGGCAGGAACAGAAAGACCGTGTAGATTAAAAATGCCGGTGCCAGGAACATTACAGTAACCGGCAGATTATGATATTTTTTCAAGTATTTTCTTTTCATGCGATCACCTTAAAACGGGGCCGTTCCTTTCGTCCCGGAACAGCCCCATTATTTCCCCGTTTACTTATTATTCTTGTCCAAAACCGCCTGTACTTTGTCAATCAGCTCCTGCGGCGTCAGCGCTTTGATAAAGAACTCGTCTAAGCTGGAATCCATCATATTAACGGCATCCTGATCGGGCATGGTTGTATAGTGGACGGAAATCAGCTTTTTATCCTGGGCATATTCCATCATTTTCTTAAAGATAAGCTTCTGGCTGTCCATGTCAATTTCAATATTCTTTGCCGGAATCATGCCGCTCTTCGTCAGTTCTGCGGATAATTCATCAGAAGCCAGGAAATCGCAGAGCTTCACCATGGCATCATGCTTTGCCGCATCCTCAAAGGAAGCCTTATTAATTTCAAATCCGTATACCGTAAATCCGGTCATGATACCGGCCGGATCGATATCCGCGTCAGGGAGCATGGGCAAGGGTACGATCTCACTGGCTTCCTGAATCTCTTCCGGTATGGACTCAAACATCCATGGATACGTATAGGTCATAGCTGCCTTCCTGTCGGTATAAAGCTGAAGGCTCGCAGCCCATCCCCCATTTGCCACCGTATCCGCAGGAAACATCTTCTGATCGATCATATCCTTTATATTGTTCGCTACCTTAAGCGCATTCCCGGTATTGAAGGTCCTGGTCGCGGCCAGCTCCTCCAGCTCCTTTGCCGCCCCGTCATACTGGCCGTACAGTTCACTGAAAAAGAATTCAGATGGTGTTCCGCCGTTGCTGCCGATCGCGATTGGGATTATGCCCTTTTCGTTAAAAGTCTTTGCTGTCTTTAAAAGCTCCTCATAAGTCTTTGGAATGTCCAGACCGTTCTCTTCAAACAGCTGTTTATTAGCCAGGAAAATCCCCCTGGTAGATTCAATCGGGATTCCGTAGGTCTTTCCGTCGGAAGCCGTATAATATCCGAAGGAGGTCGGTTCAAATCCGTCTCTCTTTACATGATCCGACGCGTTAAAGTACTCTTCCACATCGAGCAGCAGTCCCGCTTCCACCATATCGGTCATCATCGCACCGCCCCAATAGGTAAACACATCCGGCAGATCACCGGAAGCTGTCTGTGTCTTAATCTTTGTCTTATAGTCTTCTGTGCTGTAAGTCTCCAGAGTAATATCCATCGTATCGGCATTCGCTTCCTGAAATTCCTGAAACTTCGGATAGAAATAGTGATACTTGGAGTCCCCCTCACCCCAGTTTGTTGCAAGAACCAGTGATACCTTCTTCTTTGGCGCGGCACTCTCTTTCCCCGCTTCCGAAGCCTGTTCCTTTCCTGTTTCTCCGGTCTGCACCTCCTTTGTGTCCTGAACCGCCGTCTCCTGGACCTTTGTTTCCTGAGTCTTTCCACCGCAGGCTGTTAGGCCCACGCACATTGTTCCGGCAAGAATCAGGGCTGCCGCTTTACAGATACTTTTCCTCATAGTATAAGTCCTCCTCCTTATAGTAGCATCATTCTATTTGAACCTGCGCAGGTATTTCTGATGGTTTTATTATAGGGGAATAAAGGGCGGAAATAAATAGGAATAAATTATGGGAAATGTTATAAATTATTACACTGTTTACATAAATAATATTATAGCCGCAGAAGAATCCCTGGCCGAATTTCTTCGAGCCAGGGATTCTTTCTCCATTATTGATCACAGCCTTCTCTCAGCCGGATCCTCTTTCAGGCAAAACCAAATCGCAGATACAGTTCCTCCGGAGCATCGTTAAGCCTCATAAGCCGAACCATGCTCTGCTCCATTTTTCCCACTATTTCTTCCGATAAAATCGGATGCTTCTGCCCCGGATCATTCCATAAATCAAACAGATAGTCTCCTTCCTCAATACACCGGATCGCCTTATCCGCATCAATCTGCATAACAGGACAATTTTTTGTAAAGGAAAAGGCTTCATGACGTTCCATAGATTCTAATTCCCTCGGTGAAAAGAAGTCCATCATATGTGTTGGCATTAATGTATACTCATGAAGGGGAATCTCTAAATTTCTCGGAGCCCTCATATATACGTATCTTCCATCCGTACAGCATATATGCGCCCCAAATATACCAAACAATCCGCATGAACGGCTGCCTTTATCTTCCCCTATAATCTGCGCTATATCCTGCCCCTGCATATCTTCGGCAGGATCGATACCAAAAAACTTCAGAATCGTAACCGGCAGATCTATGGTCTGCACAAGCGCTGTCCTGCTCGTTCCGGCAGATTCAGGGAATCTTGGATCCCAGATGAACAGCGGCGTATGGACAATCTCATCGTAGCACAGCATATAGTTCTTCGCCCAATACCCGTGCTCTCCCAACATGTATCCATGATCGGTATTGACGATAACCATCGTGTCTTCCCACAGATTCTTTTCATCCATGTAATCCAGCAGACGGCCTAACTGCTCATCGCACATTGTCAGATCAGCAAAATAAGAGTAACGTACCTCATCGATTTCATCAGGAGCTTCCTTTACCGGTCCATAATCCGGCCACTCATACTTTTTCCCTTTTACCTTCCCAGGATACATCTCTTTAAACTCCCTGCCCGCCATAAAAGGCTCATGAGGTGAAAACGACTCTATCTGTAAAAAGAAAGAATCCTTCCCTTCATTTTCTCTCAAAAATCCAAGGCCCTGGTCGAAGGTCTTCACCAATGGGTACTGGTCTTTTTCGATCACTCTTGTCCGGTTCGCCAGGTTCTGCCTGTACAGTTCGCTGCGCAGTCCTTCTGTAAATACGGCAAAATTCGGGTCCGTATCCTCTGCGCCTCCAACCACAGGGGCCCAGGGATCGCCCTCCTGTCCCCGTATATTTTCCCATGTGGTATATTGAGTGTGATACGTTGCACCTCCGCATTCCCAATAATGGCCGTGATCGCTGACCAGATGGCTGTGGATCCCATGCTCCCGCAGAATTCCCGGCATGGAATCATCAAAAGGCTCCAGAGGTCCCCAGGACCGGTGCAAAAAATTATACCGTCCCGTGTGCAGTTCTCTCCTTGCGGGAATACAGGGCAGACTTCCGGCGTAGCTGTTCTCAAACCGCACGGTTTTCTGTGCCAATCTGAGGAAATTCGGAGTGATTGTCTCCCGACAGCCATACGGTTCAAGAAATCTGCGGTTTAAGGAATCAAACATGATCATAATTGCTTTCATACCAGTTCCCCCTTTCAGCCCTCTCGAAAAGGACGAATTACCGGTCTCTTCTCTCCTGCCCGTTCCATACAAAACAGGAGCTTCTCACGCAGCATTCTCCTTGTCGTTTCACAGTCAGGGTCTCCCGCCAGATTGTATTGTTCAGCCGGATCGTGCTCTAAATCAAACAGGTACTGTTCATAATAGACATCTGCACCCGGGCAGTTCCAGCCATCCGCATCTGCAGCGATTGAGTATTTCCACCGATCTGTCCGGATTGCTCTGCCGACCCCGCTTTCACTGATCTGTATAAACACACAGTCCTCCCAGCCTTCCGATGTTCCATCGGCAAGGGATTTCAGCGAATTCCCCTGAAAATCCTCCGGTTTTTCGATCCCTGCACAGTCCAGCAGCGTCACCGGTAAATCAATCAGGCTAACCAGTTCTGAAATTGTTTTTTCGCCTTTAAATGGTCCGCCCACTGCAAGCAGCGGAATATGGATGCTCGCCTCATGGCAGGAGCGCTTATACTCGCTGTTCCTTGTGCAAAAATGGCAGCCATGGTCCGATGTGTAAAACAGGATCGTGTTCTCCCACAATCCCCTCGCCTTCAGCGTTTCGACCAGCCGTCCGACATTTTCATCCAGGCTGTGACACTGCCCTAAATAGTCCGGATAATGTTCCTTCCAATCCCCCCTGTCCACAGGAATGTCAGCCGGCAGCTCATAGCCGGTAAACTTCTCACGCGCGCCATCCGGCGCCTCAAAACGGCCATGATCATTCTGGTGATGAGGCTCGATTTGAGAAATAAACAGAAAAAATGGTTTCTCCCCGTCATACTGGTGGAGGTAATGTACCGCATAGTTGTTTATTGCATCCGCACGGTAACCGATAAACTCGCATTTTTTTCCTTCATCATCAAACACATATCCATCGTATCCATGGGAGGTCGCCTCTAAAACATCGGCCGCCATCCAATAATCCCGATACCCGCCCCTGCGTTCCGGCGGAATCGCCCTGGTCTCGTAGTTTTCTTCATCAAACGGAGCCGTATAACTGCTTCTGTTTGAGGCCAGATGCCATTTGCCGACGTAAGCCGTCTCATATCCGGATTCATTAAAATGATCTGCCAGGGTCTTTATATTCTGCGGCAGGGCCAGCGCATTTCTATGGCAGTTCACCTGGGTCGCATATTTTCCGCTCTGCAGGCAGGCCCGTGCAGGCCCGCAAACCGGCTGACAGGTAAATGCATTCTCAAATATAACGCCTTCCTTTGCAAGACTGTCAAGGTTGGGGGTTACATTCAGATGCTGGCCATAGCAGCCTAAGGTATCCCAACGCTGCTGATCTGAAAAATAAACAATAATATTAGGTCTTTCCACTGCAGTTCTCCTCTCTGCCGTCTACTTTAATCCAGTAGAAACGACTCCCTGTACAAAATATTTCTGGGCGCATAAAAATAACAGAATCATTGGGAGAGAAATTAACGTTGCCGCAGCCATCATAGGTCCCCAGCGCACGGTACTTTCATCTCTGAACATCGTAAGCGCCAGCTGTACGGTCCTCATATTTACTGAATTTGTCATGACCAGAGGCCATAAATAATCATTCCAGACTGCTGACCCTTTTAACAGTGCCAAGGTCGCAAGAATAACCTTTGAATTGGGGAGATAGATATAAAAGTATGTCTTCCACTTTCCCGCCCCGTCCAGCATGGCTGCTTCATCCAGTGATTTTGGAAAATTCTCGTAAAACTGCTTTGACAAAAAGACACCAAAGGAGCCGGATACCAGGGGAATAATTACGCCGGGAAAGGTGTTCATCAGACCTGAACCGCCAAATCCCAGAATATCATTTCCTCCTATCATCGGAAATCTTGCCATAATCAGAAACGTTGGCAGCATCGTCACCTGAGGCGGCATCATAAGACCAACTAACAACAGCGTAAAAAGCACCTTTGACCCTTTAAAATGCAGTCTGGCAAACGCATATCCCGCAATGGAATTAAACAGCAGCGAAAATACGATGCTGACCAGAGTAATGATTAAAGAATTTCTAAAATAGATCAGCCAGTTTCCGGTAGACATGGCAGTTTTATAATTATCAAAATTAAGAGAATCCGGAAGGAAATGGAACACCGCCGAATTAATCTCTCCGGTCGTCTTAAACGACGTCAAAATCATCACAATAATCGGAAGCAGAATAATCGCAGAAACAACCGTCATACAAACGATCCAGATGATATGATTTCTTTTTTTCTTTTTCATGTTTGCTCCTCCTAAGATACATCCACATCCTGACCTTTATTGCCAAATTTAAAGACCATCATTGTAACGAATAAAGAAAACACCAGCAGCAGCACCGCCATAGCACTTGCGTACCCCATCTTGAATTCCAGAAATCCTCTCCTGTAAATTTGGTGGACAATCGTAGTCGTTCTATTTAAGGGTCCTCCGTTTGTCATAATATTAACCTGTTCAAACACGGCAAAACTGTTTACGATTCCTGTTACAAGCAGGAAAAAGGTAGTGGGGTACAGCATTGGCCATGTGATATAGAGAAATTTATAAAAAGCACCTGCGCCATCCAGCTCTGCAGCTTCATATAAAGATTGCGGGATTCCGGTCAGGCCTCCCAGAAAGATGACCATCGAATATCCGCAGTTTTTCCAGATTCCTATTATAATGATACACAGCATTGCCTGATTCGGATTAATAAGCCACTGCTGGGCCGGTATACCGATCAGTCTTAAAAAACTGTTGAGAATTCCAAAATTGGGATTATACAGCCACAGCCACACCATAGACACACATACCATGGACATAATATTTGGCATGTAAAGGGCCGTGCGAAAAAAAGGGACGGCTCTGGATTCCCGATAAAGCAGTACTGCTAATAAGAGCCCCAATGCCATTTGTATTGTCAGGGTTACTACCGTATACAGCAGCGTATTTCCAACAGATGTAAGAAATTCCGAATCATGAAACAGCTTCATATAATTTTTCAATCCTAAAAATTGGGGAATCTGGTACATGTTAAAATCGGTCAAACTATAATATAATACCATTCCGATTGGTATCAGAATAAATATGGTAAAAATCAGGTAAGCAGGCAGAATCATAATATATGCCTCTTTATCGCTGTGCGTTTTACTTCGTACTTTCTTTCCAGCCATCTTTCCTCTCTCCTCATTTCTATTTTATACAGGCCACGGCTGCCTCTCGAAAACCGCCTTTCCAGCCCGCTGTACGCGCGAATAAATAATGCGGTCTATTTATACCAAACAGACCGCATTGCCACAGTTATTGATTATCAATTTCCTCCTGTACCTTTTCTGCAGCTGCGTTTAACGCGTCCTGGGGAGATGACTGCCCATAGAATACCTGTTCCATCGCATCGTCTACATAGGTAAATACGCTGTTAAAGTACGGAACCTTGGGCGATCCTTTCCCAATTTCAATTGCTTCCATAATCATTGGGCCGTTCACCGGATTCTTTTTCAAGTAAGCCTCCTCCAAAGAAGCCCTTACCGGAGCTGTTTTCGCCGTATCCATCCAGATCTGCATGGACTCCTTGCTGCTCATGTATTCGATCAGTTTCCAGGCCGCCTCTTTATGTTTTGAGTTCGCATTCATAAACATAAAATGCATCCCACAGAAGGTACCGCTGTTTACTTTGGAAAACATTGGAACCAGTTTAATTTTTCCTTCTAAATCCCCGGTATTGATATTATTAAACTCATTTTCAGAAACTACTGTCATGGCCGCGGTTCCATTATAAAATGGATTCTGGTCCTGCTGGGTGTTATTCCAGTCTACCAGTCCTGCCTCCTTTAACTGTCTTAAGAAATCCATGGCTTCTACTGCCTCCGGCTTATTAAACAGGATTTCATTACTTGCCTCATCCACAAGATTGCCCAGGCCATTCTGAACAAGGAATATTTCCAGGTATTGATTAATATTTCTTCCGCTGGTGGGAACTCCAAAACCACACTGTATTACATTGCCGGAATCATCTTTTACCACAAGTTTCTTATGGGCTTCCAGAAGTTCATCCCAGTTTGAAGGCGGTGAATCAGGATCGAGCCCGGCCTTTTCAAATAATTCTGTATTGATAACAAACATTCTTGCATCCGGAGTGTATGGAACACCATAAAGTTTGCCGCCAATACTTCCGGCTTCTTTTACGCTGTCATACATATCATCCATACCTTCCCATCCTTCTGTATACGGGTCAAGGCATTCATACTGTCCCATGGGAACTCTTGCACCAATGGATGCCAGAGAGTAATGGATTACGTCCGGAGCAGTCCCGGAAGCAAAGCCGGTATTCAGCTTCGTCTCAAAATCATCTCCCCAGGGAGCTTCCTGATACTCTACCGTATAATTCGGATACTTTGCTTCAAAGCCTTCAATCATCTGAGTAAACGCATCCTTCTTATAATCCTCTGTTCCTGCCCTGAGAAAAACCAGTTTTACATTTTCATCACCGGTATCCTTTCCCGCATCAGAAACCAGATCTTCATTACCACCACCGCAGGCAGCCAAAGACAGCACCATGCAACCGGCTGCTACTGTACTTAAAACAGCTTTCAAATTTCTTTTCATTACTTACCTCTCCTTTTGTTTATGGTTGTTGTACTCCAGGAACTTGATAACTATATTATACTGTTTCCCAGTTCTTTTACTATGTACTATGTATATTTATTTCTGGTTTTTATTTATTATTTTGTATTATTTTTATAATACTTTTTGTTTTTCCCTGGAAAACGTTCGTGAATTTTAAAATTATTTTGTTTTTTTTGTAATTTATTTAGTATTTTTGTCTTATCAGTTTGTTGTTAAAAGGGTAAATCTCATCTGCAGATTTTACTGTAAATAAAAGACGCATCAGTTCTCATTGCTGATGCGTCTGAATTCGATCGGGGTAAAACCGGTATATTTTTTAAATACTTTACTAAAGTAGGCGGAATCCGGTATCCCTATCTGGCAGCATATATCCTGGATATTATGGTTGCTGCTCTCCAGAAGAATTTTTGCTTTTTCCATTCGAAATTCTAATAAATAAGCATTAATATTTCTGCCTGTTTCTTTTTTAAACAGATGAGAAATATAACTCCGGTTCATATGGACATGATTGGCCAGTTCATCAAGGGTAACAGGTTCCGCGTATCGCGCTTCCATATACTGCATAATCTTAAAAACAGAATCACTGTATTTCTTTTGTTTCCCGATTAACAGCCTGATGATCTCTTCCGCCTGTATCAAAACCATATTTTCAAGCCGGTCAATATCCGTACAATTCGTCACTTCGATAATCTTGTCGATCGAAAATGATCTCCTGTCTGCTTCTTCCAGACAGCTCCAGTACAGATTCAGTAAACTGTTTAAAAACAGCCTTTTCATACCGGCCGGCTCTGGCTCCGACTTTCTGGCGTAATCGAATATTTGATTCATCTCTTCCAGGATAAGATTCCACTTACGGCTGTTTATCAGTAATTCAAGTTTTTCAAACATCTCTTCCAGGAGCACTTCTATACGGCCAATCCGTTTTTTCATAGTTTCATAATTGAGGCCGCCAATGTGTTGATAAAACAGCTGATATGCCAGGGTATCCCGCGAATGGTCATACAATCCCTCCAGCTCTTCTACCGTTTTACCGGCATCGGAACTGCTGATATACATATTAATCCCTCCAAAGGAGGCGATTGTCTCATATAGATTCTCCGTGAATTTTTGGAGATCGCCGTCGATCATTTCCGCAAGGACGACAGTCTCCCGTTCATTCTTTGACAGGCAATACAGCCCCCGTTTCTCATCCGGAAAAGCAATTGGCAGGATTTCCTTCAGCTGATCCGGGTTCGATATTCTATCGGTATCGCGAATCAGGAATACCGCATACTTTCCCCTGATCCCGCAGCAGTTATTCCAAACCTGTCTCACGGCATCTCTGGAGATATAGTCCGGTTCTTTCAAATACTGCAGCAAAACTTTTTCCAGTTCTTCCTCCGGAGAGGATTGCTTTTGCTCAGCCTTCCCGTTATTTTTTATTCTTTCCTTTGCAGTCTGCAGACACTTTTCCAGCTCATCCTTCGTAATCTCCGACTTTAGCAGGAACTCACTTACCCCCAGTTTCAGACAGTCCCTTGCATAGGAAAAATCATCATAAGCACTTAAAACAACCGTATAAGGCAAAACATGATTCTGATTCAGTTTCTTAAGCAATTCCATCCCATCCATAACCGGCATACGGATATCAGTAAACAGCACCTCAACCGAACCATTCAGGCAGCAGTTCAATACCTGCATTCCATTTATACAGGAAGCAATCACATGATTTTCCGGCGACAGTGCTTCAATATTCTTTTTCATCCATTTCAAAATAATCTCTTCATCATCTGCGATTACGATATTCAACTGTTTACCCCCTCCATTTGAATCACAGGTATATTCATTCGAAAGGTAACGCCTCCTGATGAATTTACCTCTACACTCAGTCCATATTGACTGCCGAAGTTCCGTAAAATCCTCATTTGTATATTGGAAAGCCCGATTCCATTCAGTTGGTCTCTTGCTTTTACAGTCTGCTGATTATGTATACTGTTGTTTATCTTCTCCAAATCTACTCCCACACCATCGTCTTCCACTTCAATGATGACGCTTTCCTTTATTCGATATGCGCATATGACGATATGCCCCATATCATCCTTCATATTAAAACCGTGTGAGATACTGTTTTCAACCAGAGGCTGGATTACGTTCTTCAGAATTCCCAGTTCCATCACATCTTCTGCAGCAAGAATTTTCCACTGGAATTTATCGCGATAACGGAGTTTCATTAATTCCAGGTAATCCTCCACCATGGCAAGCTCTTCCCTGATGGGAATGATCTTCTGTGAATTCACAAAAGATTTTCTCAGTAATTTTGAAAAAGCCAGCAGCGCTCTGTCCGCTTCATTATACTCTTCCATCTGAATCATGAAGCGGATTGTAACCAGTGTATTGTGAAAGAAATGAGGATTAATCTGTGCCTGCAATGTCTGAATTTCCAGGGCATGCTTTTCTTCCTCCTCCTTTTCCAACTGCTTCATAAGATTTTCAATATGGTCCAGCATATAATTAAAATTGTGGCAGATTTCATGGAACTCTACTTCATAGTCCTCCTGAATCCTTGTCTTCAAATCCCCATTCGATACCTCCAGAATATTTTTATTTAGTTTTTCCATCCTTCTTGAAATAAAGCTGCAGTTGTAAAAAACGATTATCACCAGGACGCTGAACATTGCCGCTCCCAATACAAGAAACAGAATCACATAGAAGGAGGACCAGCCATGCTGATACGGTTCATAAGAAATCAGCTTCCAGCCTACCCCCTCAATACTGGCAAAACGTATGTGACAGTATTGCTTCTTTACATTACCCAGAAAAAAACCTTTTGAATAATTTGCGATCTGATCATAGTATGAATTGTTCTCTACTTCATACCCATACATTTGGGGATCAGAAGAAAAGATAATCTTTCTGTACTGATCGATGACCATGGTATTTACATCGGAATCCTCGTCACTGAGAATAACATTTCCCCAGATATCCCGGGAGATGGCGACAATCATGATGCCGACATTTCTGCCGCTGTTTAAATTACGCATCTTTTGAACGGCAAACAGCGTATCTTCCCGAAATAATTTTTGCAGTGCAGGACTCCTGTACTTTGGAAGGAAATAGACGGAATCATCCTTTTCCATGGCTTCCTGATACCAGCTCTCCTGATCCAGCATTTTGAGTGTAATCATATCCTGGGTAAAGTTTAGAGACGATTGAAAAAAGTTCATTCCATTTTCGCAGAGCAGCATCACCTGATACTGTCTGTCGGGAAACAGTTCTGTTAATTCCAGCATCTTGCTCTGTATACTGTCCTGCGCACTGATATACTCATAGCCAGTCAGTTTATTTTTCTTCGAGATCAGCCGGTTAATATTCTGGTCCAAATACATCCCAACAGAAATTTTAATGATCTCTGTATTTCGATTTGCAATATTACTGCATTTCTCCTCCAGAAGACTCAATTTACTGTTATTCAATTTATAATTGCTGTCTTCAAACACATAACTCATAAGAATACAAAACAGTACGAACAATGGAAAAACAAATATCAGATCTAAAAAAATGACTTTTTTTCTAATACTGTTAAAATGCGGCAATTGTTTCATAATCTCATGCCCCTTCTGTAAAATATATGGTATAATCATAAAAATGGATTATTGCCTCTGTGTTTCATTATACAGGATTTTTGTGGGAAATGGTAGCATCCGCTTATATGGCATTATGAAAGATAACTTATTGATCCGGTATCCGGAAAAAGGGAGGGTCCAAATGGCAGAAAAACAGGGAGTTTCCGATTTATACAAAAAGAACGCCGAAAAGGCAGGAAAGGATAAGCGGCTTCGCGACGCAGTCTCCCTCTTCTTTATCCTATTCGGAAGTGTTATCGTAGCAGTGAATCTCAACACCTTCGTGGAACAGGGGAAACTGGTTCCGGGCGGTTTTTCCGGACTCGCCAAGCTGATTCAGAGGGTGGGGCTGGCCTTTTTTGGCGTGAAGATCTCCTTCACCTTCTTGAACGTGGTTTTCAACGCCATCCCTGCCGTCTTTGCCTACCGCATTGTCGGGAAAAAATTTACGATTTTATCCTGTGTGAGCCTCTTAACCGTATCCATTCTGGTTGACCAGCTGCCCGTGATCCCCATCACCGGAGACCTTCTTCTCATCTCCGTATTCGGCGGAATCATCAACGGTCTGGGCATGAGCCTCATCTTAAACAACCGGGCCAGCGGAGGCGGAACGGATTTCATCGCCATGTCCCTGTCGGCCAAATATAAGATTTCCACCTTCAACTACATGCTGCTGTTCAGTGCTGTTATCATCCTCATTTCCGGAGCCATCTTCGGCATGGACATCGCACTGTACTCCATCATCTATCAGTTCTGCAACACGCAGGTGATCAACACACTTTATAAAAAGTACAAGAAAAAGACGCTGCTCATCGTCACGGACAATCCGGCAGCTGTGTCGGCCGATTTAATGGAGCTGACCAACCACAGCAGCACCATCCTGAAGGGATTCGGTTCCTACTCGGCCAACAAAAAGTATCTTCTTTATACAGTCCTCTCCGACAGCGACGTAAAAAAGATGAAAAAGCGCATCCGCGAGCAGTACCCCGACACCTTCGTCAACGTCATAAACTCCAGCGATGTCGTGGGCAATTTCTACATACAGCCGCTGGAATAAAAACAGATGGTTTTTCGCTTGACATCCCCCATAAAATCCAGTAGAATAAACGGAAGATGAGGGAGTAATCAGCACGCCTCCCACGGGTCAGGGATGAGGGAAGTCCCCTCACATTCGTTGGAATGCGGTGTGCAGCAGGGTCAACATACTGATAGCGTTCGTCTATCTGGTCCTGCTTGACTTGCTTTTACGCAAAAAAGATGAGACTTATCTGCGGGCTTTTTGCCGCCTGCAGATAAGTCTTTTTTTGTTCCCCGCATCATATACTAATTAAGCTTATACGCAGGAGGAATATCACATGTCATTAATTGAGCTGTTCATCATCGCGGTGGGCCTTTCTATGGACGCCTTCGCTGTTTCAATCTGCAAGGGGCTTTCCATGCAGAAGATGAGCTGGAAAAATGCAGTCATTGTCGGACTCTATTTCGGAGGCTTTCAGGCGGGTATGCCGCTTATTGGTTACATACTGGGATCCCAGTTTAAAAATGCCATCACGTCCATCGACCACTGGATCGCATTTATTCTTCTGGGCATCATCGGATTTAATATGATTCGCGAGTCTCTGAATCAGGAAGAGGAATGCGTGGACTGCTCCGTATCACCGGGCAATATGATCCTGCTTGCCATCGCAACCAGCATCGACGCCCTGGCCGTCGGCGTCACCTTCGCCTTCCTTCAGGTACGCATCGTCCCGGCTGTCTCCTTTATCGGCTCCACCACCTTCATCCTCTCCATCATCGGTGTCAAGGTCGGCAATGTCTTCGGTACAAAATACAAGTCCAAGGCAGAATTCGCAGGAGGGTTAATCCTGGTGATTATGGGAGTGAAAATACTTCTGGAGCATACGTTGGGAATTTAGGGCTCCCTGATCAGCATGACTGCACCATATGGAGCAAGGCGGATTCCTGCCGCACTCCGCAGGAGCCCATCATTGGCGATCAGGGTTTTGTATTCCGTCAGTTCTTCTTCCGAAAGCTTTATATCCGCCGCCTCTATGAACTGGCATGTGTCGGTGAAATTGGTCAGTACAATCAGCGTTTCACCGCCGTATATCCTTTTGTAGGCAAATACCGCCTCGTGATCTTCCAGAATCGGTTCATAACCGCCTTCGCTGATGACATCATACTCTTTCCTTAAACGAATCAGTTTCTGATAATAATAGAAAATGGAATCACTGTCCTCCAGGCATTCCTCTGCATTGATTGTTGTATGGTTCCGGTTGACTTCGATCCAGGGCACAGCGCTGGTAAAGCCGGCATTTACACCATCACTCCACTGCATGGGGGTACGGCTGTTGTCTCTGGAACGCTGTCGCAGAATCTCGCAGACCTCGGCTTCGTCTATACCGCTCTCCTTCAAAATATCGAAATAATGCAGGCTTTCCACATCACGGTACTGGCTGGCGGAGGTAAAACCGGCATTGGTCATGCCGAGTTCCTCCCCCTGATAAATATACGGCGTCCCTCTCATGCCGTGAATAGCCGTCGCCAGCATCTTGGCCGACTGTTTCCGGTATTTTGTATCATCTCCAAACCGCGATACGGCCCTCGGCTGGTCATGGTTACACCAGAATACGGCATTCCAGCCGCCGCCTTCTGCCATACCGCTCTGCCAGGTGTGAAATATCTTTTTCAGGCCCATGAAATCGCAGGGCATCAGTGACCATTTGTCCCCATTTTTATAGTCCACCTTCAGGTGGTGGAAATTAAAGCACATCTTGAGCTGCTGCTCCTGCGGGTTTGTATACTGAATACAATGATGGATTGTGGTGGAAGACATCTCCCCAACGGTGATGATATCATCCTCATACAGGCCGGTCTCCTTTACCATCTCCTTCAAATACTCATGGACCCTGGGGCCGTCTGTATAAAATCTGCGGCCGTCTCCCTCATCGTCGTCCTCAAAATACGCAGGCTTGGAGATCAGATTGATCACATCAAACCGAAAACCGCGGATTCCCTTTTTCTTCCAGTAAAGGAGCACTCTGCGGATTTCCTCCCGAACCCTGGGATTCTCCCAGTTTAAATCCGCCTGCGTCCGGTCAAATAAGTGAAGGTAATACTGTCCCAGCTCCTCCACATACTCCCAGGCACTGCCGCCGAACTTGGACTGCCAGTTGGTAGGGGGGACCCCCTTTTTCCCTTTCCGGAAAATGTAGTAATCCTGGTACTCCTTCTCTCCCTTAAGAGCCCGCGCAAACCACTGGTGATGGGTGGAAGTATGGTTAAACACCATGTCAAACATCAGGCCCATTCCCCTGTCGGCCGCCTCTTTGATGAGGCGGTCTAAATCCTCCATGGTGCCGAACAGCGGGTCAATGTGGTAGTAGTCTGCAATATCATATCCGTTGTCATTCTGCGGTGATACGAAGAAGGGGGTGAGCCACAGATAATCAACTCCAAGCTTCTTCAAATAGTCCAGCTTCTCCGTCACTCCGTTTAAGTCACCGACTCCGTTTCCGGTCGTATCCCGGAAGGACTTTGGATAAATCTGATATACACACGATTTTTTGAAGTCTTTCATATTCTCCTCCAGCATCTTACCGAACGTCTTTTTTCTTTCCAATGACAACCGTCAGCATAAACGGAACCACAATGGTAATGAGCATGCAGACCGCAAATCTTCCCATGTACTGCGGCTGAATCGACAAAATTCCCGGAATTCCGCCCACACCGATGGAATTGGCCATCACGTTGCTTCCCACGGATACCGTCGCCGCAATGGCGGAACCGATCATGGCGGAGATAAACGGAAATCCCCTCTTTAAATTGACACCGAAGATTGCCGGTTCCGTCACGCCCAGATAGCAGGAGATGCAGGCCGGAATGGAAATCTGCTTTGCCTCCTCATTATGCTTCTGCAAATAGATCATGCCCAGTACTGCGGATCCCTGTGCGATATTGGATAAAGCGATCATCGGCCACAGCATCGTGCCGCCAAATTCCGCCATCAGCTGCAAATCGATGGCATTGGTCATGTGATGAAGGCCGGTGATCACAAGCGGTGCGTAGATAAAACCGAATACGGTTGCAAATAACCAGCGGAAGCTTGAGGTAAGTCCCGCGTAAACCACCCTGGATACCCAGGAGCCCACAGCCCAGCCCACAGGTCCCAAAACTGCGTGAGCCGCAATCACAGCCAGAACCAGAGATAAAAACGGCACCACGATCATGGAAATCGCCTGAGGCGTAATCTTCTTGAAAAATTTCTCTAAATAAACCAGGACGAATCCGGCCAGTATCGCCGGTATCACCTGCGCCTGATAGCCAACCATCTGCATGGTAAAGAATCCAAAATCCCAGACCGGAACCTCCACGCCGGGTGCCATGGCATACGCATTTAACAGCTGCGGGGAAACCAGGGTCAGACCGAGAACAATTCCCAGAATCTGAGTCGTTCCCATCTTCTTCGTCACGGACCATGTGATACCCACCGGCAGGAAATGGAAGATCGCCTCACCGATCAGCCAGAGAAAGCTGTGTACTCCCGCCCAGAACTGAGACACCTCAATCAGCGTCTCTGTCCCGCCGTTCATAAACCGAATCTCTCCGATGATATTCCGGAATCCCAGAATCAGACCGCCGACGATGATGGCAGGAATAAGGGGTGCGAAAATCTCCGCGATATTGGCTACCGCCTTCTGAACCGGATTCATGTTTCCTTTTGCTTCCTGCTTTACTTCCTCCTTGGAAACTCCTTCGATACCGGATACAGAGGTAAACTCATTGTAAAACACGGAAACATCATTTCCAATAATCACCTGAAACTGTCCTGCCTGTGTAAAAGTCCCCTTTACGCTCTTAAGCGCTTCGATCTTTGCCACATCAGCCTTCTCCGGGTCGGCCAGAACAAAACGCATTCTCGTCATACAGTGTGTCACTGCCGTAATATTCTGTTTCCCGCCGACATAGTCCAGAAGCTTCTTTGCGTCATCCGAATACTTCCCCATAACCATTCTCCTTTTCATACACGTTTTTTATTTTTCTCTTCTTGTATGTTTATCTTGTGAATTTAATATAACATATACGTATATGTTTGTCAACATGTTTGGAAAAATAAAAACAAAAAATCCCGATTCCCAGTAAAATTCATTTCTTATCTGCTGGTTTTCGGGATTTTGTCATTCTTGTACGTATACCATGGTTTGTTTCACGATCCGGCACTCACACAGGCGCCGCGGCACGCTCCACCTACAGCTTCCGCCTCGCAAAGTCCACAAACTTAAACTTGTCCGGGCGATGGCGGGACTCTGTAAACTGGAACAGTGTGGAATCTTCCAGATACGTATAACTCTTCACCACAACGATCATGTCATAATTCTTCATATCCAGAAGGCGGCGGTCCTCATCTCCCGCCATCTGTACCGTGATCTCTTTCATGGCGAAACCGATCTTTAAGCCCACCTCATGCTCCAGATACTCATAGACAGAATCCTGGGCCGCCCGGAGCGGAAGATTTTCCACTACTTTTCTGGAGAAAAAATCCTTATCGATAATAATCTTTTCCCCTTCTATTTCCCTGACCCGTTCCAGAACAAACGCCTCATCCTCCGGGCCGATCTGTAAGGCCTCCATCAGCTTCGGGTCATTTTTAACAATCTCTAAATTTTCCACGTACGTTCTCGGCTTTGAATCCGAGAAGCGGTATATCTCCTTAAAACTGGCAATCTCGGATACCGGAAAATTGAATTTGTTCTTATCCAGTACAACCGCCGGCTTCCCCTTTGCTTTCCTGATAAATCCGTCCTGCACCAGTAAGTCCAGCGCCTTTCTCACCGTATCCCGGGATGCGCCGTATATTTCCATCAAATCGCCTTCTGAGGGAAGCTTGTCCCCCGCCTTATATTCCCGTTTTTCAATCTGATCCTGTAACTGATTGTAAAGATGTTTGTATTTACTCTCCATGGGTGACCTCGCTTTATTCGAATCAAGACCATATAACTCCTGTATGTATTTTAACATATACGTACATCTTAGTCAATGCTCAATCCGAACCTCCATCCGATATCACTACGTCAGACGCGTGAAAGGAACCCTCTCCGCCTCCGTCACCCCCTGCAAAGCCCAGTCCATCTCCGCTTCCGGCCTCGCCCTGAAGCGCCTGTTCCGCCCGCATTTCTTCCCGGGTCCGATGCCTTGCGGCTCCCAAAATCCAGCAGGTATCCGCAAGTCCCTCCCGCACCAGACGGTAGTCGGCCCCATACCGGGCGGACCGGCTCTTCTTCATCTCCAGCCTGATCTGCAGCACCTTTTTTTCCTTCCGTGCCTTCTCCGCGTGCTTCTTTTGCCGCTTCAGGCTGCTCTCCCGGTCCAGACGCCTGATTTTCCTGTTTCCCCGTGCCAGAAGCTTCTGGAGAGAACGGATCGCCCTGCCTGCTTTCATCCGCTCCTCATCATCTCCAAAGCAGGCCGCCAGCCTTAAATTCCCGATACTCCGGTGAACATCTCCCAGCACCTTCTGTACCTGGCCTCTGGTGCCCGCCCTGGCAAGACTCCCGTAGTGACCGCTGACAGCATAGGAAGCAGCCGAAGTTTTTCTCAGATTCCATTCCGATTCCCAGCTTTGTTTTCCCGGACTTCCGGGCAATCCCGTCTCTCCCGGTGTTGTCTTCTTCGGACCGGAATCCTGTTTTCCTGCTGCCGGTACCACCCATGTCCTTTTGCCCGACGCATCGAGACAGACACCTTCACTCACGCTGGCACTTCCGCCCTGCGTCAGCCTGCACGCCGTCTCCTTAAGGACAGTCCTGCAGCGCTCATACTCTCCGGCATCCCGTCCCATCCGATCCAAAAAATCCCTGGTAACAACCAGAAACCGTCCTTTTCCCAGCGCAGCCGCCAGCTGTGCCAAGTCGGCCGCACCCTCCCGTTCCCAAATCACGACGTTCATTCCCGGATAATCCCGTTCGAGGATGCGCAGACAGTCCATCACCGCTTCTTCCGAAACCGCCTCGCTGTCTGCAGAGCCGAATTCCACCGTATCCAGAGCTCCGGGCCGCAGCCCCTCCGCTGCTGTGTCTCCGGCTCCTGCTGCATGTTCCGTCTTTCCCACGGCTGCCGTACTGCGGGTTTCCCCATGATACGGAAGTCCCTTTTCCACATTCCTGTTCTCCGTCCTGCAAGTCCCCGCCGGCCAGGCATACCGGCCAGACGGTCCCCATTTCACACCCTCCACCTCAAACTCCCTTCCGGCGGCCGCAGCCCCAGGCGTTCCGCTCTTTCCGGCGTCACATTCCTATACTCTGACCTTAATGACCACTTTCTTTACCCTGCATGCCTCTTTTGCCTGGCATCTCGGCTTATGGGCGTCCTCAGGAGCCACAACAATACAGTCCCCAGCCTTCAGCAGGACCGTTCCCGCTTCCTCGGGTTCACGGAAAAATACGATGTCATTCGTCTCATCGTAAGGAGCATCTTCCGTCAGATCCTCTCGTTTCGCATAGCCGAACTGTTCCTCCCCTTCCACCACATACTGGATGTCGAAATACCGGTTGTGGGCCTCAAACTTGCACGTATCCGCCTTCAGAGAAGTGTATTCCTGAACACTGGCGTAAATGTCGTCGCCTTCAATATCCGCTCTTCCAACAGGCAGTGCCTTCAAATCCGCCGTCCGTAAAAATTCATAGCCCTTGCGGAATTTCTCAGCCAGATAGTCGTACTTCTCCACCACATTTAAATTACTTGTCAGCATATAACTCCCTCTACTTTCCCGCCGTTCTCCCGGCGATTTCCATATTTTTCAAAAAGAGCCCAGGCAGTTCTTTCCCTTCTATTCTACAACTGATTCTTCCCGTCGGCAATCATTCGCATGACTTTTTTCCAAAACTATGCTACACTTATACTCATGATTACTACAACGAAACCAGGGGAGAACAATTATGCAGTATACAGATCCCATCGACAACCGTGGAATACTGGAAATCATCCGCCGTTCCTGCAGCTATGTGGACGCCCGCCTGATGAATCACGGCTACAGAGTGGCCTATATTGTATCAGAGATGCTGAAGCCATATTTTCACGATGACGCCCGCAAAATACGGGACGTCTGTTTTCTGGCCCTTCTTCACGATATCGGCGCCTATAAGACCGACGAAATTTCCAAAATGCTTCAGTTTGACACCGATGACGTTTTGGCCCACTCCATCTATGGCTATCTGTTCATCAAATACTTTTCCCCGCTTAAAAAGCTTGCCGGAGCCATTCTTCTGCATCACGCAGCCTGGCAGGTCCTGGAGCATTTGGAGGCGTTTCCGGAGGAAATCCGGCTTCTTGCACAGGTTCTCCACGCAGCCGACCGCATTGACGTGGCCATGGAGGTACAGCACCTGACCTGGGAGGAGACCCTGGCTCTCTTAAAAAAAGACAGCGGCACAAATTTCGCGCCCGTAATCACAGATCTCGCTGCAGCCTGTGATTTCCACACTCCGTTTGAGGGAAATAACGACGCGGAAGCTTTATTTTTCCAGATGCTTTCCGAGATACCGCTTACCCAGGATGAGATCACAGATTACTTAAAGATGCTCATCTTCACCATTGATTTCCGCAGCCGCCACACCGTTACTCACACCATCACCACCACAACCATCAGCTCGGAACTGGCAAAGCGCATGGGGCTGAGCGAAAAGGAATGCAATCAGGTCGTCTGCGGTTCCATGCTTCATGACCTGGGAAAGATCGGAATTCCGGTGGAAATCCTGGAGTATCCGGGGAAATTAAGTCCGCAGGCCATGAATATCATGCGCACCCACGTGGACATCACAGAAAAGATATTCGGGGATGTGATCGAGGAGACGGTCAAATGTCTTGCCCTCCGTCATCACGAAAAGCTCGACGGCTCCGGTTATCCGAGAGGCCTGACCGCCGCTGACTTAAGCACCGGAGAACGGATCGTGGCGATTGCCGATATTATCAGCGCGCTTTCCGGTACCAGGAGCTACAAGACCGCGTTTTCCAAAGATAGAATCTGCTCCATTATTACAGAGATGAAGGACGACGGCCTGATCGACGCCGATATCGTGGAGCTCATGATTTCCGACTATGATGAGATCATGGAAGCGACCAGAATCCAGTGCCAGCCGATTCTTGATATTTACGTCCGGATTCAACAGGATTTTGACCGGATTTCCCGGGCCATGACCATGGATGACATCGCGGGCATGAAGGCAGTTTTCTAAAACTGTCCTCATGCCCGCTTCTTTTCATGGTCATCTGCCGGATTTAAAGATCATCTACCAGAGCGCTGCTTTTCGCATAAGCCGTACTTCTGGCCTCAAAGAAATCCGTCTTTATCATATTGGCATTGCTGTACTGGGATACCCAGGCCATACTTTCCGGTTCCTTTTCATGTCCCTCATAAATCGGTTCAAAGCCAAGGCTCATACACCGCAGGTTGCCAAGATACTGAATATAATCCGTTATCATGTCTTTCGTCAGTCCAGGCACCTTGTCTCCGATGGCGTAATGGCCCCAGGCGATCTCCTGGCGGCAGCCCTCCTTAATCATCTCTCTGTAAACCTCCACCCGATCGGGGGTAAAGAGCTCCGGCTCCTCATTTTTCAGTTCCAGAATCATGTTGCGGAACAGCCATAAATGAGTATTCTCATCCCGGTTGATATACCGGATCTCCTGTGCGGAACCCGGCATCTTATGGTTCCTGCCAAGGTTATAGAAGAACATGAACCCGCTGTAGAAGTAAACTCCTTCCAGAATGAAATTGGCTACCACGGTCTTCATGAATGTGAAGGGACTCTTGTCCTTCTGGAATTCGTTATAGAGATTCCCGATAAAGGTATTTCTGGCAAGCAGGTGTTCATCATTTTTCCACTGGTAGAGTACCTCATTCCTGGTCTGCGGCTCGCAGATCGTGTCCAGCATGTAGCTGTAGCTCTGGCTGTGGACGGCCTCCTGGAAGGTCTGGATGGACAGGCATAAGTTAATTTCATTGGCCGTAATATATTCGCCGATGGCCGGTAAATTGGCGGTCTGAATGCTGTCCAGGAATACGAGGAATGACAGAATCTTGTCGTAGGCTCTCCGTTCCCCCGCGTCCAGCATGGGGTAATCCTTCACGTCAGGCCCCAGGTTGATCTCCTCCGGCACCCAGAAATTGTTCATGGCCTGCCGGTACCAGTCGCTTACCCAGGTGTATTTCATATTATTAAAATCGTTGAGATTCGTTGTATTGCCGCCGATTATGCGGCGGTTTCTGACATCGGTATCGCCGTCCGGATTGAATAACGGCTTTCTGATTAATTGTTCCATGATCTTTCCTTTCCTCTTTTACAGTCTGCTGTATTTAACTGGAGCATACCTCACACTCTTCTACCTCCAGGCTTCTGGAGCGGATATAGTAAATCGTTTTTACCCCGCACTCCCAGGCCAGAATGTAAAGATTCAGCACCTGCCTTAAGGTATATTCGTTGGTGATGTAGAGGTTCATGCTCTGCGCCTGGTCCACATGGCGCTGTCTGATTCCTCCCGCGCGGACGGACCACTGCTGGTCAATATAATGGGCGTTCTTGTACTGCCAGAATGTTTCGGGAGACAAATCCGGAGCCACTCTGGGCACCAGCCCGTTTTTCTTTTCTTCCAGATAATAGCGGTTCATGATCGGATCCAGACCTGCCGTCGTACCCGCCAGCATGCTGGTGCTGCTGGTCGGCGCTATGGCGATCAGCCAGCCGTTTCTCATACCGTTTGCCGCTGTCTTCTCCTTCAGCCGGAGCCATTCTTCCGAATGATACTTCCGCTTCTCGAAGTAGGCGCCCGTCTGCCAGTCGCTCCCTTCAAACAGTTCGTAGCCCCCCTTTTCCCGTGCATTATCACAGCTGGCCTCAATTGCCGCGTAATTAATCCACTCAAATACCCGGTCAGTAAATGCCAGATGTTCCTCGGATTCCCAGGAAATTCCGTTTTTAGCCAGCATATGATGGTAACCGCTGACGCCAAGGCCAATGGGCCGGTACTTCATGTTGTTAATCCTGGCATACGGCACAGGGAAAAAGTTTAAATCGATTACGTTATCCAGCGCACGCACCGCATACTGTGTCAGTCTGGTGACCTCTTCCCGATTTGTCACGTCGATCTTGCCCAGGGAAAGGCTGGCCAGATTACATACCACAAAATCCCCCGGTTTCGTCACGGTCACTACCACTGTCTCGCCGTCTACTGTCTCGATGCGCTGCTCCACCTGCTCCACCGGGCTCATATTCTGTGCAATCTCCGTGCAGAGATTGCTGCAGTAAATGATTCCCTTATGGCTGTTTGGATTCGCCTCATTGACCAGATCCCTGTTAAAGGTAAACGGGGTTCCCGTCTCCACCGCACTCTTTAAAATCAGGCGGACCAGTTCTTTCACCGGAATCACGCGCTTATGAATCCTGTGGTCGGCAACACATTCCCAGTACCGTTCCTCCCATTCCCTTCCATAGGAATCTTCCAGCGAATAGCCCTTTACCGTAAGGATCTCATGGGGACACATCAGGTACCAGTCCGCATCGATGTCCTCCTTTGCCAGCTTCCAGAACAGGTTCGGATAGCAGACTGCCGGAAATACGTCATGCGCCTTCATACGATCGTCTCCATTGTTGGTGCGCAGTGCCAGGAATTCCGGAAGATCCTTATGCCATGCATCCAGATATACGGCCACTGCCCCCTGGCGCACGCCCAGCTGGTCCACCGCCACCGCAGTATCATTCGCCAGCTTGATCCAGCGTATCACACCTCCGGCCGCGCCTTTGAAGCCCCGAATCGCACTTCCCGCGGCTCTGACTTTACCGAAATACAGCCCCATGCCGCCGCCGAACTTGCTGACCTTTGCAAAGCTGTCAATACTGCGGTAAATCCCGTCCAGACTGTCCGGAACCGTATCGATAAAGCAGGAGGACAGCTGATGGTACGGCTTTCTCGCGTTGGAAAGGGTCGGCGTCGCCATGGTAACCTTAAGCGTGCTCAGCATATCGTAAAAACGTCTCACCCATTCCAGACGGTCGTTCTTTTCCAGCATGGCCAGATGCAGGGCGATGCCCAGAAACATTTCCTGGGGGGATTCTAACGGGACGTTCTCCCGGCTGCGGATCACATATCGGGAGAGTAGCAGCTCCAGACCGGAATACGTAAACAGCTGATCCCGTGTGCCGTCCAGAAAGCCCTCACACGTCTCGATCTCTTCCCTGGTATAATGCTCCAGAATATAGTCGCCGTAAAGCTGCCCGGCAGTCAGAAAATACAGCTTATCGTAAAAGCTGCTGATCTGATACTTCGCCTCCATGGATCTTAATTTCTTCCTGAAGCGGACCATTAAAAGGCGGGCTGCAATATACTCCCAGTCCGGCGCTTCCTGAGTGGTCAGTTCCACGGCGGCCTGAATTAAGGCGGACAGCTTCTCCGCCTCCGTCATCCCCTGTTTATAGAAGGCTGAAAACTTCATAAACAGGTGCTCCAGCCGATATGCAGTGCCGGTCCACTTTTTCTGAATCTCCTTTAAAACGGCTTCCATATCGGGAACATCAGGAAAATACCGGACCAGATCCTGTCTCACACCGCGCTCCTTACTCCGCTCATTCCGATAAAGGATGAAACTCTTAAGCGCCTCGTAGCATCCGGCTTCCATCAGAGACTGCTCCACCATGTCCTGAATCTGTTCTACGCTGAGAGGACTCCCATCCTTCACCGCGCCATCCACTTTCTCTTCCACCAGGCTCATGATCCTGTCCATCCGCTCCCTTCCAGGCTCCTGATTCACACTGGCAAACGCACACAGGATGGCACTCTTTATCTTTCCGCACTCGTATGCTTCCGGCTGACCGTTTCTTTTTCTGATATCCATTTCTTTTCCCGCCATTCTCCAAAGTTTTATCATTTTATTTCGTTTTTTCAACAATCAGTATTAATAACTGTTATCAATGCTCACCAAATGATAATACCACAAGATATAGTTTATTACAAGATTGCGATCGCAAAATCTTTGATTTTTTTACCATTCCATTTCCCCTTTATCATTGTAAGTATTTGTAAACCTTTCTTAATTTTCATTTTTCTTCCAACCTGCTATAATCTAATTGGCAGCAATCGAAAAACACAACGAATTTAATGGAGGTCTTCAATGAAAAAATTAACCGGAAGTCTGCTTCTCTCACTTTTATGCGTCACAGCCGTCTTCGCCTCTGGATTTGCGTTCCGATCAAAGGCGGATACAGGTACGGCTCCTTCTTCCGTCAGGATCTATGGAACGGTAAATCAGACCAGCAACGGCCGACTGTCCATTACCCGCCAGGACGGAGATTTTGCAGGACAGGAGTTTATCATCAATGTATCAGAAGAAACCAGAATTTTGGACGCAGTAAACGGATATCCCGTCTCACTTGATGCACTGACAAGCGGTGAAACCATTTACGCCTATATCAGTCCGGCCATGACGTTAAGTCTTCCGCCGATGTCCCATGGAGAGATGATTCTCTGCAGCATCCCGGCCGACTTCAAAGTCCCGGACTATATTACAGTCGATGCGTTAACGGTTGCCGGCGACGGCGTTTCCGGTACCATCAAGGCGGATAACCAAACGACCTATACCGTTCAGTCCGACACACAGATTCTCCCTTATCTCACGAGAAATATCGTCACCCTGCAGGACCTGGTAAAAGGCAGGAAATGTCTCGTCTGGACACAGTCCGGTTCCAATACTGCATATAAAATCGTAGCCTTTGCCGGCTCAGCCGGTACAGACGGCACAGGTGACGTGCTGTTACCTCGCGGCTGGTCTTCCAGGGACGGAAGCTGGTATTACTATGACAGTACCGGAAGCCTCCACAAAGGCTGGTTAAACGACAGCGGCGACTGGTATTACTTAAATCCGGAAACCGGCGTCATGCAGACAGGTTTCCTCACGCTTGACGGAAAAACCTACTACTTACAGGAAAACGGAAAAATGCTGACCAGGGCGAAGACCTTCACCCCGGATGCAGACGGCGTTCTTCATTAAGATATACGTACCACTCAGCACAGACAGCTGAAAACCGGAAAACAGAGGGAAGCGGTAAACGCCACAAGCATTTACCGCTTCCCTCTGTATCTTACATACCTTACAGATTCTTATGGAGCTGCAGCTCCATAAAGCGTCCCATTTCCCGGTTCTATTTTGCAATTACCTTCACAAATTTCTTTTTACCGCGCTTCACTACGACGCCTTCTCCCTGCAGACTCTCTTTTGTAAATACAGCCTTCACATCATTGACTGCATTGCCGTCAACAGATACGCCGCCCTGTTCCACATTGCGTCTCGCCTCGGAACGGGAACCGGCAAGGCCGGATTTATGAAGAATATCCAGAATATCGATGGTTCCGTCTCTGAAAGCCTCATCCGTCAGTTCACAGGTTGGCATATCAGCCGCATTCCCGCCGGTAAACAGCTCACGGGCGCTCTTCTGAGATTTTTCCGCCTCTTCCTCGCCGTGAACCAGTTTTGTCAGCTCGTAAGCCAGGATTTCCTTTGCCTGATTTAACTGGCTTCCCTCCCACTGATCCATCTCATTGATCTGCTCAATCGGCAGGAAGGTCAGCATGCGGAGACATTTTAAGACATCTGCGTCTCCTACATTTCTCCAGTACTGATAGAAGTCAAACGGCGTGGTCTTGTTTGGATCGAGCCATACTGCACCGGACTGCGTCTTGCCCATCTTCTTGCCCTCGGAGTTGAGAAGCAGGGTGATGGTCATGGCGTGGGCATCTTTTCCCAGTTTCCGGCGGATCAGCTCTGTGCCGCCCAGCATGTTGCTCCACTGATCGTCGCCGCCGAACTGCATATTACAGCCGTAACGCTTAAACAGCTCATAGAAATCGTAGCTCTGCATGATCATGTAGTTGAACTCCAGGAAGCTTAAGCCTTTCTCCATACGCTGCTTATAGCACTCCGCCCTCAGCATGTTGTTGACGGAGAAATGTGTTCCTACCTCACGCAGAAAATCGACGTAGTTCAAATCCAGCAGCCAGTCTGCATTGTTGACCATCATGGCCTTTCCTTCAGAAAAATCGATAAAACGGCTCATCTGCTTCTTGAAACAGTCACAGTTGTGCTGAATCGTCTCCACAGTCATCATCTGGCGTAAATCACTGCGCCCTGACGGATCGCCGATCATTCCGGTACCGCCTCCGATCAGCGCGATCGGTTTATTTCCAGCCTCCTGTAAACGCTTCATCAGGCAAAGCGCCATAAAATGTCCTACGTGAAGGCTGTCCGCGGTTGGATCAAAGCCGATATAGAATACAGCTTTCCCTTCATTGATCATTTTACTGATCTCTTCTTCATTCGTCACCTGGGCAATGAGGCCGCGGGCTTTCAGTTCTTCGTATGCTGTCATAATTGTTTTCTCCTTTTCCTGTAATTATTTTGTGATACAAAAAAAGTCCCATCCTGTTCAAAGGACGAGACTGTAATCCCGTGTTACCACCTTAATTTATAAACGGCTCACGCCGTTTACCTTTTCAAGTACGATTCTTATACTCTAGCACGATAACGTGTGCAGGAATCCGTCACAGTCTACTCACCGGTCCACAGGACCTTAAGTCCTTTTTCCATCGGCTTTCAGTGTGAAGCTCAAAGATGTATTCATAATCCGCTTTCCACGCGCCTCTCATCGGCCGGCTGCTTTCTGTGTGCTTTTGCGTATTATTACTTGTTCTTATCAACGCCTGTTTAAACTTATGAAGTTATTGATTAGTATATGAGGTTTCGATTTATTTGTCAAGAGCCTAATTTTATTTCCGGCCCGCTATCTGTCATAAACCAGCTTTGACACCGATTTCTCTTTTGCGAATCCCGGAATCTGATACAGCACCAGAACGTCCGTAATCTCCTGTTCCTCCATCCACTCCTTCAAATTCAGGTTCAGATACCGCAGATCCGCCATATAAACGGTTCCGAAATGATTGGCGGCAAACACCGCGAAGCTGTGGGCATAGGAGTCTTTGATCATGAGCAGTTTCTTCTCCTTCTGATCTCCCGTGATACTCCTGTTTTCGATTTTGGTTATGGCATGATTGCCGTCGAGGTACACGGCGTATTTGTCCTTCCCCTCCAACGCACCGGGAAAGTAAAGGGAATCGTATTCTTTCGGCTCGCCATCGAAGGATACCCGGTAATCCTTTTCTTCCTTCGGCTGCCACACTTCAATGGTGTCGTACCGCCACGGAACATTGAGTTTAGAATATACCGTCCCGTGAAACTCGCTGTTTACCGTCTGAATATCAAACAGCTCTTCCGTCCACGGAGTAAGCCCCACGGACTCCGCCCACAGCCGGTATCCCAGATATGCTCCTCTGGCTGTCCAGTGATGGTCCGTACGGTAATACAGCGCTTCTTCCCGATACCGTTTTAAATATTCTTCTGCCGGAAGCACCGTCTCCCGGGAACCTCCCGCTTCCTTTAAGCTTCTGCACAGCATCCCGGTCACCCGGCCCTGATCGTAGGGTGCAGCGAGAAACGGCAGGCGTTCTGTGATGATCTGAGACGCAGACGGTACCAGCATCACCCTGACATGATCCTTCCCCAGAGATTTCTCTGCGGCCCCCGTAAATGCGGCCAGCTTTCCGATATTTTTATTCAGCTGCTCCCCTTCCAGGTCCTCTGTGTCAAACTTCTCAATCAGATATCCGTCTTTTCCGAAATACACGCCGTTTACATCTTCCTGCAGGGCAAGACGTTCTGTCGTGACCTTCATTCCGATCCAGACGTTTCTACCCGGGAACTGATCGCTCAAGTACTGCTCGTACTTCTCTCCATAGCTTCCATTCAGCAGGGATTTCACCGAAAATTCCGGTTTTTTCTGCAAATACCGGTTCTCCGAATCGGAAAAAGCCTTCTGCGGTGTGACGATACTCAACAGCGACAGCACTCCCAAAAAGCCCAGAAACAGGAATGTCACTCCTCTGCCTCTGCCACTGTGTTTTTCTTTCTCCATAGTTCTCCTTATTACCAGCCTTTCGCCTTCTTCTAAAACCTGAAATACAGGAACGGATTATAGCTGGCATCTACCAGAAATGCCACAGACAGCACGAGAACAACAGCTACAAACAGAAGCTCCGCCGTCTCCCTCACCCGTCCCTTCATCTTCCTGCACAGAGTGCCCGGCAGCGGTGTGGAGCCCAGAACAGACGCCGCGATAAGAGGCAGACTGGTCACCAGCAAATACCACGTTCTCCGGCTTGTAAAGGCAATGCCTCCGGCACCGGCCATCTGCATCAGATACCGAAGCCCACCGCCCATATCTTCATGCGCGAACAGGACCCATCCGAGAAAAACAAAAATCATGGCGTATGCGCTTCTGACCGGGGAGGGCAGTTTCTCCAGATACGGTTTTAACAGCAGCTTCTCAAGCAGCAGAAGCACGCCGAAGTAAAGCCCCCAAAGGAGATAATTCCACGCCGCTCCGTGCCAGATTCCCGTAAGCAGCCAGACGATCAGAATGTTCCGTATCTGCACCGCCGCGCCCTTCCGGTTGCCGCCCAACGGAATGTACACGTATTCCTTAAACCATGTGCTTAAGGTAATATGCCACCTGCGCCAGAAATCCGTGATGCTTTTCGCTGTGTAGGGATAACGGAAATTCTCCGGAAAATGAAAGCCCATCATCGCTCCCAGTCCCATGGCCATATCCGAATAGCCGGAAAAATCAAAGTAAATCTGCATGCCAAACGCCAGAATCCCCAGCCACATCATCAAAACGGTACGCTCGGCATCCGGAACGCCCGAAATCTGTGTCCACAGAGCCCCCGTGGTATTGGCAATCAGCACCTTCTTGCCCAGACCCACGGTAAACAGAAACACTCCCCTGGAAAATCCGGCGAAGTTCTCAGTCCGCTCCCGCAGTTCCTCTGCAATGGTGTGATACCGCACGATCGGCCCGGCGATCAGCTGGGGAAACATGGAGACATAGGCTCCGAAATCAATGATATTCTTCTGTGGAGCGGCCTCTTTCCGGTAAATATCGATGGTATACGACATGGTCTGAAACGTATAAAAGGAAATACCGATCGGAAGCGCCAGCCCCGGCAGGGGAAGCGGGATCCCTAAAAGCCGCCCCACGGTCTCCATCAGGAAATCCGCGTATTTAAAAACTCCTAAAAGTCCCAGATTGATGATGACGGAGGAGGCCACACAGAGCCTGGCCCGCTGCTGTTTTCCCTCCTCCATAAAACGCCATACCAGCCGCCCATGGATGTAATCGACCAGAGTGGAAAACAGCAGCAAAGAGATATACACCGGTTCTCCCCAGCCATAAAAAATGAGGCTCCCAAGGAACAGAACCCCATTGCGGTACCTCCTGGGAGCGACAAAATACACAATCAACAGAACCGGCAGAAACCGGAATAAGAATAACAGGCTGGAAAATACCATGTTTACCCCTCAAAAAATGCGTTAATTGCATCGACAGCCTTCTTGTTTTCTTCCTGTGCAGATTGAAGGGCCGCCTCTTCGCCCTCGGCCTGCGCTTCGTCTGAAGCAGTCCCCAGCATCACAAAGAAGACGTAATCTCCGTGGCGTACGACTTCGGAAGCCTCCACCTTGCTGATGTTCATAGGATACTGCACGGAATCTTCCACGAGACGGGTGCGGTAAGCCTCAAGAAGCTTCGCTACCTCCTCGCCCTTTCCCTCCTTCGCCTTAATGGCGGCAAAGGTGTCCACATGAACACTGATCATCGGTCCTTCCGCGATGAATTCCTCGTATAAATCCTCCGGAACTCCGAATATATCGTTTAATGCCTGGGCGTCATAAGGCGCGCTCGGAATATAGTTTTCTCCATATGCCTCTTTTACAGCCTGGTGTACCTTCTCTAAATCCACCGTTACCGCCTGTGTGCTCTCAGCCACGGTTCCAGAACTGCCGTTATCCGGGCCCTTTCCGCCTCCGCAGGCTGTAAGACTTATGGCTGTCAGAACCATTGCAGTTACATATACTGATTTTCTCATAATTTTCTCCTTTTTCTGTTCTGCTTATGCGGATTCATTATAATATAAAAACAGTAATTTATCTATAGCATATCTCCTACAAAATACTGACAGATCTCTTACGAACCCGGCGTCCTGTGTCAGATGCGTTACCATTCAAAATCGTCAAATCCATAGATTAACGGATAAGGTGCACAGTCCCGCAGGGGAGCCTGGATCGTGCCCTTCACACTTCTGCTGAACGCGGGCCTGCGCGTGGCTGACTTCGTCCTGTTCCTGATCAGCCGGTCGTTTCTCCCCAGTTCACCCACATAATATCCATCCTGATCATAAATATCTCTGCCGAAAAACTTCCCCAGCACCGTGCCGTCACAGGCCACCAGATACTCCTTCTGTCTGACTCCCACATATTTGCCGCCCCAGGTCCAGAATCGTTCCATACTCTCACACCATTTCCTTTTCTCAAATATTTTCTCATATCATACACTATTTTTGTAAAAAAAGGAACACCCGGATTCCCATGTTTGAACACATTTCCTAAAATTTCGGTCAGGTGTAGATTTTTCCGATATTCTGGTATATAATGGGCAACAACAAAAGAGAAGAATCTAATCTTCAGGAGGATACCATGGGATTTCAATATGTTAACAACCTTCCGACCCCGGATGAGATCAAAGAGCGCTTCCCTCTTCCCGCTGAATTAAAAGAACGGAAAGCAAAGAGAGATCAGGAAGTCAGCGATGTCCTGACCGGCAAAAGTGATAAATTTCTCGTGATCATAGGTCCTTGCTCCGCGGACAATGAGGATTCTGTATGCGACTATGCAGAACGCTTAATTAAGGTACAGGAGAAGACCGCGGACCGCCTCATTATCATTCCGCGTGTTTACACCAACAAGCCGCGTACCACCGGCGAGGGCTACAAGGGAATGCTTCATCAGCCGGACCCGGAAAAGAAACCGGATATGCACGAGGGGCTCATCGCGATCCGCAAGATGCACATGCGTGTATTTGCCGAGACAGGCTTCCCCACAGCCGATGAAATGCTCTATCCGGAAAACATGACCTATCTGGACGATATCATGTCCTACGTAGCCATCGGAGCCCGTTCCGTCGAGAACCAGCAGCACCGTCTGACCGCCAGCGGCTGTGACGTGGCTGTCGGTATGAAGAACCCGACCAGCGGCGACTTATCCGTTATGCTGAACTCCGTCGTTGCGGCACAGCAGGGCCATGATTTTACATACCGTGGCTGGGAGGTAAAGAGCGGCGGCAATCCGCTGGCTCATACCATTCTCCGCGGCGCGGTCAACAAGCACGGCCAGTGCATTCCGAACTACCATTTTGAAGATCTGGTTCTGCTTCAGGAGCTTTACGCCAAACGCAGCCTGGACAATCCGGCCTGTATCGTGGATACCAACCACTCCAATTCCAATAAGAAATACATGGAACAGATCCGCATTGCCAAAGAGGTTCTTCACAGCAGAAGACACGCGGCTCCTATCAAAGATCTGGTCAAGGGCCTGATGATCGAGAGCTACATCGAACCCGGCAGCCAGAAGGTGGGCGAACACTGCTACGGAAAGTCTATCACCGATCCCTGTCTCGGATGGGAGGATTCCGAGCGGCTGCTTTATGAGATTGCAGAAAACGCATAAAAAAGAGAAAACTGCCGCCCGCATGATTTTTTTCATGCGGGCGGCAGTTTTTATTATCTTATCTTTCGCATCGTATCAATTTTCATCCGTACCGGTCATACAATATTTGTATGATCCGCCACTTTTACAGGAAGTCTGCCGCTCTGTTGTCTGATAGGTCTCCGCATATCACCGGCTTTACGGGACACATTAAGACTCCCCCTTGTTTTTACACATATTTTACAAAAATTTCATCATTAAACTGTTTATTTTTCTGCTTTAGTCTTGTATCGCATTAAAATATATGGTAGAATATAGATAGAATGATTTATCTATATTTCACAGTTCACTAACCATTTCCTGGAAGAGTATCTTAATGTTTTGTCACCCGACGTACGGATTATCCGCCCGCCATAAAAAGGAGGCTGGGATATGCGAACGAAACAAGTTGACATTTATCAGCGTTATACCCCCATCCCCATAGCTGTTTTAATTACGGCGGCCAATTGTTTTGACTGCGACATCTATATCGATAATGGCAAGTCGAAAGTAAATGTAAAAAACTATGATGAGATGAAGAAAGGACTGGTAACGCGGAACAGAAATTTACTATTTTACTTTGACGGCAAGGATGAAAAAGCCGCCGAAGGACGGATTGAGATGTTGTTTCAACCATAATCTGTCAGAAAGGACACTCATATGCCACTGTACACCGATAATTTCAGACCACTTGACACCATATCCGGTTTTTCCGTAAGACCCGGATTGTACGAAGAATTTGGAGCGCGTCTGATACCTAGAGGAGTCAGCTTTACTCTTCATTCACAGGAAGCGACATCCTGCGAGCTTTTATTGTTTCACCATAACGAACGCGAACCGTATGCAAGAATCCCCATCCCGGACCGTTACCGGATCGGGAATGTCTACTCCATCATAGTATTTGATCTGGATACCCGGGATTTAGAATATGCGTTCAGCATTGATGGGCCGTATGATCCAAAGAAAGGGCTTATCTTCGACAAAACAAAATACCTTCTGGACATTTATGCGAAAGCCGTTACCGGCCAGGGCACATGGGGCTCTAAGCCGGAAAGCGGCTTTCAGTATAAAGCGAGGGTAGTCTCAGATAATTTCGACTGGGACGACTGCTGCCATCCTCCAATCCCCATGGAGGATTTAGTTATTTATGAGCTCCATGTCAGAGGGTTCACCAGGGATGCCTCTTCCGGCGTCTCGGCTCCCGGCACCTTCCAGGGAATTATCGAAAAGCTTCCCTATCTGGAGGACTTAGGCATCAATGCCATCGAGCTGATGCCCGTCTTTGAATTCGACGAAATGCGCAACGAACGCAGCGTAAACGGGAACATGCTGCTGGATTACTGGGGCTACAATCCCGTCAGTTTCTTTGCCCCCAACACCAGCTACGCCTCAAAAAGCGAGCATAACCACGAAGGCCGGGAACTGAAAACGCTG
Organism: Hungatella sp. SL.1.14; assembly: GCF_024460495.1. Taxonomy (NCBI): domain Bacteria; kingdom Bacillati; phylum Bacillota; class Clostridia; order Lachnospirales; family Lachnospiraceae; genus Hungatella; species Hungatella sp. SL.1.14. The sequence continues at coordinate 8,830 of NZ_JANFYJ010000023.1, read as the reverse complement.
ATCCGCACCATAAAGGAACGCGGCATGGAGGTCTATCTGGATGTCGTCTTCAACCACACGGCAGAAGGCAACGAAAAGGGCGGCTTCTTCTCATTCAAGGGCTTTGACAATCAGATTTACTATATGCTCACTCCCGACGGCTTCTACTATAATTTCAGCGGCTGCGGCAACACCTTAAACTGCAACCATCCGATTGTGCAGCAGATGATTCTGGACTGTCTCCGGTACTGGACCATCCATTACCACGTGGACGGCTTCCGCTTTGATCTGGCCTCTATCCTCGGCCGAAGCGAGGATGGCACGCCCCTTCACAAGCCGCCGCTCCTGGAATCCCTTTCCTACGATCCGGTACTCTCCAGCGCCAAGCTGATCGCCGAGGCCTGGGATGCGGGAGGCCTATACCAGGTGGGTTCCTTCTCGTCCTGGAACCGCTGGGCAGAGTGGAACGGCAAATACCGGGACGACATGCGCCGTTTCCTTAAGGGCGACGACAACATGGCTGCGGCTGCCGTCAGCAGAATCACCGGTTCCCCGGATCTCTATCCGCCGGCCACGCGCGGCTTCAATTCCTCTGTTAATTTCTTAACGTGTCACGACGGCTTTACCCTGTACGATCTGTACAGCTATAATGAGAAGCACAATGAAGCCAATGGCTGGAACAACACGGACGGAGACAATAACAACAACAGCTGGAACTGCGGCGCAGAGGGGGAAACCGACGATCCCGGCATCCTGGAGCTCCGCTTCCGAATGATAAAGAATGCCTGCGCCGTCTTAATGTGCAGCCGCGGAACGCCGATGTTCTTTGCCGGCGACGAATTCGGCAACACCCAGTTTGGCAACAATAACGCCTATTGTCAGGACAACGGCATCTCCTGGCTGGACTGGACCCTGTTACAAAAGAATCACGAACTGTATGAATTTTTTCGGCGCATGATCGCCATACGCAGATCCCATCCGGTGATCCGGCGGGAGACGCTCTCTTCCAGCACCGGTTTTCCCCCGGTCAGCGTACACGGAACCGAGGCCTGGAAAGGGGAAACCACCTCGTATACACACTACGTCGGCATCATGTATGCCGGCAAACACGACGACGGAACGGAGGATATCATCTACCTTGCCGTAAATACCTACTGGGAACCGCTTACGATCACGCTTCCGCATCTCCCTGAAGGGTTCTTCTGGAATCTCCTTGCAGATACCGGACGGGGCAGCGGCAGTATTCCTGAGACCGTCGATGGCTGGGAGGAGGTGATCCGCTATTCTGCATTGGCCCACCCCCGCTCCGTTATGATCCTGAGGGCGGTCCAGAAAGAGCTTTCTTAATTGCATAAAAAATCCATAACTGCTTAACCTGTGCATGTAAGCAGTTATGGATTTTTGTCAGTCTCATATCAGCATATCTTCTTTTAACCAATCAAAGCCGTAATCCCAAAGTAAACCAGGACGATCACTCCAAGGACAATTCTGTAATAACCAAAAAATTTGAAATCGTGTTTTCTGATATATCCCATCAGGAAACGGATTGCGTACACCGATACGATGAACGCCACCACCATACCGAGAAGCAGATAAAAGACCTGCGGACCGGTGAAATGAAGGCCGTATTTTACAATTTTTAAGAAGCTGGCTCCAAACATGACGGGGATTCCCAGGAAGAAGGAAAACTCGGCAGCAGCGCCTCTGGAGCAGCCAAGGATCATGGCGCCCAGAATCGTGGAACCGGACCGGGAGGTACCCGGAACCAGGGACAGGAGCTGGAAAAGGCCGATATAAAGCGCCGTCTGGTAGGAAATATCCCCCACCCGCTGCATCTCAAAATTACGATTCCGGTTCGCATTCTCTATGACGATGAACAGGACGCCGTAGATAATTAAAGTGGCTGCAACAACATAGCCGTTCATGAGGTATTTTTCCATAATGTCATCGATCAGAAGACCTATGACAGCCGCCGGGATACACGCGAGGATAATCTTGGACCACAACTCCAGTGTAGCCCGCTTCTGCGCAGGTTTCTTCGTCGGAGAAAATGGATTCAGCTTATGGAAGTACATGACCACGACCGCCAGAATCGCCCCCAGCTGGATCACGACCATAAACATGTTTTTAAAATCCTCCGGCTGTTTTAAATGGATGATTTCATCTACCAGTATCATATGGCCCGTACTGCTGATGGGGAGCCATTCGGTAAATCCCTCCACAATTCCAAGTACGATTACCTTTAATGTCTCAATTATGCTCATCTTTTATTTTCCGTCTCCATTCTTATATATTTTCAATCTGCCAGTCTATGGGCTCCAGCCCGTTGGCTTTTAAATACTCATTGGTTTTACTGAAATGCCTGCAGCCGAAAAATCCACGGAACGCCGATAACGGACTGGGATGAGGCGCCTCCAGAATCAGATGCTTCGGATTGGTCAGCATACTCTTTTTGTTCTGTGCCGGCCGGCCCCATAATAAGAATACCATGGGACGGTCCTGCTCGTTTAAAATCTTAATAGCCGCGTCCGTAAACGTCTCCCATCCGATTCCCTGGTGGGAGTTAGCCGCGTGAGCACGGACTGTCAGCACCGTATTAAGAAGCATAACCCCCTGATCCGCCCACTTCTTTAAGTACCCGTTATTGGGGATATCGCATCCCAGATCATCATGCAGTTCCTGATAAATATTGACCAGGGACGGTGGAATCTCCACATCCGGCTTAACAGAAAAGCAGAGGCCGTGCGCCTGCCCGTAGTTGTGGTAGGGGTCCTGCCCCAGAATCACCACCTTTACCCTGGAAAGGGGTGTAAACTGAAACGCATTGAAGATGTCATCCGCCTCCGGGAAGACTCTTCTCGTCTCGTACTCATGTTTGACCTTCTTATAAAGTTCCCTGTAATATGGCTTTTTAAACTCCACGCTCAGTGGCTCCAGCCAGTCATTATCGATCGCACCCATATTGCTGTAATTTCCTTTCGTATTGTTCTGTATTACCTGCCTGATCCCCTCCGCTATAATCTCATGGGCAGTCCCCGGGCCGCCAGGAAACGTTTTAACTCCATGATCTCCAGCTCCTTATAGTGGAACAGGGAGGCCGCCAGCGCAGCGTCTGCCTTTCCCTTCGTCAGGGCATTGTAAAAATGCTCTGTCGTCCCTGCGCCGCCCGATGCGATAACCGGTACGGATACAGAGTCTGCAATAACTGCGTTCAGTTCATCGTCATATCCGGCCTTTGTGCCGTCGCAGTCCATGCTGGTAAGGAGAATCTCCCCCGCGCCCATGCGGTCCGCCTTCATGGCCCATTCCACAGCATCGAGCCCCGTATCGATACGGCCGCCGTTTTTGTATACATTCCATCCGCTTCCGTCTTCCCGCCTTCTGGCATCGATGGCAACGACCACACACTGGCGCCCGAATTTATCTGCAGCCTCGGAGATCAGTTCCGGTGTATTGATGGCAGAGGAATTGATGGATATCTTATCCGCCCCCTCCCGCAGAAGCAGTTTAAAATCATCAACCGTACGGATACCGCCGCCCACGGTAAATGGAATAAAAACCGTTTCCGCCACGCGGCGCACCATATCCACCACCGTGCTCCGGTTATCGGAGGAAGCCGTAATGTCCAGAAAAACCAGTTCATCCGCCCCGGCCTTATCGTATGCGGCCGCGATCTCCACCGGATCTCCTGCATCCTTTAAATTCACGAAATTGACGCCCTTCACCACGCGTCCGTTATGTACATCGAGACATGGAATAATCCTTTTCGTCAGCATCCGGCCACCTCCTATGGTAATTCAATGAAATTTTTCAAAATCTTTAATCCAGTGGTACCGCTCTTTTCCGGATGGAACTGGCAGGCAAATACGTTGCCGTGCTCCACGGAGGCGTGAAAACGGACACCGTAAACAGAGGACGCCGCCACATCCTCTTCCTTCTCCGCCTTTAAATAATATGAATGGACAAAATACACATATTCCCCGGAAGCCAGTCCTTTAAAAAGCTTTGCATCCGGACGGATGTCCAGACAGTTCCAGCCCATGTGGGGCACCTTAAGCCCTGGCGTATCCGGAAATCTCACAATCTCCCCTGGAAGAATTCCAAGACCGGAGACCCCTTCGCTCTCCCCGCTCCGTTCAAATAAAAGCTGCAGTCCCAGACAAATCCCCAAAAACGGAGTCCCCTGGTCTGCCACGCGGTGAATCACCTCCACCAGTCCATATTGGCGGAGCTTCCCCATGGCGTCTCCGAACGAACCAACCCCAGGCAGAATCACCTTATCCGCAGAAAGAATCGTCTTTTCATCCCGGCTGATGACCGGCTGTTCTCCCAATGCATCCAGCGCCTTTTCCACACTTCTCAAATTTCCGGCATCGTAATCAATAATCGCTATCATGGCCGTCACCTCGTATCGCCTTTTTTCAACATTCTATCACAGGAACCCTCATTGTTCAACATTCAACCGCCGATTACACCAATTCCGGCTGCAGCCGCCTCCTCCGGTGTCTCAGACGGCCACTCCTCTATAACGTCCTTATAAACTCCACGGAATTCATCGGAACAGACACGGCACGTTCCCCCATTTCAGAGGAAAGCTGCGCAAATTTCCCATGTATCCGGTACATATGAGCCTTTTTATTCAGTGATACCGTCTTCTCAAACGGCCACCGGATCACCGTAGGCGTGCCAAACCCCACTCCCAGCTCCAGGATCAGCAGTTTCTTATTAAGAGTACCGGCCAGCCAGGCCGTATACCGGTTCCACTGAGGCAGATATCCCTCCTCAATATAGGTTTCCGCCTGAATGGTATTTCCCGTAAGCGGAGCGCCGCAGTGGGGGCAAATATCCTCCGGAATCTCCCCCGGCTCCCAGATATCCTTCGTACAGGAGCGTGAGCACTGGCGCCACGTCTCATTTCCGCATGGCGCCACAATCCTCGCCGCCTCGATCCCTGACTCAAAAATCCTGGCGTCCGTCACCGTAGTCACCAGAAAAAAATCCTTTCCCTCCGTCAACTCCGCCAGCTTCCCATACCCCTCATCAAGATCCGGAACAAGCTCCGCCCTCCACTCTTCCCCCAGACCGATCAATAACTTCTCACACTCATCGATTTCCTGTCTTATATTCTGATTTTCTTTCATTCTTATCTCCCTTTCCCATCCTGCTCACTCACCAGCCCTGCCTCATCAGCCCTGGTGCCTGCTTACCAATTACCCCTCATTATACATCATGCCCTCCCACTCGAAAAGTCTTTTCTTATTACCAGCCACCTGTTTTATTCTTCCCCTCCCTCATACAGCCAGTACACAGCCCCATAGCTTCCGGGCGGCGCGGGGAGTGGGAGGGACGGGGGAGCGAACTGTTTCCTTTTCTGAGGTTCGCAGGAACTTGAGCAGACAGGCAGGAAAAAGGGGTGGTGAAAGTTGGCCTCAAAGCCAACTTTCAAGAGAACACGGAGGCGAAGTCCTTCAGGAGTTCGGCGGAGTTTTCTCGATCCGCCCCTTTTTCCTGCCTGTCTGCTCTAGTACCTGCCACCGAAGAAACGAGAAACGGTTCGATCCCCCGTCCCTCCCACTCCCCGCGCCGCCCGGAAGCTATGGGGCGTTGCCTCCCTCCAAAAAAGAATCAACATCTCCCTCATTTTTCTTGAGTTTCCCCACCTCCCTATGCTATACTTAGTCAGAATAAGATTTCAGATGAACAGAAGGAAGACTTTAATGATGAATACAGACAAACAAAGACACAAGAGACTGAAACGCCCCTCCCCGTTTCTGGGGGCCTGCGTAGCGGTTGCCGTGCTCGCACTGCTGCTGGTTATCTATAACATTTCCAAACCGGTTCCCATGGTTGGAAGCAAGACCATCACCATCGATGTGGTTTACAAAGACGGAAAAGAAGACAGCTATCACGTCACCACCGAAGCACAGTACTTAAAAGGAGCAGCGGACGCCATTCCGGAGCTCACCCTGGACGGCACAGTCACAGAAGAATACGGTCTGATGATAACCACGGTCAATGGAGTGCGGGCGGACTACACACAGGATGGCGCCTACTGGGCGCTGCTTCTAAACGATGAGCCCTGCAACTACGGCATCAGCATGCAGCCCATTAAAGACGGCGAACACTACAAACTTGTCTATACACCGGCGGACCAGTGATGGAACCGCCGTTTCTTTGGCCGCTTACAGGTTCGCAGTGAGGAGGAAACCATGAAAACAAAGGAACTTGTCCGCGACGCGTTTCTTTCCGCTCTCCTTCTGGTGCTGCAGGTCAGTCTCTCCTGGCTTCCGAATATTGAGCTGGTGTCTCTCCTGATGATTCTGTATACACTCGTATTCCGCCGCCATGTCTGGATCATCCTCTACGTGTTCGTCATTCTGGAGGGACTGATCTACGGCTTCGGCCTCTGGTGGTTTTCTTATCTCTACGTATGGGCATTCCTGTGTACAGCCGTGTTTCTCATGCGATGGACCGGTAAACCGCGGACAATTTCCGCCGCACTGCTTGCCGGAATCTTCGGCATGCTCTTCGGGCTGCTCTGTGCTGTTTCCTACTTTTTTACAGGCGGTCCCGGAGCCGCCCTTGCCTGGTGGACAGCCGGAATTCCCTTCGACATCATCCACGGCATCAGCAACTTTACCGTGACACTTCTGTTGTTTGAACCGCTCTATCATCTGTTAACCAGATTGAAAAACCAGTTTTAATATATCAAAGGAGAACTAAAATGGAATCTGCAGTTGTAAGGATTAAAAAAGGCGAAGGCCGCTCACTAAAGGCCGGAGGCATGTGGATTTATGACAATGAAATCGACACCATAAAAGGGGATTTCACCAACGGGGACATGGTATTCGTGGAAGACTTTGACGGTTATCCGCTGGGCCACGGCTTCATCAATACCAACTCCCGTCTGACGGTCCGCATGATGTCCCGAAAAAAAGACGCCGTTATCGATGACGCCTTCATCGAAATGAGGGTGCGCGCCGCGTGGGAGTACAGAAAGACGACGACAGACACCTCCAGCTGCCGCATCATTTTCGGGGAGGCTGACTTTCTTCCCGGAATCGTCATCGATAAATTTGCGGACGTTCTCGTTGTGGAATCACTTGCGCTGGGCATTGACCGGTTCAAGACCATGATTCTGGATCAGGTAAAGAAGGTTCTGGCGGAAGACGGAATCCACATACGCGGCGTCTACGAACGGAGTGACGCCAAAGTACGCCTGCAGGAAGGCATGGAACGCTTCAAGGGCTTTATCGGCGATCCCTTCGACACGAAGGTGGAAATCGTAGAAAATAACGTACATTATATGGTAGATGTAAAAGACGGGCAGAAGACCGGCTTCTTTCTGGATCAGAAATACAACAGACTGGCCATCCAGAGACTCTGTCCGGGCAAACGGGTATTAGACTGCTTCACCCACACCGGTTCCTTTGCTTTAAATGCCGGTCTGGCCGGCGCTTCCTCCGTCTTAGGCGTTGATGCCTCCGAGCTGGGAGTCGCCCAGGCAGAAGAAAACGCAGCGTTAAACGGCCTTTCCGACACGGTTCACTTCCGCTGCGCAGACGTCTTCGAGCTGCTTCCCGAACTGGAACGCCAGGGTGAAAAATTCGACGTCGTCATCCTGGATCCTCCCGCCTTCACCAAGTCCAGAAGCTCTGTAAAAAATGCGGTAAAAGGCTATCGGGAGATCAATTTACGAGGCATGAAGCTGGTGACGGATGGCGGCTACTTAGCCACCTGCTCCTGTTCTCACTTTATGACTCCGGAACTGTTTGAAAAGACCATCCGGGAGGCGGCCTCCAATGTCCATAAACGCCTCCGCCAGGTCGAATACCGGACCCAGGCCCCGGATCATCCCATACTCTGGTCTGGAGATGAAACCTCTTATTATTTAAAATTCTTCATCTTCCAGGTGTGTGACGAGAAGTAAATTATAACAGCTCTGCCGGGCGCAGCCCCGCCTTCTGTACCAAAGCCGTCTCCTATTCCACGCGGCTGATTCGATACAGGAGGTGGGGCATGTCCAGTCCGTAATAATGCTTGATGATGCTGCCGCAAACGGTCATTCCGTTTCGCTCCGCAACCGCTCTGGATGGACCGTTGTTCTCCCGGATTATGGAGTAAACCGCTTCCGCTCCCAGCTTCTCAAACGCATAATCCCTGCATGCGGCTGCCGCTTCCAGCGCATATCCGTGGTGCCAGAACTCCTTTCTGAACAGGTACCCGACTTCCAGCACCTCGCTGTCTCCAACCTCCTGCATGGTGAGCCCGCACTGTCCGATCACTTCCCCCGTCTCCTTTAAGACCACGGCCCACAGGCCGAAACCGTACGTTTCGTAGCGCATAAGCTGGCGGTCCAGCCAATCGGCGGCCTCCCAGTCCTCGAACGCGTGCTCATAGGCGTACATCACCTCTTCATCTTTTAGCATCAGGCAGAGTGCACCGTAATCTGACCTCCGCAGCAGCCGCAGGATCAGTCTCTTTGTTTCCAGAATGATCTCATCATCTGTATTTTCCCCCGTAACGTTCCCCATAATAGCCTCCTCCTTCTTCTCTTCGTGTCTGTATTTCATCGCCTGTCACTGTTCCCAGTCCCTGTTGTCTCCTGCTCCCCGGTCAGTCCCGGCAGGCTCATGCGGCCTTTCCTGTTCCGGTTTCGGGCATAAGAAGTTCTAAACGTGCAGAATTTTTCTAAAAACCAGGGGAAATGCCCAAACTCGCATTCGCTCAGACGAGGCTGCTGAAAAAGGCTGGCTTTATCCACACAAGAATGTATTGGTATAAGCCAGCCTTACTATCTGATAATAATACAGCTTTATAACCATAAGACCTGGCTTTTTCGGAGCCTTTT
>NZ_JANFYJ010000229.1:0-317 GCF_024460495.1 Hungatella sp. SL.1.14 | reverse complement strand
CCTGCCAGCAGCACATCCCCTGTCGGATAGTCAATTCCTGCAAAAGCCACCCCGGCTTCACCGGCTGCCAGCATCGCCATGGCATAATAAAGCGGGTCCTGCATGCGTCGGCGAAGTGCCTTCTCTTTCATCAGCATATCGGGTAAAGAGAGATATTTATTTACTGTTTCACTTTTTTTCTCTTCGTCATCCAGATCCACAAAAACAAATTTATCTTCTTTATATCCCCGGGCCCGCGCCAGACTCTTAAGCTCATCTGTATGACGAATAAAGACAGGTATGATATATCCCTCTTCGGCCGTTTCATACGCCGCCTG
>NZ_JANFYJ010000228.1:0-317 GCF_024460495.1 Hungatella sp. SL.1.14 | reverse complement strand
ATCCGTTTGTCTGCCAGCGCCGGGCGGCTCTGTTCCTCTGCAGCGCCGGAACCGGTGGAATGGCCGGACTCCAGAAACAGCTGTAATACGTGGAGCATTTTGGACTTAAACAGGGAACTTAAATATCAGGGCACTATTTTAAAAATATACGAGGATACCGTGGAAGCTAACGGCCACGAGGCTCACTGGGATTTTATCCACCACAACGGTGCGGCTGCGGTGGTTCCCGTGACGAAGGAGGGAAAGCTTCTGATGGTTCTCCAGTACCGGAATGCGCTGGACCGCTATACGCTGGAGATTCCGGCCGGAGCTCTGGA
>NZ_JANFYJ010000227.1:0-318 GCF_024460495.1 Hungatella sp. SL.1.14 | reverse complement strand
TTCTCTGCCTCCTCCGACACAGCCCTGTCTTCTTCTTTTCTTTCCTTCGCCTCTTCCAGATATTCTTTATCTTCCAAAATATTTTCTCCTTTTATATGTAATCGATCATCTGCTCTGCAGGCCTGCATTTCCACCGACCGCAGAAATTAATCTGTTTCCATTACCTGAACGCTGTTCGGCCCGCATTACACCGGGCCGTCCGCCGGACTTCACAATGCCGGCGCACCTGTTTATTATAAATCATTTGCTTTCATCCTACAAGAGCGCCGCCGCATTTTAGACTTTTTTAACAACTTCATGGTTCCGGTCTTTTTCCCG
>NZ_JANFYJ010000226.1:0-318 GCF_024460495.1 Hungatella sp. SL.1.14 | reverse complement strand
CCCGGACATTAAGAAACTATCTGCTGCTGATTGAAGAGGAGTATAACAAAAAGGATTTATTCTACGATGCTTCGATCCACAGCCTGTTCACAAGCTTTTTCGTAACTCTGGGAAGACAGGATATCAATAATCTGCAGACGGACCGCTATAAACCGGAGCAAAAGCTTCAGTATGCCGAAAAATTTGCAGATATCAGCTATTACATCAATCTGCACTGTACGGAACCGCTCCGGCTGGAGTATATCGCTTCCTATACCGGCTTCAGCAAATTTCATTTCTGCCGGCTTTTCAAGGAATTCGTCGGCTGCACCTTTCATG
>NZ_JANFYJ010000225.1:0-318 GCF_024460495.1 Hungatella sp. SL.1.14 | reverse complement strand
CCAGGTTCAGTCCGTCTAAACCGTACTGTTCCACTTCGGCCATCAGCTTCCCGATCAGCTTCTGGCGGGTGGAGGTCTTCGACAGCAGTACCTTGGTCTGCACATCATTGCTGAAATTATTAATCAGAGCCCATACCTGGAGTCCCATGTCATGGGCTTTCTGCACATACGCCGCATCCGCGTAGGAATTGAATCCGCCCTCATTATCAGTCAGCTCATACCAGGCCGGAGATATAACATTCAGTCCCTTTGTATTGGCGATCAGATTATCAAAGGAGGCGTTACCTTCCGGCTTCGTAACCTGATGCCAGGCCAGGC
>NZ_JANFYJ010000224.1:0-320 GCF_024460495.1 Hungatella sp. SL.1.14 | reverse complement strand
AAGGAAACCATGTCAGAAACCCAGCCGGGCAGTCAAAACGGCGGAGAAGATCAAAATGGCGGAGACGGCCAGGCGGCTGGAAGCGGCCAGAAGAGTGAAAATACTCAGGCTGGGTTTCTGACATGGTTTCCTTTGTCACCGCCGCCGTCGTCGGATAGACTCCGCCATCCGCCTCTTCCACGACCACATGGGATTCCGGTTTATCCTTTGCCACCGCGTTATCCTTTCCCATCAGGGCCGACTCCACCCGTTCCGGAATAGCGGATGCGATAACGCTCTCCATCTCCTGCATCCGCTCATAATTATTAAACATTACGATT
>NZ_JANFYJ010000223.1:0-321 GCF_024460495.1 Hungatella sp. SL.1.14 | reverse complement strand
TTCGAAGACAACTAGGATGTTGGCTCAGAAGCAGCCACACATTCAAAGAGTGCGTAATAGCTCACTAGTCGAGAGGTCCTGCGCCGAAAATGTCCGGGGCTGAAACACGACACCGAAGCTGTGGAATGTAGCAATACATTGGTAGAGGAGCATTCTTAACTGCGGCGAAGCGTTACCGTAAGGAGGCGTGGAGTGTTAAGAAGAGAGAATGCCGGAATGAGTAGCGAGATGGAGGTGGGAATCCTCCAGGCCGAATATCTAAGGTTTCCAGAGTAAAGCTGATCTGCTCTGGGTAAGTCGGGGCCTAAGGCGAGGTCGAAA
>NZ_JANFYJ010000222.1:0-322 GCF_024460495.1 Hungatella sp. SL.1.14 | reverse complement strand
AAAATATCTGCGTTAAAGTGTGTTAAATCTATTCCAGAGGTAACATCTAGCTATACAAAAAATGTATGGTTAATAGGTACTCCTGCACACGATAATCTAGGAGACCATGCTATTACTTATGCGACGTTTGAAATATGTAAAAAACAAGCTATCAATTGCATTGAAATTGAAGAAGAGCAATTTTTGAATGGCATTAAAGAATACCGTAAAATCATTAACAAAGATGATTTGATTTTGATTCAAGGTGGTGGAAATTGGGGAAATGCATATCGTTATATAAATAATGTGCATGATTTTTGTTTGAAATATTTTAAAGAAAACA
>NZ_JANFYJ010000221.1:0-323 GCF_024460495.1 Hungatella sp. SL.1.14 | reverse complement strand
GGTATCATTTCGAAAAAGTATTTGGCTGCCATTTGAAAAGGCGCTGTACGGCATAAACCTGACAGCGCCTTTCTAATCGTTTCATAAATCACTTTGTAATTTCTTAAATATAGTAAACCAATGTTATTATTTTTCTTTATCTATTGTAATTTTTCCTTATTTCGTTATTTCATGTAACTATTTCTCAGCACGCTATTCTCTCATAGATTTTATCAATTTCGTCCTGAAATTTAAAAATAATCTCTATATCGTGATTCCTATCCACTAATACCTTCACAATGAAAGCATCGGCTATATCTGACGTAAGTATTTTTTCTTCCTTG
>NZ_JANFYJ010000220.1:0-324 GCF_024460495.1 Hungatella sp. SL.1.14 | reverse complement strand
GAAATACTTGTTTATCATGCAGCGCGTGGATGACTGCGATGACGAAGTGGACGTGGCGCTGGATCTGATTAAGGAGAAGAAGCCCAGGGGAATCGTGTTTCTGGGGGGCTTCTTCTCACACAGCAAAGAGAAGCTGGAACAGCTGACTGTTCCGATTGTGTTAAGTACCATTGGAATGACTGATTCATTGGAGGAATCCTCTTCCTATTCCTGGGTTTCCGTTGATGATTACGCGGAGAGCTACAAAATGAATGATTATTTATGTAAACTCGGCCATAAGAGTATTCTGATTCTGGCGGCGACGCAGGATGATGAGAGTATTGG
>NZ_JANFYJ010000022.1:0-129936 GCF_024460495.1 Hungatella sp. SL.1.14 | reverse complement strand
CGCGAGGTCCAAGGAGGAAACCGATATACCGATTGCTCCATCATTATAACAGCTTAAGCAACAAGATGGATAATTCCTTACTGGCTGTAAGGGATCTTAACCATAAATACATTGTAGTAGGAGGAAAAAACGTGAATCGAATTGAGAAAGTGCGGGAAGCTGTTGATGCTGTTCTTTTAAACGTAGCCGACGACGCTGAAAGAAGATGCGGATATGCACATCTGTACGGGGTCTCCCAGGCATGTGTCCTGATCGCTTTAAAGAGAGGTGAAAATGCCGAGCTGGCGGCGACTGCCGGAATGCTTCATGATATTCATACGTATGCTGCCATGGATCCCCGGGATCACGCGCATAAGGGAGCCGCCATGGCCAGAGACTTGCTGGAGGCCATGAAGTGCTTCGAGGCAGGGGAGATTGACGTAATCTGCAGTGCAGTCTATCATCACAGCAGCAAAGAGATAACCCACGCACCGTTTGACGAAGTGTTAAAAGATGCAGATGTGATGCAGCACTGTCTGTACAATCCGCTGTTTGATGTTATGAAGCATGAAACGGTTAGATTTGGGCAGCTGAAGGCAGAATTCGGATTGGCTTAAAGGAAAGGGAAGCGTGCTTCCGGCAGTGATACAGAGGAAAATACTGAAAAATAGCTAAAAATCCTCTCGTGATTTTGTGATGTATCCGTATTGTGAAACAGTTCCATAAATGGTATGATAATACAGAAGAAACCGGCGCTGTGATGATGTCTGGGCCGGAAATTGATGACAGAGATAAAAAGGAGTGGGAAAATGGCAAGTATCAGAGAGGTGGCCAGACTTGCCCGGGTGGCTCCCAGTACGGTCTCCCGCGCACTGAACGGGAGCGGATATGTGGCAGAAGAGACGAAGGAAAAGATCAGAGAAGCCGTGGATGAACTGGATTACGTGCCGAATCAATGGATACGGAATCTTTATCAGCAGAAGACGGGAATCATCGGAGTCATGGCGCCTGAGATCGTCCATCCTTATTTTTCGTCGCTGTGGAGTTTTCTGGAGCTGGAGCTTAATAAATACGGATATAACATGATGCTGTGCAATACATCCGGCAAGAAGGACATTGAACGGCAGTACCTGGATACGCTGGAACGAAACCTGTTTGACGGTATGATTGTCGGAGCGGCCTTTCTTCCGGATAAATACTATGAGCAGATTCAAAAACCCATACTGTCCCTGGACCGGATTATCCCTGGAATTCCCCTGGTGACTTCGGACCATACTCAGGGCGGCTGTATCGCGGCGGATAAGATGCTGGAGAAGGGCTGTAAAAAGGTGCTGAATTTAATCGATCCGCAGGCGAAGACCGTGGCTTCATCCCGCGGCGGATTAAGTTTCATCAGGAAAATGCAGGAAGCGGGGGCGGAGGTCATCACGGAGGAGTTTCTGTGGGATGATGTTATCCACTACCCCAGAAGCATTCAGCGGACGAGAGAGATTCTGGCAGAATACCCGGATTTAGACGGGATTATGGCCAATGACCTCTGCGCGTCATCATTTTTGAAGACCGCGCGGGAACTGAATAGGAAAGTGCCGCAGCAGCTTAAGATTATTGCGTATGACGGGACGTATATTACGGATTTTAACTACAGGACAATCGCGTCGATCCGGCAGGATGTGGCTCTGATTGCGAGGGAAGCTGTCCAGGTTCTGGTGAAGCTGATTAATGGACAGCCTTTGGGGAATGAGGCTGTCTACGTGCCTGTGAGCTATAAGGACGGAGATACTATTTAGGAGTGAAATAAAGTTTTTGATTTTTACTGTTGATTGGATCAAGGGGAATCTGATTGGAACCGCGTCTGACCGGGAACCGAAATTTTTCGGAGGCAGACGCGGTTTTTAGTACAGGAGGAACGGCATTAGTGAAACACAGAGCAGGGGTGCCGCAGGCGATATCCTGTTCCGTGACGAAGATACAGCCGCAAAAGCAGCTGCCTCCGTTCATAAAACTGGCCTTTTTTCGTAAATGTGCAATAAAACGGCGCTTCCTATTTGGTGAAAATGATGATTATAGGAAAAATGTGAAAAAGTACTTGAAAAAATACTTTGAAAGTTGTATATTAAGCACATGGAACAGTTCCACACATTGTGGAACTTTAAAAATAGGAAAATATGGAACAGTTCCATATTTTAAAGGAGGATATTTTATGAAGGCAAAAAGAACAGCGGCACTCGGTCTGGCAGCGGTAATGGCGGCATCACTTCTTTCCGGCTGCGGCGCAGGGGGAAGCAAATCAGCAAAAACAGAGATCACGATTTATCAGAGTAAGATTGAAGCAAACGAGGGATACAAGAAGGCGATCGCGGCCTATGAGGAGTCTCATCCGGATGTGAAGATCAATCTGGAGGCGGTAACCGGCAACGACTTCGCAGCTTCCTTAAAGGCAAAGATGCAGTCCGATCCGCCGACTATCTTTTCCGTGGGCGGTTTCCAGGATTTGAAGGATTACGGCGATATCCTGGAAGATATCTCGGATCTGGAAGTGCTTAAGAACGCGCTGCCGGGAACGACGGATATGTTTACTAAGGATGGCAGGGTGCTTGCGGTTCCGCTTTATATGGAAGGCTACGGATTCGTTGTGAATCGTCAGATGTTTGAGGACGCGGGCGTCGACTTTGAATCCATGATGACCTTCGAGGGCATGAAGGCCGGCTTCGATACGCTGAAGGCAAAGATTGACAGCGGCGAGATGAAGGAAAAGTATCCGAACCTGGAGGCGGTTATGGAGTATCCGACCAAGGAGCTCTGGATCGCAGGCGATCACGATGTGAATGTGGCGCTGACCCACGATTTTGACACGGCAAAGGCTGCTTACGACTCCGCAGTTCTTCCGGGCACCGGTTTTGCCGACTATAAGACGATGGTTGATTTCCAGGCCAGCTACACCACCAACGCGGACAATACCGCAAACTTAAACTCTGTCGATTACACGGCTTCCCTGGAAGGCGGACTGGCGATTGAGCGCGTGGCTTCCATCAAGCAGGGCAACTGGGTAGCTCCGGCGGTAGAGACCACGGATCCGGAAGTGCTGGCGAAGCTGGATATGCTTCCATATTCGGTTCCGGGATATTCAGACGGCAAGTATTTCGTAGGCGTATCCGGTTACTGGGCCATCAACAGCAAGGTTACCGACGAGCAGAAGGCAGCGGCAAAGGATTTCATCAACTGGTTATATTCCGACCCGGCAGGACAGAAGATCGTGGTGGAAGACTGTAAATTCGTTCCTCCGTATGACAACTTTGGTGACTTAAAGGCCGGCGATCCGCTGTCTCAGAGAATCATGGATGCCAATGAGGCAGGAGATACCATGAACGGCTGGGTATACAGCGGAGCTCCCAATACATGGGGACAGCAGGCTGCCGGTGTTGAGGTTCAGAAGTATTTAGCGGGACAGGCGACCTGGGATGAAGTGACGGAGAGCTGTATAAAGCAGTGGGCTTCCATGCGCGAATCTCAGAAATAGGATTACCCGGACCGGTGATGGCAGTGATTTATGCAGGGGGAGAGGCAGTTTCCTCTCCCCGGACAAGGAAGAGGAAGGTGGAATAATGAAAAAGAGCAAAGCAAGATTCTGGATATTTCTGGCCCCTGCATTGATTTCTTTTTCCCTGGTTGTTCTGATTCCAATGCTGATTGGCTTCTTTTACGCCTTTACAGACTGGAATGGAATCGTGGGAAGTGAAATTACATTCGTAGGTTTTCGGAATTTTATTGAAATATTTACGAGAGACAGTTCCTTCATGCATGCGTTCGGCTTTACCGCACTGTTTTCCATCTGCGCGGTGATACTGGTAAATATCGTGGGATTTGCCCTGGCGCTTCTGGTGACGCAGAAGTTTCGCGGCGCGACGCTGCTTCGCGGAATTTTCTTCATGCCGAACTTAATCGGCGGCCTTCTGCTGGGCTTTACCTGGCAGTTCATATTCGTCTCCATCTTCGGGGCCATCTCCAAGGCAACCGGATGGCAGGCACTGAACGGATGGCTTGCCGACCCGGTCACCGGATTTGCGGGACTTCTGATTCTGACGGTATGGCAGCTGTCCGGCTATATGATGATTGTATACATAGCACAGATTCAGCAGATTCCGGAATCCGTTAAAGAAGCGGCCCGCATCGACGGAGCCGGGTTTAAGGATATGTTAAAGAGCATTATTATGCCGCTTATGATGCCGGCGTTTACGATCGGTCTCTTCTTATCCATCTCCAATTCGTTTAAGATGTTCGATCAGAACCTGGCTTTGACACAGGGTGGTCCTTATAAATCAACGGAAATGCTGGCGCTCAACATCTACAATTCGGCATTTGGAGCCAATGAATTCGGATTTGCACAGGCAAAGGCAATTATTTTTATGATCGTGGTGGCGGCTATCGGCGTGACCCAGCTGGTGCTCACAAAGCGGAAGGAGGTAGAGATGTAATGGCAGAGACAAAGAATAGTAAGCGAGATTCCAAAGGGATACAGCGTATTGTGATGGGAATTGCCGGTCTGTTTCTCGGCTGTCTCTTCCTGTTCCCGATCTATATTTTGGTACTGAATTCATTTAAGAATACGAAGGGGATTTTTACCGATGTCATCGGATTCCCGAATGCGGCTACCTTTACTCTGGCTAATTACCCCAATGCATTTGAGGCGCTGGAGTATGTCAGATCCTTTATGAACTCCCTGATGATCACTGTGATCGCAACGGTACTGATTCTGCTCATATCGGCCATGGCGGCGTGGGTTTTGGTTCGCTATAAGACGAAGACCAGCAAGATAATCTTCTTCCTGTTTGCGGCCTCCATGCTGATTCCGTTTCAGTGTGTGATGCTTCCGCTGGTGGGATTTGCCAGCCGCATCGGCATTATGAATCCGCAGGGACTGATCTTTATGTACATGGGCTTCGGTAGCAGCATGTCCATCGTTATGTTCCACAGTTTCATTAAGAACATTCCGGAGGAACTGGAAGAAGCGGCCACCATCGACGGCTGTGGTTCCTTCCGGCTGTTCTTCTCCATCGTAATTCCTCTTATGAGAACGATTTTAATCACAGTTGCGGTGCTGAATGTGATGTGGATCTGGAATGATTACCTGCTTCCCTCCCTGATTATCAACAAGCCGGGCTGGCAGACACTGCCGCTTAAGACTTACCTCTTCTTCGGTCAGTTTGCGAAGCGCTGGGATCTGGCCTCTGCGGGCCTGATTATGTGTATCATACCAATTATCATATTCTATCTGTGCTGTCAGAAATATATCGTAAAGGGCATCACAGACGGAGCGATCAAATAAAAAGTTACTGTTAAAAGGAGAAAACTATGGCGGCAGAATGGTGGAAAAAGGCAGTAGTCTACCAGATTTATCCCAGAAGCTTTAAGGACAGCAATGGAGACGGAATCGGAGATTTAAACGGCATCACGGAAAAGCTGGATTATTTAAAGAAACTGGGAGTGGATGTGATCTGGATCAGCCCGATGTATTGTTCTCCGATGGATGATAACGGGTATGACATCTCTGATTACTATCAGGTAGACCCGATGTTTGGCACGAACGACGACATGGACCGGCTTCTTTTTGAGGCAGGAAAACGTGGTATGAAGGTGATTCTGGATCTGGTGGTCAATCACTGTTCCGATGAACACGAGTGGTTTGTGAAGGCGAAGCAGGACCCGGACTGTGAGGAGGCGGGATACTTCTACTTTAAAAGTCCGGAGGATGGAAAGGAGCCGAACAACTGGAGGTCCAATTTCGGCGGTTCCGTGTGGACGGAGCTTCCGGATGGACGGTGGTATTTCCATACGTTTTCAAAAAAGCAGCCTGATTTGAACTGGGAAAATCCGAAACTGCGGGAGAAAATCTATGAGATGATCAACTGGTGGCTGGAAAAGGGCGTAGCCGGATTCCGGGTGGATGCGATTACGTTTATCAAGAAGGACTTAACCTTTGCGTCACGGGAGACGGAGGATGGCCTTCGCTATCCCATTGAAAATCTGACAGACTATCCGGGAATCGGGGATTTCCTGGCAGAAATGAAGGCAAAATGTTTTGACCGGTACGGCTGCATGACCGTGGCGGAGGCTCCTGGCGTGAGCGGGGACACATTCCGCAGATACGCCGGGGAGAACGGATATTTTTCCATGATCTTTGATTTTACATGGGAGAACATGGAAGGAGAGACGGACAAATCTTCCGTGGAGGCTGTGGAACGATGGAAACAGCGGATTTTGGAAAGCCAGCGTTTTACCAGTGAGGCAGGCTGGAGCGGCCTGTTCCTGGAGAACCATGACCAGTCCCGCTGCGTCAATAAATACCTGGAAAAGGATCAGATTGGATTTGCAGGCGCGTCGGCCATGGCGGTCATGTATTTCTATCTCTGCGGAACCCCGTTTATCTATCAGGGACAGGAGATTGGCATGACCAATGCAGAGTGGAACTCCATCGAGGAGATGGACGATGTGCGGGCAAAGGGGATGTACCGGGAAGCCCTGGAACAGAACGGTGATCCGCAGAAGGTGCTGGAATACTTCGGGGAACTGGGCCGTGACAATGCGCGGACGCCGATGCAGTGGTGTGACGGAAAGAATGCCGGTTTTACGGAGGGCGTGCCGTGGCTGAAGGTAAATGAAAACTACCGGGAGATCAATGTGAAAGCACAGGAGGAACGCGGGGATTCTCTGCTGGCTTTTTATAAAAAGCTGACTGCGCTGCGCCATCAGGAACCGTATGCGTCCGTATTCGCAGAAGGCACGATTCGCCCGGTGCTTAAAGAACTGCCTGCAGTGATTGCCTATGAGCGGGAATGGGACGGACGGATCGTCACCGTGGCCGTGAACTTCAAAAAGACAGAACAGGAGATCCCGGTTGTCGGAGGCAAGTGTCTGCTGAGCAACGAAGGAGAGTTACAGCAGATGGGAGAGCGGTATTTGCTGAAGGCTTATCAGGCAGTGGTGTTTGACGGAATGATTAAATAGAGGCTGGGACGGAAAATCCCGTCTGATACAGAAGAAAGTGCGGTCCATTATCGGACAGCACTTTCTTGCGTTCAAACCACTTCAAACCGTACTTTCTGGTTCCAGAAAGCATCTTTTCGGCAGTATCTCATCAGCAGAAGCCCTGTGACAGCAAGACATATGGCTTCGGACACCAATGGAGACCACCAGATTCCGGCCCCTCCAAAGAGTCTGGTCATGACGATCAGGCAGCCGGCCATCAGGATAAGACCGCGGCCGGCGGAGATGATGAGCGCTTCGGCAGCGCGTTCTACAGAGGTAAAGTAACCGCTGACTGCAATGTTGAAGCCGACCAGCAAAAACGAGGTTGTAAAGATGCGAAATGCAGTCACGGAACTGTCACGCAGAGCCTGCAGCTCCGGGCCGATATAAATATTTACGATACCGCGGGCCAGGATAAAACAGGCGGTAAACGACACCGTGCACATTGCACCTGCAGCAATGAGACTGTACCGGAACAGCGATCTGCACTGATCCAGCCTCTTCTGCCCGTAGTAATAACTGATTAACGGCTGTGCTCCCTGCGCGATTCCGGTAGCTGTCAGAACAACAAGGTTATTGACGTAGGAGATGATGGTGTAGCTGACCAGCGCATCCTGGGTTAAATACATCAGGATTACCTGATTGAAAATAAAGGTCACCATACCGGAGGACATTTCCGTAACACCGGAGGAAAAACCATTGCGCACCTGACGGACCAGGATTCCGAAATCAGGCTTAAAGCGTTTGAAGCTTAATACCCCTTTTCCGCTCAGGAAATGGTGGAGATACAGAACGATCACGGAGGCCTGGGAGAGACTGGTTGCCAGGGCGGCACCCTGTATGCCTTTGTGGAGCACCATTACGAACAGCCAGTCCAGAATACAGTTTTCTACGGCGCCAAATATAACGATCTGAGTTGCCTTTTTGGGGTAACCGTCGGTCTTCAATAAAATTTCAAAGGAGTAGGAGAGCAGATACACACAGGAAAACGGTGCAATCCAGGTTATGTATTGAATTACGTAATCAGCAGTCTGCTGGTTTGGAGCCCCTAAAAAACGGGCAAAGGACTCACGGTTCATCATGACGAAACCTGCAATCACCAGTGAAAAAATCACCTGGAGGACTATATTTTGGGTAAATACTTCACAGGCACGCTGATGGCGGTTTTCTCCCAGCAGTATGGAGACGATTGTGGAAGCTCCCACTGCAAAAAGAAGGGAAAGGGCAAAGAGAAACGCCATAAACGGGTAGGAGAGATTGACTGCCGTCAGTGCGATTTCGTTGACACCCTTTGCGACAAACATGCCGTCTACCATAGAATAAAGGGAATAAACCCATTGGGCCAGAATGGATGGTACGATATAACGGATAAAGTTGCTTTTTAAAGACCTGCCTTCCAGATTCATAATAAAACCTCGCTTTTTTAACTAAAACCTATTTATAAAGATCATGTCAATTATGACAAATATGATTTTAGTATAAACCCTGGTATTGTCCCAGAGTCAAGGGGAAAAGAAAAATTGCAAAATTGTGTCTAAAATGTGGTAATATTTTGTAAAATCTGAAATTATGTGATAAAGTAGGAAGCAGATAACCAATTGTACCGTGTGAAGATATCAGGGGGGCTTATATGGAACCGGATAAAGGGAAAAAGCGAAAAGCAAAAGAGAAGTACTACACCATTGGGGAAATTGCGAAACTGTATCATCTGGGAGTGGATACGATTCGATACTATGAGGAAAAAGGAATTTTAAAACCGAACCGGGGGGAGAACGGTTACCGGTATTATGACAGCCAGAGTATCTGGAGGATGAATGTAATTACCAATTTAAGAAATCTCAATTTTTCAGTGAGCCGGATCAGAGATTATTTTCAGAATCATACGGTGGAAACGACACAGAAGCTGCTGTGTGAGGAACTGGAAGTCATTGCTGAAAAAATAAATGAGTGGACAAGCCTGCAGAAAACAGTCCAGGAGCAGGTGGAAACCATCAGACAGGCGCAGACTCTGGAGATCGGAACGGTAAGATCACTGGAATTAGGGCCAAGAAAAGCGTTCGAAATCCGGAAGGATTACAGTACTGACGAGGATATGGATCTTCTGATGATGAAGCTTCTGGAACAGAATCACAGGAAGATTTATATGATCGGAAATAACCGGATGGCGTCTGTCATGTCAGAAGGGAACCGTGACGCGCTTTTTGAGAGCGCCGTAATGTTTGATGACGACGGCGATCTGGTAATACCCGGCGGAACGTATTTATCCGTCTGTTACCGCGGAGTGACAGACAGCAGCAATCAGGCGGATATAATCAGAGCCTATGCGGCAGAGCACGGAATTGTACTGAAGCCGCCGTTTATGGATCTGATGTGGATTGATGTGCATATATCCGCGGATCCGGAGGAATATATATCGGAGGTGCAGGTTCGGGCGGAAATACAGGACCCTCTCAATGAAAAGAGCGACAGATGATGTTACATAATCATCTGTCGCTCTTTTCGTATAAATGTTAAAAAATAACGTCCACAAATGACAATATCTTGTTATATTTGCATAAAGAAACAAGATTTTTACAAAAAAATTAGTGTTATAATAATAAAAAATAAAAGGAGGACCTGGAAATGAAGAGCTTTGAACAGAAAATATTTCCCTATCTTTTACTGGCTCCAACCATGATTATCTTCGGTCTGTTTCTGTTTTTTCCTGCGCTGAACGGCCTGTGGATATCGCTTACGAAATGGGATGGCGTAAATCCCCAGGTGTTTGTGGGGGTGAAAAACTATGTGACGCTTTTCGGGGATAAGAGCTTCTGGAACTCATTTGTGAGAACGCTGGTCTTTACACTTGTATCAGTACCATCTGTCTATGTGGCGGCTCTTGGACTGGCGGTTCTGCTGACCGGAGGGATTCGCGGGAGCAATTTCTTCCGGGCGGTGTTTTACTGGCCGACCATGATTTCCACGATTATCGTCGGGCTTACGTGGCGTTTCTTGCTGGGTGAGGATTTTGGGCTGGTGAATTACTTACTGACCGCGATGGATAAAACGCCGGTCAAATGGCTGACTGATCCGAACAATGCCATGGGAGTAGTGATCTTTGTAACTGTCTGGAGTATGGCGGGATACTACATGGTTATGTTTGTGTCAGGGATCAAGGCGATCTCCGAGACGTATTACGAGGCGGCCAGAATTGACGGAGCGGGTGCGTGGCAGCAGTTTAAGTTTATTACGCTTCCTCTTCTGAAACCGACCAGTCTTCTGGTACTGGTTTTATCTACGGTATCGATTATCAAGACGTATCCCCTCGTGTATTCCCTGACCCAGGGCGGTCCGGCGGGGGCCACGAAATTCATGGTACAGATGATTCAGGAGACCGGGTTCGAGAAGAATAAGATGGGGTATGCCAGTGCGATGACCATGGCGCTGTTCGTGATACTGGCGCTGTTTACAGTGATTCAGTTTAAACTGAATCAGGGAGGTGAGCAGGATGCAGACTAAGACAAAGAAAATCTGTGCAGCAGGACTTAAATGGATACTTCTGCTTCTTTTGACCTTTTTGTTTCTGATGCCGGTCATTTGGGTGATCTGTTCTTCCTTTAAGAGCGTCGGTGAACTGTTTTCCTGGCCGCCCAGCCTTTTAGGGAAGAATCCCTCTCTGGATAACTACACAAAGGCCATGGCAGAAGGCCATTTTGGCGTTTACTTCTTCAATACGGTATTTGTCAGCCTTGTAGCCACATTTCTGACGATTGTAGTCAACGTGATGAGTGGATACGCCTTTGCCAAGTACCATTTCAAGGGAGATAAGATTCTGTTTGGCATTGTCCTGGCAACGCTGATGGTACCGCTGGAAGTTATTATGATACCCATTTTCAAGGTGATTGTGGCGACTCATTTATACAATAACTTGTGGGGGCTTATTATTCCGGCAGTCGCTTCCCCGACTGCGGTATTTCTGGTCCGCCAGTATTATGTGGGAATTCCGGATGCGTATATGGAGGCGGCCAGAATTGACGGTGCATCGGAGTTAAATATTCTCTTGAAAATCATGCTTCCCATGGCGAAGCCGGTCATATCGGTTCTCTGTATCTTTTCCTTTATGTGGAGATGGAACGATTATCTGTGGCCGAAGCTGGTCATCAACGGAAAGGAGCGCTATACCATACAGCTGGCTCTGGCCAACTACTCGGGTGAGTACTCTGTGGACTGGAACAGCCTTCTGGCCATGTCTGTAATTTCCATGATACCGGTCATTGCTGTGTTTGTCACGCTTCAAAAATATATCATCGGCGGCATGACTGCCGGAGGGGTAAAAGAATAAGAGGAGGGGATGCTATGAAGTATTTGGAATATCCGCTGTTTGCGGAAGGGTATGTCAACCGCTTTCTGACTGCCGGGGTCTTTACGGAACTCCAGCAGTTTGATAAGGCGACGCTGCACGGCCGAGTCAATGAATGGCTGAAAAAGGGCTTTGCAATTCATGAAAATCCGTGCAGAAAAGAGTTTGTCAGAAAGAGACAGGAGAAAAAGCCTGATTATCTGGAACTTGACGGAGCAGCTGACGGGAAAAAGGTGGAAGTCTTCGGACAGACCCTTCCGCTGGTACCCTATTTCCCGTTCGGCAATACCGGCGTGGATGCCTCGGGTTTCTATTACAGGCCGACCTGGCTGCGTATGTACAGTTACGTTCTTTTGGAAGCGGAAGCAGACGGTGATGTGAAATTCGAACTGGAGACCTGCGGCGGAGCTGCGGTATGGGTAAACGGAACATTTGTCGCGGACTTTACCCCGTTTACAAGAAATATGGTAAAGAGGACAACCATAGTTCTGCCGCTTAAGGCTGGAAGAAACAGGCTCCTGGTCTGTCTCGATGATCTGGCGGAGCGGGATACCGACTATTATTTCCGTATGAAGCGGCTGGGAGACGCAGCGCTTACGATGCTGGTACCGGTGCGGGATGAGGTGGATCCGTCTGTCGTGGGGCAGCTGGAGAATATGCTGGAACAGATGTATTTTGATAAAGAGGCGTATATCAGTGAGATGGTAAAATTAAATATTACCAATCCGTTTTCTGATCCGCTGTCTGTTACGGTAGCGGTTGCTCCGGGAGAATTTATTGAGAAGATGGAGGGACAGGAAAGCCTGATCCGTACTTTCCGGTATGAAATGGGGCCGGATCAGAAGGCTCTGGAGCTTTTCCATTCGGATGAACTTCCTCCGGGGTACTGCTACTTTACAGAGTGCGTGGATCATCAGGGTATTTCCTTAAAACGAAAAATAGGAAATCAATTGGTGAGAAAGGAATTTTTAGAATATCATGAACCGGATCTGGAGGAGAGAAAACGCCATATTCTGCGTGTGATTGTGGAGTATGCGCCGGAAAATACATACAAGGCTGCGGCACTCTTAACGCTGGACGGCGACACGGAAGCGGCGGAGAGGATTCTGTTGGAAGAACTTCCAGGTGTGTGGGCGAGAAAGGACTGTTCCGATTTTCATTTTATTATTATGTTGTACATTTACCGCACCTTTCAGGAACGCTTGTCGGAGAAAATGCGGGAGGAGCTGGAAAAAGCCATGTGCGGCTTCCGGTACTGGATCGATGAGCCGGGGGACGACGTGATGTGGTTTTTCAGCGAAAATCACGCGCTTTTATTCCACTGCTGCCAGTATCTGGCGGGAAGCTTCCTGCCGGACAGAATTTTTACCTGCAGCGGGAAAACAGGGAGAGCTGTAAGCGCCAGGGGAGAGGAACTGCTTCGGGAATGGTTTGAAGGCTTTTTCGAGGAGTTTATTACCGAATGGAATTCCAATGCCTATATTCCCGTGGATGTGCTGGGGCTGGGGACACTCTATAATCTGACGGAGCCTGGAAGCGAGTTCCACCAGAAGGCGAAGAGGGCACTGGACATGATCTTCTACTCACTCAGAGTAAATGCACATAAAGGGGCCGTAATGACCAGCTTCGGCCGTTCTTATGAAAAGGAGATGAAAGGAAATTACAATGCGGGTACGACGTCCCTTCTCTATCTGGCCTATGGAGACGGATATTTAAACAGGGCCTGCAACGGCTGCATTCCTTTGGCTCTCGGAGATTACGCGGCGCCGGAGGAATATCGGGCTTATGGGGCTTTAAAAGAGAATCAGGAACTATACTTTATGAATACGCAGGGATTTGAGAAGCATGTCAATCTCTATCTGTATAAGAATGCGTATGCTCTGCTTTCGACCGCGGCAGGATTCAAGCCGTTTCAGAAGGGATATCAGGAACACATTGTGCAGGCGGTGATTGATGAACTGGCGCAGGTGTTTGTCAACCATCCGGGAGAATCTTTTCCGTACGGAAGCGGGCGTCCTAATTTCTGGGCCGGAAATGGGATTTTACCTCTGGCGGTGCAGTACCGCAATACGGCAATTCTCCGGTACCGGATTGGCGAAGAGGAGCGAATCGATTACACCCATGCGTATATCCCGATATCCGCATTTACCCGCTATCTTGGGGAAGACGGTGTGATTGCTCTGGAAAAGGACGGCGCTTACATCGCGGTGAAGGCGATGAAGGGGCTGAGCATGCAGAAGGAAGGGCCGAACCGTTTCAGGGAATTTATCAGCCGGGGACGCGATAATGTGTGGATCATCCGCGTGGGACGAATGGACGAGTACGGGGATTTGGATGCGCTGCTTGCCGCATTTAAGAAAATAGAAATAAGGACGGACGGGGAAGAGACTATGGTGAAGGATGAGAAAGGAACGGAATTTTTAACCGGTCCGGACTTCCTTCTGAAAGTGAATGGAGTACCGGTCTATGATTACCCGCTGAATGTGGAAGGGAAATTAAATCTGGAGGAATGGGATCGTGGTTGAGAAACAGATGATTGAAAAGACGCTGAATCTTGTGTCTGACAAGATGATGGTGCTGAAGAATAATGGCATGAAGGAAAAATACCCTGTCAGCTTAATTGATATCAACTGCTGGGAATGGCCTCAGGGGGTGGGGCTCTTCGGCCTCTACCGGTATTATGAAATGAGCCGGAAGCAGGAAGTGCTCACATTCCTGACAGAATGGTATGACAGGCGCATGGAAGAGGGGATCGTTGAAAAAAATGTGAATACAACTTCTCCCATGCTGACACTCACCTATCTGTATGAAATTACAAAGAAAGAGTCCTATCTCTCCTTTATCAAAGAATGGGTGGATTGGATAATGGAGGAAAAGGGGCTGATCCGGACCGGTGACGGCTGTTTTCAGCATATGATTACCGGCAGCCCCAACGATTCGGAGATCCTCATTGACACACTGTTTATGGCAGTGCTGTTTTTGGCCAGGGCCGGCAAACTCTTAAATCGACAGGATTATATCGAGGAAGCAACGTATCAGGTGTTATGCCATATCAAATACCTTCTGAATAAGAATGAAGGGCTGTTTTACCATGGCTTTAATTTTGAACGGAATGACAATTACGGCGGAATTCTCTGGGGACGCGGGAATTGCTGGTATACGATTGTGGCCATGGAGCTGAT
Organism: Hungatella sp. SL.1.14; assembly: GCF_024460495.1. Taxonomy (NCBI): domain Bacteria; kingdom Bacillati; phylum Bacillota; class Clostridia; order Lachnospirales; family Lachnospiraceae; genus Hungatella; species Hungatella sp. SL.1.14. The sequence goes on along the minus strand of NZ_JANFYJ010000022.1, from coordinate 115,413 downwards.
TCAGGAGATTCCCATGGAAGACGGTCTGAAGCGCCATTTCCTCACAGTATACGAAAATCAGGTAAAGGCGCTGAAACGGTATGCAGACCCGGAAACAGGACTGTGGCATACGGTTATCGATGATCCGGACACCTATTTAGAGCTCTCTGCAAGCGCGGCATTTTTGAGGGGGATTATGCAGGGGGTGAGGCTTGGAATCCTGAACGGGGAGGAGTATGAGGAACTCATCGAAAAGGCCATGAAAGGGCTGTTAGACAACATCAGTGAAGACGGAACGGTGGAGAATGTGTCTTACGGAACTCCGATTGGACTTGACAAGGAGTTTTACAATACCATTCCCTGCTGTCCCATGACATATGGGCAGGCGCTGATGATTCTGGCTCTTTCTGAGGCTATGACAGATTACTGGCATTAATTCCTGCGGCGGCGGTGTGCCCGCCTGCTGCGGAGAAGCTGACTACAGGAGGTTGTGAAGATGAAGGAACGCGTATTTTTTGAAGAATTTGAATCTCTGTATTATTTTCATGGCAGTACACAGAACTGGGCGATGCAGGGCTTTCATTTTCACAACCAATATGAGATTATTCTGTTCTTAAATGACGGTGCGCTGCTGGAAATCGGTGATCGAGTCTACCATGTAATGAAAGGTGATCTGTTTTTTATCAATAACAGGGAATACCACCGTACCAGCGGGGCGGAGGGAAAAGAGTACAACCGCTATGTTCTGATGTTTGAGCCGGAACTGCTGGAACCGATGACAAAGGCGTTCGGATATGATTTTACCATGTTTTTTGAGAACAGGGGAGATGACTTTGTCCACAGACTGTATCTGGAGGGAGAGAATCTGAAGCGGGTGGAACGGCTGCTGGCCAAAATCGAAACGAATATAGGAAGCGGCAGCAGCGAGGAGGCATCCGTAAAGATCCGCCTTTCCATTTTAGAGCTGATTACCGCAATTAACGAGATGTACAAATTTTTTATGAAGGAGAAGCACACTGCAGCAGATTCTGAGGAGCAGAAATGGAAGGAGGAGGACAGAAAATTCCGGGATCCGATTCTGTATCGGGAGCGGGTAGAGCAGATAAAAAAATATATTACCGCCCATGTGGAGGAGAAACTGGATCTGGATGAGATTGCGGGGAAATTTTATATGAACCGATATTATTTGAGCCACTATTTTAAAAAGGAAACAGGGTTTACGGTTCTGCAGTATGTGACGAATCAGAAGATCATTGCCGCGAAAGCGCTTTTGAAGAAAGGAACCTCAGTCACCGATGTGGCGCTCAAGCTGTCCTACAACAGTGACAGCCATTTTATATCGGTATTTAAAAAGAATACAGGAATCACACCGAAAAAGTATGCGCAGAATAAAAAGAACAATAATGTATGATTTTTGATGATTTATCTGCGATTAATTGTGCAAAATAACTGATAAAATGTAAGTATTAAGAGTAAAGGAGAGGATCTTATGAAGAAATGGTTATCAGTTCTGCTGGCAGGGGCTATGGTATTGGGGACGCTTAACGGCTGTTCCGGCGGGGGCAAGAAGGCCGAAAATGAAGTGAAGACGTTGGATGTCGTCTGGTTCAGTGATGGAAAAGAGGGGGAATCCTTCATGAAACTGGCCGACAAGTACATGGAGGAGAATCCGTCTGTCAAGATCGAGCTGATTGAAGTTCCGTATGCGGATCTCGAAAACAAGATTAAGAACATGATCAATGGTAAGGAAGCCCCGGCATTGGCCAGGCTTACGAATATCGGGCCGTTCCAGAATCAGCTTGTGGATTTGGGCCAGTATGTGTCGGATAAGGATGCGTTTCAGAACAGCTTTGGCGAGGGCTTAAAGTTTGTGTTTGACGGAAAAATTCTGGCGGCTCCCATGGATGTGACAGCCAATGGATTGATCTATAACAAGACGGCGTTCGAAAAGGCAGGCGTGGCTGTGCCGCAGTCAGAGGATGAGATCTGGACCTGGGACGAGTGGAAGGCAGCTATGAAGACCGTTATGGAAAAAAGCGACTGTAAGTATGGACTGGTCTATGACAAATCTCCACAGCGTTTTACAACGCTTCTGTATGAGGCGGGAGGCAGTCTGTTAAACAATGATTTGACAGCTTCCAATTTCAATACAGATGAGACAAAACGCGCAGTAAGCTTCTTCAAGGAGCTGCATGACGAGGGAATTATTCCGACATCGGTATGGCTGGGATCGGAAAACCCGAATAACATGTTCCGTACCGGCCAGGTTGCCATGCACTTTGCGGGAAGCTGGATGATTGCAAACTACAAGGAAGAGATTACGGACTTCGACTGGGGAGTTACCTACCTGCCGAAGGAAGCCATGCGATCCTCAGTGCCGGGCGGTAAATATCTGGCGGCTTTCCAGAACACCGGCGTGGAAAAGGAAGCGGCGGATTTCATCGAATGGATCTCAAAGGCTGAGAACAATGCCCAGTACTGTGTGGAGAACAGTTATTTGTCTCAGGTGAAGGGGAACGAGAGCCTGGATTATGAGTATGGAAAAGACTTCTTTACTATCTTTTCACAGGAATTGGCAGCTACCGGGCCGCAGCCGGGAGCTGAGTGGGGCTATCAGGCATTTACCGGTGCGATTCAGAACGATTTGAGAGATAAATTGATTGAAGTGCTGGCAGGCCAGCTGACGGTGGATCAGTATGCGGAAGATATGGATAAGCTGATTACCGATGCCCTGGAGGAACTGAAATAGTCTGTATCTGTTAATAGAGGAGCTGCCGTACCGGATGAGGGATTCAGATGGGACGGCGGCTTTTTTGAGGAGAGATAAAACGGAAAAGGTGATGTGGCATTCTGGACTTGTAATTTATAGATTGCAAAAAATATGTTTTTGTACTAAAATGATAAGTGGAAAGCACTCGCGACAGGAGTGGAAACCTCCCAGCCTTAAACCGGTTCGCCGGAATACATAGGAAGGAGGTGGCGCCCATGACAGTATACGAGATTATTACGATATTCATAGGGATATTAACCTTATTGATGTCTTTTGGCTGCTGGATTGTAGCGTTAATCGCCTTTCTCGATAAGAGAAATAAGCGTAAAAAATAAAAAGCCCACCCTGTCGGCCAACAGGGTGAGCGGTGTCCGTTAAGGACATGTAACTAATCATCTTGGGAGCCTCCACTTTTGGAGTGGGTGCTTTCTTTTATATTTCTATTATAAACAATACCTTCTTAAAATTCAAGTAATTTCTAAAAAAATCCCAATACAGTAACGGGCCGTGAACGGTAACTGGCACGGTTTCTTGTTTGACTTCCTGACACTTGATGTATTCTGATGACTTATTAATCTTATTTTAATATCTTCTGGTACAAAGGCCGGGCAGTACGTTTCGGGTTACGGCTTTATGCAAAGGCTGCTGTCTTTCGACAGATTGCTTTTGTGATAAAGAAAGAGATTAAATAAAATATAACTTATTAAAAATGTAAAAACAAAGTGCAGTTGCCATTTGCAATAAAAAACTGCAATACAATAGTGAATAGTATTGTATTAGGCGATTATTACAAAATAACTTTGTCTGTTTTGTTGAAAATATTGAAAAGAAAGATATTAAACTTAATTTAATAAATGCTATTGACAATGCTGATAAAGTGGCGTATATTAAGAAACAGGAAGAGTATTGAAACTTCTGACAAGTGAAAATTAAACTTAATTTAATGGAGGAGAAAGGCATGAGGAAAAAACTGATCGGATTATCAATCGCCACAGCACTTGGGATTATGAGTCTGACTGCATGCAAGAGCCAGCCGGCTGAGAACGCGGACACAAAGGGTGCTGCAGATACAACGGTTCAGGCGGAGGGGACAAAAGAGGAAGGCACGGCAAAAGAGGCCTCGGGGGATCGCGTTAAACTGGAAATATGGGACTGGTGGGGAGATGGTCAGTACAAATACGTCATTGAGCAGCTCTGCCAGAATTTTAACGAATCTCAGGATCAATATGAAGTAGTGCATGTCAACTATCCATGGGGGGATGTATGGACAAAAGCGCTGGCAGCTACCGCAGCGGGAAATCCTCCTGATGTGATTATTCAGGATATCCGCACCGTCACTCACAGGGCGGAAGCGAAGCAGGCGACAGATTTAACGGATCTGATCGCGAAAGAGGGCGATGGATTTACGGATCAGTTTTATCCTCAGTTGATGGATGCCATGATGTATGAGGGGCATGCATATGGACTGCCCTACGTAACGGATACAAGAATTCTTTACTATGATAAGGACGCTTTCGCGGAGGCGGGACTGGATCCGGAGGCACCGCCGGAAACATGGGCGCAGCTTGTGGAGTATGCCAGAAAGCTGGATGTGAAAAAGGATAACGGCTCCTATGAACGCCTTGGATTTTTCCCGGGGACCCTGGAGTGGAACGCATGGGCCTTCACCGCTGACGGGAAAGATTATACAGATGCAGATGGTAATGTGTACGTAAACACGCCTGAAAAGGTAAAGATGTTTGAGAATATTTACAATGACTTTTACCAGTACTATGGTAAGAAAGAGCTGGACAGCTTCTCTGCTGAATTTGGCAATGGCATGACGAATCCTTTTGTGGCCGGTAAGGTAGCTATGTGGGTGAATACACCGACCGAGTTTACAAAGGTACGTGATTACGCACCGGATAAGAATTACGGCGTGGCACTGCTTCCGTCCCTGGAAGATGGCGGTGAGCATTACTCCTGGGGCGGCGGTTTCTCTGTTGAGATCCCTTACGGAGCCAAGGATACAGAGGGTTCCTGGGAATTTGTTAAATTCATCACCAGTAAGGAATCCCAGATATACTGGGCATCCCAGGTTTACGATACCGTGGCAAATATTGAAGCGTCCCAGGATCCGTCTCTGATGGAAATTCCTGTATTTAAGATGGCACTGGAGGCAATGCCTACTACAGTTGTCACTCAGGACAGACTGACTGCGCCGGGCGCATCTGATATTGTGCTTCCGTATCTGGATGAAATCATTCTTGGCAGCAAGACGCCGCAGGAGGCACTTGACGAGGCTCAGGCCCAGGTTGAACAGCTGGTTTCAGACAATAAATAGCGGATACGTCGGGAAATGAGAACTGGTGACAGATAAGTAAGATACTGAAGATGGGTACTTCCTGTCATATGGAAGGCTGAGACACAGGGGGTGTCAAATGACAAAGATGAAACACACCATGACGAAGCGTGAAAGCAGAGAGGCGCGTGCGGGCTGGCTGTTTATCAGCCCGTGGCTGATCGGCTTCCTCTGTCTGACAGGAGGACCATTGCTTTTTTCGCTGTATGCATCATTTACAAATTATAACATGACTTCCAGGATGGATTTTATCGGACTTTCCAATTACATCAGGATGTTCACTAAGGATCCTGTATTCTGGAAGTCATTAGGCAACACACTTTACTATGTGGCGCTGGCAGTGCCGAGCTCCTGTATCTGTGCGATTTTTCTTGCGACACTGCTGAATCAGAAGGTGAAGGGGACGCCGCTGTTCCGGATGCTGTTTTACCTGCCGACCGTACTTTCCGGTGTGGCGGTATATCAGCTCTGGATGCAGCTTCTGGCACCTCAGAGCGGATTGATCAACTCTGTGCTGCGGCTGGTGGGAATCGAAGGCCCCTCCTGGCTCTCAGATCCGGCCTGGACGAAGCCGTCTCTGGTTATGATGCGGGTATGGGCGCTGGGAACCAGTATGCTGCTATACTTATCTTCCATGAATTCGGTCTCTAAAGATTTGTATGAGGCGGCTGATATCGATGGAGCCTCATTTTTACAGAAATTCCGGAAGATCACGCTTCCGCAGATTTCCCCTATTATCTTTTTTGATATCATTACCAATATGACGGGGGCATTTCAGGTATTTCAGGAGGCGCTGGTCATGAGCAAGAACGGAAAGGGAGATCCGGCAGGATCCCTTTTGTTCTACAACCTGCATATTTATCAGGAGGCATTTACCCATTACGACATGGGATATGCGTCTGCGATGGCATGGTTTTTGCTCCTGATCGTTATGACAATAACCGTGATCAATCTGGTCGCATCAAAATACTGGGTACATACGGAAGAAGGTGAGACGTAATGGCTGCTGATACGAAAACAGTAAAAAGAGGCGGACTGTCCAGCAGGCGCAGAAAAAAGGCAATTGTAAACGTGATCTGTTTTATTCTTCTGGCTGCTGCATCCCTGACTGTGATTATGCCGCTGTGGTTTATGATATCCACCGCTTTAAAAAGCATGGACGAGATATTTACGTATCCGATTACGTGGTATCCCCACGAACCGATCTGGAGTAATTTTAAGGACGCCTGGGCAAGCGCGGAATTCAGCCGGTGGTTTTTAAACTCCGTATTTGTAGCGGCATTTGCCATTCTCGGAGGTGTCCTTGCCAATTCCCTGGTGGCCTACGGATTTGCAAAGATACGCTTTCCGGGCAGAAATATTATGTTCTCCATTATATTGGCGACCATGATGATCCCGGAATTTGTGACGATGATCCCACAGTACGTCCTGTATGCAAAAATTGGCTGGGTTGGTACATATCTGCCGCTGATTGTGCCGCAGTTTATGGGATCGGCGTACTTTATCTTTATGCTGCGGCAGTTTTATGCGGGGATTCCCAACTCGGTGATCGAATCGGCACAGATCGACGGAGCCTCCCATTTCCGGATCTGGAGGAGTATTATGCTTCCCATGGCCAAGCCTGCGATTATGACAGTGGTGGTACTTTCCTTCAACTGGAGCTGGAACGACTTTTTAAAGCCACTGTTATATCTGATGGATACGAAGACCTTTACCTTGCAGCTGGGGCTTAAGATATTCGTGAGCCAGTCCAATACCCAGTGGAACTACTTAATGGCGGCCTCCTGTATTGTTTTGCTTCCGATTATCGTTGTTTTCATGTGCCTGCAGAAGTACTTTACGGATGGCATGAATATTGGCGGAGCGGTAAAAGGATAGTTGGCTGACGCTGCTCACTGTCTTTGGAACCTTTGGCGAATTGAAATATCGTTTGGCCTGAAGTATAATGGTAATATGAAATTCAGACAAATGAAAAGGGAAAAGGAAGAAATATGGCAGACCAGAATAATCAGGTACAGCTCAAGAATTTTAACAGAAGAACGGTGCTGGGGTATATCAGAAGAAACGGCACGGCGACAAAAGCGGGCCTTGCCAGCGTCACCGGCCTGACATTTATGGCGATCAAGAAGATCCTGGCAGAACTCCAGGAGCTGAATCTGATCCGTGACGGACAGATGGAATCGGGTGGCATGGGCAGAAAAGCAGTTTCCTATGTAATTAATGAGAATTACCGCTATACCATAGGCATCCATATCAATAAATTTATTACCGGCATTGCCCTCCTGAATCTGCGGGGACAGATTCTGGCCATTGAGCGGTATTCCATGGATAAGGAATTTGAGAATCAGAATGATTTTGTGACCATGCTGGCAGAGGCCGTGGAGCTGGTAATAGAAAAGTCCGGTGTGAAGCGGGAAGATATTCTGGGAATCGGGGTAGGCGCCCCGGGGCCTCTGGACTGTGAAAGCGGCGTGATCCTGACTCCGCCTAATATGCCGATGCTGGACTATCTTCCACTGAAGGAAACTCTGGAGGGGAGAACCGGTTTTCCTGTTTTTTTAAATAAGGATACGAATGTAATTGCATTTGCCGAGTACTGGTACAGAAATAACAGGGATTGCTCCAACCTGGCGTATGTGGAAGTGGACATGGGAATCGGCAGCGGTTTGATTATCGATGGAAAGCTGAATGTAGGTGCCAACTGTATCGCCGGTGAATTCGGACATATCACGATTGACATCAATGGTCCACTCTGCAATTGTGGAAATCGGGGGTGCTTAGAGGCCATGAGCTCCGGTATTGCAGTACTCCGGATGCTGGGAGAGCAGCTCGAGAATCAGAAGGATCACCCGCTTTACCATAAGAGGAACGCGCTGACGATAGAGGATGTATTTGAGATGACGGACAAAAAGGATCTGCTCACCATCTCTATCTTAAACCGTTCTGCCTTCTACGTGGGTGTGGCGGTCAGCAATCTGATTAATACCTTTGATCCGGAGATGATTATACTGGGCGGAATTTTGATACAGAAATATCCCATGTATTTTAATATTGTCCAGGACGTGGCGAATCAGAGAAAAGTGAAGGGAGCAAAGGAAAACTACATGGCGGTATCCGTATTAGGGGAAAATGCGGGTGTCATTGGTGCGGGTGAGATTGTGACGGATCACTTCTTCAATCAGTTTGTGAACGAAGTGTTTCATTAAAAAAGAAAAAAGGACGAAAAAGGGGTTCTATGTTTAGCAGCAGAAAAATAACTCAGTGTGATCAGATAGAATTGATTTGGGATGACAGAGTGGTTTTTCTGCTGTCTCTTTCTCCGGAGGAAGGGACAGCGGGAGAACTGCAGGGATCGGTATCGGAAGACACGGTACTCATTACGGTACGGGCGGAAAAGGAGGCGCGGGAGCCCTGCTTTGGACCGCAGGCATATTTTGATTCCCGGGAGGGCATCGTTTACCACCTGGATATTCCGGAGACGGAGCGTTTCCTTGCCGTCTATCAGCATAAGGACTGGTGGGTCAGACCCGCTTTTTTTTCGGACATAAAAGAGCTTCCGGACAGGACACAGCTCCTGCTGTTTCAGAGTGGAGCGACGTATTTTGCTGTTCTTTCCGTATGTGGAGAAGATAATCGGACGGATATGTGCAGTATGGACCGGTACCAATTGAACCGGTGCAGCCTGGAAACAGATGGAGTAAATCGTTCAGGAGCTGAGAATCGTCTGGCGGTCCGCATGGCGTCGAATACGGGAAACCGAAACCGCATGGAGGATTTGAGTCTGGCGATCGCCGGAGGGAGTGATCCGTATCTCTGTTGTGAGAGGGCGGTTCAAGCAGCTCTTGGCAGGCTGGGACGGAGCTCCATGCTTCGGAAAAACAGAAAATTCCCTGAAAAACTGGAGTTCTTTGGCTGGTGCACCTGGGATGCCTTTTATCACAGGGTTTCCCATGAGGGCGTGATGGAAAAGATGAAGGAGTTCCGGGCGAAACAGCTGCCGGTGAAATGGGTGCTGCTGGACGATGGGTGGCTTGATGCAGATTATGACAAAAAGGTGCTGATCGGACTGGATGCAGACAGAGAGCGTTTCCCGAAGGGGCTGAAAGGCTGTGTAAAGGAACTGAAGGAAACATGGAACGTGGACAGTGTGGGAGTCTGGCATGCCGTCATGGGCTATTGGAACGGCCTGGCCGGTGATTCGCCGGCGGATGAAACGCTGAAGGCGGGAACCAGAGTTTTACCGGATGGCCGGATACTTCCGGATCCGGAGGCCGGAAAGGCATTTACCTTTTTTGAAACATGGCATAAATATTTAAAAAACTGCTGCGGCATCGATTTTGTGAAGGTTGACGGTCAGAGCGCGGTTTCGCTGGCTTACGGAGGGATGGAGACTTATGGACACGCCTCCTGCGGAATTCAGAAGGGGCTGAATGCGTCGGCAGCTCTGTATTTTGATAATTGTATTATTAACTGCATGGGAATGGCCGGTGAGGATATGTGGAACCGTCCCAGCAGTGCCGTTGCAAGAAGCAGCGATGACTTTGTTCCTCAAGTGCCTCACGGGTTTAAAGAGCATGCGGTACAAAACAGCTATAATTCACTTCTTCAGGGACAGTTTTACTGGGGTGACTGGGATATGTTCTTCAGCAGTCACGAGGAAAACTGGCAGAACTCCATTCTCCGCGCGGTGAGCGGAGGGCCGGTCTATGTGAGCGATCGTGTGGGGGAGACAAATCCCGGCTTTATCCGGCCGCTTATCACAGAGACGGGCCTGGTTATCCGATGCAGGGAGGTGGGGATGCCTACGACGGACTGCCTGTTTGATAATCCGGCGGACACGCTGCGCCCGCTTAAGATATTTAACCGGTACGGAGAAAACTATGTGATTGGTGCGTTCCATATCTGTGAAAAAGACGATATCTGCCTGGGAAAACTTGAAATGTCTGATATCCCGGAACTTTCGGGACGAAACTGGCTGGTGTACGCTTATCAAGCGGGAACTGTATGCAGACTGGGAGAGTCCGGAATCAATTTTTCACTCCCGGAAGGCGGGGCAGAACTGTTTTTGCTCATTCCGGATAAAGGCCGGGGCAGGCTGATCGGCATTCTGGAAAAGTACATTTCCTGTGGCTGTCTGCGGATTCTGCGTGAGGAGGAGGACCGCGTGGCGGCGCTCGTTCTGGAAGCCGGTACGCTTGGATTTGCGGCGGATCGGCCGCCGGTCCGGGTGTGGATAGATGGCAGGGAACACGAAGCAGTATGTCATGGCGGCATGCTCTGGAGCGTTTACTGTGAAAAACCGGACTGCCTGGTGGAGATTGAGTGGCAGTCCGGCGGATTATGACTGAACAATACAGGGAAAGGTGAGGTTGTGCGATGATATCTTTGGGAATCGATATTGGGACTACTTCGATCTGCGCGGTCCTCTATGACCTGACAGAAGATAAAATAATCAAGAGTTTAAGTGTGCCTAATTCCTTTATCAATACGGGGAGCTATCTCCAGGATCCGGACAGAATCGTATCGCTGGCGAAGGAATTGCTCAAAGAATTGCTGATGGAATTTAAGGCGTGGGCCGGAGAACATGAAGCGAGGAACATCAGGAAGCCGGCCGGAGTGGGGATTTCCAGTCAGATGCATGGTATTTTGTATACAGACAGGACAGGGAGGGCGGTATCCCCGCTTTACACCTGGAAAAATGAGGATGGGAACCAGAGATACCGGGATGGCCTCACCTATGCACGTTATCTTGTGAAGGAGACGGGACTCCCGTTTTATACGGGTTACGGGAGTGTCACCCATTTTTACCTTCAGGAGAATCAGCAGATTCCGGATGAGGCAGTGGCATTTGTCGGGATTGGCGATTATGTGGCCATGCGTTTGACCGGAAGCCGTAAGGCAGTTGTTCATAAGACGATGGCTGCCAGCTTTGGAGGATATCACATGGCGGAGGGACGGTTTGAACTCGATAAACTTGCGGCTGCGGGTGTGGATATTTCCTGCTATCCGGCTGTCGCCCGGGAGGAAGGCCAGGCTGTCGGAACCATGGTAATGGAGCAGAAGGCGGTTCTGCCGGCTAGGGGAACCGCTGAACCGGAAGCGATACCGGTTTTCTGCGCGGTGGGAGATAATCAGGCCAGTTTTCTGGGGGCTGTCAAAGACAAGGAACACAGCGTCAGCATCAATGTGGGTACCGGTTCCCAGGTGTCGGTTTACAGCGGCGAATGGGATCCGGCGGCAGGAACTGATATCCGCCCCTGGATTGATCATGGTTATTTATATGTAGGCGCCTCCTTAAACGGAGGAAAGGTGTATGAGCGCCTGGCTGCGTTTTTCGAGGAGGTATGTGAGGAATTTGCAGGGCAGAAGGTGAACGCCTATGAAACCATGGAGCGCCTGGCGATGGAGGAACCGGAGACTGAGCTGCGTGCGGTTCCCAGCCTTTACGGAAGCAGGGAAGAGACGGACCGGGAACCGGAAGCGGGAATCTACGGATTAAACTCCGGGAATTTTCATCCCAAAGACTTAATCCGCAGCTTTACCACGGGCATGGCCCGCGAGCTGTTCGCCCTGTACAGCGCATTCCCGGAAAAGGCATGTGCTGGGAAGACACAGATTGTGGCGTCCGGCAATGGGATCCGCAAAAACAGGCTTCTGAGGGAAGATGTGGAAAAAGTATTTGGTCTGCCCGTTGTATTTACGGACAGGGAGGAAGAAGCGGCGTCCGGCGCGGCGCTGTACGTCCGCCAGGCGGTCATTGAAGGGGGAGCAGAATGCAGATAATTGCAGGAATAGATATTGGAGGAACGAAGAGCGCCGTCTCCTTTGCCCGTTATGCGGATGGGGGAATTGAGATCCTGGATAAGGTAAAAAGGCCTACAAGGACGGCGGATTATCACTCGGCTTTTCATGAGTATATCGAGATTATCCAGACTCAGTTAAAAGCCAGTCCGGACTGGCGGCTCTGCTCGATCGGTATTTCGTGCGGCGGACCGCTGGATGCGGAAAAAGGAATCATCATGGCGCCTCCCAATTTGCCGGAATGGGATAATGCGGATATTTTCACACCTTTGCGCAATGCATTCCGTGTGCCGGTTATGCTGCAGAACGATGCGGATGCGTGTGCTCTGGCGGAATGGAGGCTTGGCGCGGGGAAAGGGACGAAAAATATGGTGTTCTTAACCTTCGGAACCGGGATGGGTGCCGGCATGATCTTAAACGGCCAGCTGTATCAGGGAGCCACCTGTATGGCGGGAGAGGTAGGACATATCCGCCTGGAAAAGGATGGGCCTTATGGCTATGGAAAAAACGGCTCCTTTGAGGGCTTCTGCAGCGGAGGAGGGATCGCCAATTTAGGAAGGATGAAGGCACAGGAAGCCCTGGAAAAAGGTGTTGTTCCCTCCTTCTGCAAGTCGATGGATATGCTGCCGCAGGTAGACTGTAAGGAAATTGGCCGGGCACTGGAGGAAGGCGATGCCACGGCAAGGGAGATCTTTGATATCGTGGCGGAGTATCTGGGAAGAGGTCTTTCCATCCTGATCGATATTTTAAATCCGGATATGATCGTGCTTGGCAGTATATACGCCAGGCAGAGGGAGGCTCTGGAGCCGGGAATGCAGGCGGTCATTGCAAGAGAAGCCCTGGCTGCGTCGGGAAAAGCCTGTAAGATTGTACCGGCCACTCTGGGAGAGATGATAGGGGACTATGCGGCTGTTTCTGTAGGGATGAAAGCCTACGATGATTTTTACAGATAAGGGAAGAAAACGATGAAAAATAAGATTATGCTGATTACATATGCCGACAGCTTTGGAAAGAATTTAAAAGAGATGAAAGGGGTTATTGACCGGTATTTCAGAAGGGAGATTCATTCGATCCATATTCTGCCCTTTTTTCCGTCATCCGGGGACCGGGGCTTTGCGCCGATCAATTACCGGGAGGTGGATGAAGCCTTTGGAACCTGGGAGGACATAAGGGAAATTGCAGAGGATTACGAATTGATGTTTGACTTTATGATTAACCATCTGTCCAGAAGAAGTCCGGAATTCCTGGATTTTATTGAGAAGCATGATGAGTCGGAATACGCGGATATGTTTCTGCGCTTCCGTAAGTTCTGGCCGGGCGGGGAACCGACGGAAGAACAGGTGGAACTGCTGAACAAGAGGAAACCGTGCGCACCGTGTGAAGAAATTGCATTTCGGGATGGAACCACGGAAAAGATCTGGTGTACCTTTGATGATGAGCAGATGGATCTGGATCTTCGGAGTGAATCGGCATGGAACTACGTGGAACGCACACTGCGTTTTCTGATGGATCAGGGGCTTTCCCAGCTGCGCTTAGACGCCTTTGCCTTTGCCACGAAAAAAGTGGGCACCACCTGCTTTTTCCTGGAACCGGAGATCTGGGAGATGATGGACCGGATTCAGCGCGTGCTGGATGAGAAAGGGATTCCCATGCTGCCGGAGATTCATGACCATTATACCGTACAGCTTAAAATTGCTGAACACGGCTATGCAGTTTACGATTTTGTTCTGCCGGTTATGGTGCTTCATACGCTCTACTCGGGCAGCAGTGCCAGAATCAGACACTGGCTTGCCATATGCCCCAGGAATCAACAGACGACGCTGGATACCCATGACGGACTGGGAACCGTGGATGTCGTGGATTTACTCTCCCTGGAGGAGCTTCAGGCTGTGGTTGACCAGACCGAACAGTATGGAGCTAATTTTAAATGGGATTACAGCGGCGGCAACAGCAGCGGAGAGAAGGTGGTGTATCAGATAAACTGTTCCTACTATTCGGCTGTGGGGGAACGGGATGACAGCTATCTTCTGTCCCGTGCCATTCAGTTTTTCACCCCGGGGATTCCACAGGTCTACTACATGGGGCTCCTGGCCGGCGAAAATGATTATGAACTGATGGAACGCACCAACTATGACCGGAATATCAGCAGACATAACTATACTGTAGAAGAGATTGAACGGCTGGCGGAGAAGCCTGTCGTAAAGCAGCTGTGCGTGATGATGCAGTTTCGAAATGAATATCCCGTGTTTGACGGGGAGATGACAGTTCACAACACGCCGGATGAGCGCCTTTGGATTTCCTGGATGGCGGGACCGTGCCGGGCGGATTTGAAGGCGGAATTAAAGAGCCATTCCTTTGTCATTACGTATCTCGACCGGGAGGGCTGTGAGAAGGCGCTGGATCTGGATCGTGATTTTAGCTTTTAATGGCAATGGCCGTCTGATCGGCCGTCAGGAGAGGAAAACAGATGGGATTTGAGCTGGGACAGGAAATTCTGAAGCCGGAGTCCCCCGACCGGTGGAGAGAGACAGGATATCTGATAACCGGTAATACGCTGGAGGCGGTGAAACGGTCAATCTGTCTGGCGCGCCGGGGCGAAAGGGTGCTGCTGGCTGTGGAGGAGACCTTCCTCGCCGCAGATATAGGCAGTTACTTAGATTATGAAAGCAGTCCGGAACTGCAGGGATTTTTTCCGGATTCTCTCTGGGGGAACGGCTGTCTGCATCCGGATGGATATAAAAAGTATCTGGAGCGGTTATGCCGCGAGCAGGGAGCAGAATTCTGCTACGGGTTGTATTTTATGGACGCGGTTTCTGAGGAGAAGGAGAAAATTGAAGTAAGATTTGCCTCCAAGGGGGGACTGTATGGAGTCCGGTGCCGTTATCATGAGAAGTTTAGCCAGACGAATAAAGGGGGAAGGACGGTCTGTGCGGCCTGGATAACCGATGAAAAAACCGGTAAAAACCGGATTCTGAAGGCGCCGTTTCTCTGGAAGCCGAGAGCGACGGAAGCGGAGAATCTGCTGGCTGGAAGGAGAGAGCTGCTTCTGGCCTTTGAGAGATCAAAGGCGGAAAATCCGGCTCTCAATCTGGGACGTTTTGCTCTCCGGGCAGGAAAAGGGGAAAAATCCTGCTCAAACCTGAAAGAGGCACCGTTTGACGTGATCGTCGTGGGAGGCGGCACAGCCGGGGCCATGGCGGCGCTGTATGCCGCCCGGGGCGGCGCCGGGACGGTTCTGATTGAACCGCAGTATGATTTGGGGGGAACCGCCACGTTAGGGGGTGTCAGTACTTACTGGTTTGGAAAACGTTACAGGGATGTGGAAGAGATTGATCTGGAGACGGACCGGCTGGAACAGCAGTATGGAATCAGCAGAAAACCGGGGCTGTGGAGTGAGTATGATGATTTCCATGCGGGGATAAGAGGATACGTGCTGTTAAAGCTGTGTCTTGAGGCCGGTGTATCCGTGGTCTTCGGACAGATTGCATACGATGTGGTAAAGGAGGGAACCCGCGTCTGCGGCGTAAAAACAGCGGGACACGCTGGACAGATAACCCTGAGAGGCTCTCTGATCATCGATGCAACGGGCGACGGAGATCTGGCGTATTTTGCTGGTGCGGAGACGGTCTATGGTTCTGGCCGGGACTGCTTTACGTACTGGGCTTCTCTGGCCCAGTATACGGGAACTGCCGGATACCGGAATAATTTTTCCTCCATGGTGATGGCATCTGATCCGGAGGACATGACCCGGTTTGCCGTTCTTGGCAGAGAGCGGGGGGAGGGGACGTTTGATCATGGGGCTTATGTGAGTATGCGTGAGAGCCGCCATATCACAGGGAAAAAAATGATCGATCTGCGGGACATATGCACGTTCCGGACGTATGATGACGGGATCTGCACCTTCTTTTCCAACTATGATCCAAAAGGAAAGCTGGATGCAGACATGGTATACTGCGGATATCTTCCGCCTCAGGTAAACATGCAGATTCCCTTAAGCGCATTGGTCCCGAAACACCGGGAGGGATACAGCCTGGAAGGACTGTATGTGGCGGGGAAGGCAGTCTCTGCTACCCATAACGCCTTTCCCGGGCTGCGTATGCAGCCGGATCTGATGCACCAGGGGGCAGTCCTGGGACTGCTTGCAGCCAGGGCGGCGAAATCCGGCTGTCTGATAGAAGCACTTTCCATTCCGCAGAGGCGGGCATGGATCAGGGAGGCGACGGGGGACAGTCTGACTCTTCCAGATAAAATCCGGTATCAAAGTGACAGCAGGAATATTCCGGATTATGCATTTTATGCAGGACAGGTAACGGGAGAGAGCCGTACACACTGGATTGACGTTCCGTTTACGTATGAGGAGACGAAGATTAGTCCGCTGCTGGCGCTTGTATGCGGTGAGAGCGAACATGTACTGCCCTGTATCCGTAAGCGGATACAGGCGCTGGAAGCGGATGAATATGGGCGGGACCAGGGAACGCTGGCGGTACTGAAACGGGCGGCGCTGTTTCATGGATGCAATGATTATATGGAAGATATGCAGCAGAGTATTGTGCGGAGGATTAATGAGGCAAAGCCCGGTCTGCCGGTGAGAAAAGGATCTGTGATGTGTGCACAGCTTCTCCCGGATCATGGAGTGATGCCGGAGCTTGTGTATGACTTAAATCTGCTGTCCGGCGGAGACGGATTTTCCATGGAACCATTTTATCTGGTGTTTGAAGTGCTGAAGAAGGAAGAGCGGGATTACATGGATATCAGAAAGGGGACGTATTCCTATCTGGAATGCTTTGCCTATGCGGCCAGGAGGAGCAGCCGTACGGAGTTTATTCCGCTTCTTAAGGGGCTGGCGGAACTGCCTGAGTTTCAGACTGCGCTGCAGGAAGAGAATCAGGTATCCCTGCTGGCGGAGCGTATGCAGATGCTTCAGCTTCTTCTGTACCAGTCGTTAGCCGGGCTGGGGGAGAGAGAAGGGGTAAAAGGTCTGGAACGGCTGAGCAAGGTCCGCTGTCTGGCGATCCGCAGATCGGCTGAGATGGTGAAGCAGTCTGTGGAAGAAGGGGACTTGGGCGGCGCAGAAAAAATATGGTGAGTGAGCAGGAGATGCATGATGGAGAAAAAACAGCTCTATATGATAGGAAATTCCCATATTGACCCGGTATGGTTCTGGGAATGGGAGGAAGGAATGCAGGAGGTAAAGGCCACGTTTCAGTCTGCCCTGGACCGGATGTGGGAATTTGAGGATTACAGGTTTACTTCCACGTCCACAGCATTCTTTCAGTGGATTGAAAAACTTCTGCCTGATTTATTCGAGGAGATCAGACAGCGGGTTCTGGAGGGCAGATGGGAGATAACGGGAGGCTGGTTCATCGAACCGGACTGTCTCCTTCCCTGCGGCGAAGCCTTTGCCCGCCATGGCCTGTACGGCCAGCGCTATTTAAAAGACCGCTTTGGGGAAATATGCCGGATCGGCTCCAATGTGGACAGCTTTGGTCACAGCGGCAGCCTTCCGCAGATATTAAAAAAGAGCGGCATGGATTCCTATGTGTTTATGCGCCCAAGACTGGATACCCCGGTCTTCCGGTGGGAAAGTCCGGACGGAAGCAGCGTGAATGCCATATGCCTTCCTGCGGAGTACACCACCTGGTTCCGGGAACCGACCCTGAAAAATATCAATGATACACTGGAACGTACAAAAGAATATGACAAAATGGTCTGCTGCTACGGCGTGGGTAATCATGGAGGCGGTCCGACGATTGAAAATATAGAAACAATCCGTGAACAGATAGAGGACTTTGACGGTGCAGAGCTGCATTTTGCTTCCTTTGGGGAGTTCCTGGAAGATATCAGGGACTGGAGACTCCCTGTAAAAATGGGACCGTTTGAAAAAATCAATCAGGGGTGCTATTCCAACGATTCGAGGTTTAAACAGTTGAACCGACTGGCAGAAGGACGGCTTATGGCCGCAGACACATTCCTGTCCATGGCGGCCGCGCTGACGGGAGTGTGGCCGGAGGAAACCGGGAAAATAGAAGACCTGTGGAACGGTCTGCATTTCAATGAGTTTCACGATACCATGGGAGGTACTACTATTAAGCCGGCGAGGGAGGAAGCGGTGATGCAGCTCTCGGCGGTATGTGCCAAAGCCGCATCAGTCAGAGAAACGGCGAAGCAGAGAATCGTGAACAGCCTGGATACCAGCGGAGAGGGATACCCCCTGTTCCTGTTTAACCCCCATGGCAAAGACTTTTCTGATTATGTGGAGGTGGAACTGGAATGGTTTTGCCAGAGTCCGCTTAAGCTGTCCGATCCCTTCGGAAATGAGGTACCGTATCAGAGAATACATACTGCGGCAAAAGTCCGCCACACGGTGTTGGGAGGAAGACGCCGCATCGTCTTCCATGCATCGGTTCCTTCCTGCGGCTATGCGGTATACAGGCTCAGGAAAGAGACGCCGTCCCTTGGCTTCAATCAGAACATGGAACTCGACAATCCGGATCCCTATACGCTGGAAAACCGGTTTTTACGGGCAGAGTTTGATCCGGAGACGGGAATGCTGTGTGCCCTGAAGGACAGGACTGCCGGATACGACGCCTTAAAAGGCCCGGCTTCTGTCCGGCTGTATGTGGACGAGCGGGATGCGTGGGGCGGTCTGCAGGGAAAGCGATTTAAAGACAGAAACGTAACCTTTCGGCTGGATTCCATCGATAAGGTAGAAAGCGGAGAGATTCGGGAGACTATCCGGGTCCGGCTGTCTTACGAGGGAACGAGACTGGAACAGCTCTATTCCCTGGGGGCTGATGAACGGGAACTGAGGGTGGAGAACCGGCTGTGTTTTGCGCATCCCCGCGCGCTTTTAAAAACCGCCTATCCGACGGGGGAGGGCTGTCTTATCACCCGGGCGGAGACTGCATATGGAATTGTGGAGAGAGATCATAAAGGGGATGATGGCGAATATAATATGCAGCGCTTTCTCGATGCGGCAGACGGAGCGGGACGAGGCCTTGCCGTCTCAAATGATGGAAAATACGCCTTTAACCTGACTGAGGGCAGAACGCAGATCACTGTAGCCCGGAGTGCGATTTATGCTCAGGGAAGCAGTCCGGACTGGGAGAATGAGATTGAGAGTTATGAATACATGGATATTGGAACGCAGACATTTCACCTGATATTAAAGCCTCACGGGAAACGGCTTCCCGCATCTGAGCTGTACCGCATTGCTGAGAAAGCAAATGGTTCTTATGAGTATCTTATGGACAGCGCCCACAAGCCGCTGACGAACGACGGCCGTGGCTCCATGGTCTTATCGATTGCGGGAACAGACCGGGATAACGTGGCAG
This sequence comes from Hungatella sp. SL.1.14, assembly GCF_024460495.1. Classification (NCBI taxonomy): domain Bacteria; kingdom Bacillati; phylum Bacillota; class Clostridia; order Lachnospirales; family Lachnospiraceae; genus Hungatella; species Hungatella sp. SL.1.14. The sequence goes on along the minus strand of NZ_JANFYJ010000022.1, from coordinate 96,188 downwards.
TCCAGGTGATGAAGAAGGCGGAGGACGACGATGGCTTCATTCTGCGTCTGCTGGAACTGGAGGGAAAAGATACGGACTATCACCTGTACCTTATGGGAAATACGTATCCCCTGACGATTGGGCATCATGAGATACAGACCATCAAAACAGACAGGGAAGGCAGGAACATAAAAATAGTGAATCTGCTGGAATGGGAAGAGGAATGGGAAGAGGAAAGGGATCGGAATGGAGAAAGATAAAAAATTATACATGATAGGAAATGCTCATATTGATGTTGTCTGGCTCTGGCAGTGGCAGGAGGGGCTGCAGGAGGTAAAGGCAACTTTTAAATCTGTGCTGGACCGGATGAAAGAATACGACGACTTTATCTTTACCGGCAGTTCTGCCGCCTATTATGAATGGGTGGAGGAAAATGATCCATCCATGTTTGAGGAGATCAGAAGCCGGGTGAAAGAGGGAAGATGGGTGATCGTGGGCGGCTGGTGGACCGAGCCGGACTGCAACGCCCCATGCGGAGAATCCTTTGTGAGACAGGGGCTTTACGGCCAGAGGTATTTTGAGGAGAAATTCGGGGTAAAGGCGGTCTGCGGATACAATGTGGACAGCTTCGGCCACAACGGGAATCTTCCCCAGATATTGAAGAAATGCGGCATGGACAGCTATGTATTCATGCGTCCCGGCCGTCACGAAAAGGGGATTGCAGGGGAAAACTTTGTCTGGAAGTCTGCCGATGGTTCTGCGGTGAACGCATTTCGGCTTCCCTTTGAATACTGTACCTGGCCCGATCAGATCGAAGAGCATGTCAGACGGTGTGCCGGTGAGATCAAAAATTCCGATGGCGGTATCATGTGCTTTTACGGTGTCGGCAACCATGGAGGCGGCCCTACGAAGAAGAATATCGACAGTATCCATCGGATGAACGCCAGACCGGATATGCCGGAGCTTCAGCTGTCCTCCCCCAATGAATATTTTGAGGATGTAAAAAAGAGGGGGAGAGACCTGCCTGTGGTCTGCGGGGGGCTGTTCCACCACTCAAGCGGCTGTTACAGCGTGGAATCGAGAGTTAAGGCGTTAAACCGGGCGGCTGAGATGCGTCTGCTTATGGCGGAGCGGGTATCTGTGATGGCGGGACTCCTTACAGGCATAAGGTATCCGGCAGAGGAGTATCAGAAAGCATGGAAGAGCGTGCTGTTTAATCAGTTCCATGATATTCTGGCGGGGACTAGCTTACGGGAGTCGTACGAGGATGCGGCGGAGGATTACGGCTATGCGCTTCACGCAGCGGGAAGAGGCTTAAACAGTGCCGTTCAGTCGCTGTCCTGGCAGATTAATATCCCGATGGAAGAGGGAATGAAGCCTCTGGTCGTTGTGAATCCTAATGCGTTCAATACGAAAGCGGAAGTACAGGCAGAGTCCTGGACATTGAAAGAGGGCACGGTGCTCCTTGATGAGAATGGAAACCAGATTCCCTGTCAGCTGGTACAGTCAAGCGCAGCCTTACAGGGGAGGTGCCGCATCTGCTTTGTGGCAGATCTTCCTTCTCTGGGCTGGAGAACGTACCGGTTTGCGGTCAGGGAGAAGGCAGAGACGTTTCCGGAGGTGGCTGTATCGGAGTGCAGTGCGGAGAATCGGTGGTTTAAGCTTACCCTTGATCCGGAGACCGGTTATATTGCTTCTCTGTTAAAAAAGAACGACGGCACGGAATATTTTTCCGGTCTGGCGGCAGTTCCGGTAGTTATCAGGGACGAGAGCGATACGTGGTCTCATGCAGTGCGGATTTTTGATGAGGTAATCGGCAGGTTTAAGGCTGTTTCCGTCCGTACGGTTGAGAATGGTCCGGTCAAGAGTGTGATCCGTGTAACCAGTGTCTGGGGAAATTCCAGAATCATTCAGGATTTTTCGGTTTTCCAGGATCTGGATTATATTGCGGTCAAGACTACGGTAGACTGGCACGAGAAACAGGCCATGTTAAAACTTCAGTTTCCTATGAATATGAATTATATACGAACCAGCTGGGAAATACCGTATGGTATGGAACAGCGGGAGCCGGACGGAGAAGAGTATCCCATGCAGATGTGGCTGGATCTGGAGGGGACGAACCCTGGAATGGAGACTTCCATGAATGGGCTGTCCATCTTAAATGACGGAAAATTTGCAGGCAGCGCGGCGGGAAAGACGGCGTCGCTTACCGTGCTTCGGAGTCCGGTTTATACCCACCATGAGCCGTACCAGCTGCAGGAAAATCTGGAATATGTCTATATCGACCAGGGAACACAGACGTTTACGTATGGTCTCTATCCCCATGACGGAAGCTGGGAAAATGCGGCGACCGTGAGACGGGCGAAAGTGATGAACTGCCGGCCGATTGCTCTGTTTGAAACGTACCATGAGGGCCGTCTGGAACAGACGGGGTCCCTGATGGAGGTCAATCAGGAAAATATCGTTGTGGAAGTGCTGAAAAAAGCGGAAGACGGCAGCGGGGATTTGATCCTCCGGGCTTATGAGACAGCCGGCAGGGCGGTGAAGGCAGAACTGACAATCGGTGTACTGGAACAGACCATAGAGGCGGATTTCCAGCCGTTTGAAATTAAGACATTACGGCTGCCGGGCCAAAAAGGCGGAGAGGCTGTCTGGACAGATATGCTGGAAGAATGAGGCAGCTAACAGAGAAAGGGAGAGAGTATGGACCATTTAAAACGGCTTATGCAGCGTTTTCCCGTGTTAATTGATATGGAGGGAGAACTGATGCGTGCTTATGACCTTCTGGAAGATGCTTACTCACAGGGCGGAAAACTGCTGCTCTGCGGTAATGGAGGCAGCGCGGCGGATTGCGATCATATTGTTGGGGAGCTGATGAAAGGTTTTTATAAAAAACGTCCGCTTGGCAGTGCCGAAAGAGAGGGACTGGGAGATCTGGGAGACCGTCTGCAGGGAGCGCTTCCTGCAATCTCGTTGACGGGGCACAGCGCGTTGTCCACTGCATTTTTAAATGATGTGGCCCCGGAACTGGTATTTGCCCAGCAGGTATACGGCTATGGCAGGCGCGGTGATGTTTTGGCGGCAATCAGCACATCCGGTAATTCCGTAAATGTGTTAAACGCCGCCAGAGTGGCAAAGGCCAGAGGACTTTCTGTCATATCCATGACCGGAAAAACGGGAGGAGTCTTGAAGGGAATCAGCGACGTATGCCTGGCAGTTCCGGCGGAGGTGACAGCCGACGTGCAGGAACTGCATCTGCCCGTCTATCACACGCTGTGTGCGATGCTGGAGGAACATTTTTTTCCTGACACAGACGCAAAATAAAAGGAATCTCTTTGGTTTTCCACAGGAACAGTAAATAATCCGGTTCATGATTTGATTGCCGATATTGCTGAATAACGGTATAATATCCTTAAAACGTGGAGCTTGGGAGGTAACAGGATCATGAACAACAGACCAGTAACGACATTATTTATGCTGATGTCCGTAGATGGGAAAATCACTACAGGTGCATCCGATGAACTGGACGTAGACAAAAATTTTCCATGTATCAAGGGTGTGAAAGAAGGACTGCACCAGTATTACGAGTTAGAGCAAATGACAGATTTATGGTCATTTAATACGGGGAGAGTTCAGAAAAAATTAGGGGTCAACGAAAAAGAGTTTCCATCAAAATCACCGGTATCTTTTGTGCTTTTGGATAATCATCACTTAACAGAACACGGAGTTCGCTACTTTTGTGAATGGTCAAAGGAGTTTGTATTGATTACGCAAAATCCTGTCCATCCGGCATTTTCTGTCACGGCAGACAATTTACACATTATCAAACAGGATTCTTTGGATTTAGCGGACGCATTAAAAGTTTTAGAAGAAGAGTATGGCTGTAAACGGTTAACAATCCAGTCAGGCGGCACCTTGAATGGACTTTTTCTAAGAAATAAGCTGATTGATTATATAGACATCGTCGTGGCTCCTGTATTGATAGGAGGAAAAGATACCTCCACTCTTATTGACGGGAGTTCTATCACATCGATGGATGAATTAAATTTATTGGGAGTGCTGCAGCTCGAAACGTGTGAGGTTTTGGAAGATTCCTATATTCGTCTGAGATATCAAGTAACAAAATAGAAAATTAACAAATGTAAGAAGATTCTATGGAACATTAAGTGTGAAAGCACGGAATTCCATGGAATCTTTTTATTTTTTGCAGAAAGTGTAAAAACAGATACGATACAGCCATCCCTTTAACGGTTCACACTTTTATCACAAAAACATCAAAATATGAACACAGAATCATCACAATTATTTTTTACGCTATGTACTAACACCGGATATGCGGGGCATGCGGTGCGGGCAGCTTTTACGGCCCCACTCCTGCCGGCATAAGTCAAAAACCCGGCAGCCGCCAAATGGACGCGCCGGCGTGTCCGTTTGTCTCATTGCCGCGGAAATAAAAAATCAGGAGGAGAACGAGTTGATAGAAGTGAAGAATCTTGTAAAAGATTACGGCGGCCATCTGGCAGTGGACCATCTGAATTTTACCATAGAAGATGGTCAGATTTACGGATTTTTAGGGCCTAACGGCGCCGGAAAATCGACTACCATGAACATCATGACCGGTTATATCGGTGCCACGGAAGGAGATGTCCTGATTAACGGACACAACATACTGGAAGAACCTGAGGAAGCGAAGAAATGTATCGGCTATCTGCCGGAGCTTCCTCCTCTTTATGCCGATATGACGGTGATGGAGCAGCTGGATTTTGCAGCGGAATTAAAGCAGATACCGAAGAAGGAGCGGAAAGAGGCCATCGGTGAGGTGGTGGCTCTGGCGAAGCTGGAAGACGTGCAGGGCAGGCTGATCCGAAATCTGTCCAAAGGCTACAGGCAGCGTGTAGGGCTGGCTCAGGCCGTGCTCGGCATGCCTCCTGTCATTATTTTAGATGAACCAACGGTGGGACTCGATCCCAAACAGATCATTGAGATCCGTGATACGATCCGGGAACTGGGCGAAAAGCATACGGTAATCTTAAGCTCCCACATTCTGTCCGAAGTCAGCGCGGTCTGCGACCACATCCTGATTATTGACCATGGAAAGCTGATTGCCAGCGATACACCGGAGAATCTGGAGCGCCAGATGGCCGGCGCGTCCGGCATGGAACTGCTCGTGAAGGGACAGGAAGAAACGATCAGAGAGATCCTTGAGCCCATTCGCGGGGTGGAAGAAATCGCGGTAAACGAAAATGGCGGAGAAGATGTGAGAAAGGTGACCTTCCGGCTGGCGGCAGAGTCGGAGGGCTCAGACTACGCGGAAGCAGCCGCTTCCTCCCCGGATGGTGCCTCTCAGACAGACATCAGAGAGACCATATTCTTTGCGTTTGCAGACCGGAAAATCCCCATTCTCTCCATGCAGACCACAAAAGCATCTTTAGAGCAGGTATTCCTGGAGCTGACTGCCGAAGATACTTTGGATACGGCGGACGGCGAAGATGCTTCAGACGAAGACTCCGTGATGGAAACAGAAAAGGAGGAAGTATAAATGGCGGCGATTTATAAAAGGGAATTGAAATCGTATTTCCAATGTATGACCGGATATGTATTCATTGCTTTTCTGGTTCTGTTTGTCGGAATTTACTTTATGGCTTACAATCTGATGAGCGGATATCCGTATTTTTCCTATACGCTGTCCGGTATGGTGACCATAGTGATGATCGGAATTCCGGTTCTGACCATGAGAAGCTTTGCGGATGACAGAAAGACAAAGACTGACCAGCTTCTTCTCACGGCGCCGGTTTCGGTACCGAACATGGTGCTGGCCAAATATCTGTCCATGGTAACCGTATTTGCGGTCCCGGTCCTCATCTCCTGTCTTTGCCCGCTCATCATAAAGATGAACGGCACTGCGTATTTAAAGGCAGATTATGCGTCAATTCTGGCGTTCTTCCTTCTGGGCTGTGTCTATATTGCCATTGGAATGTTTATATCTTCCACGACAGAGAGCCAGATCATCGCGGCGGTGGGGACCTTTGGAGCCATATTACTGCTGCTTCTGTGGCCCAGCCTCGTGAATTTCCTTCCGACGTCGGCCTCCGGGTCGCTGGTCGGCTTCCTGCTTCTCTGGACACTGTGCGTGGTGATCCTCCATCGTGTAACGAGCCATAACCTTCTGGCAATTGTGCTGGAGGCGGCAGGAGTCGTTGCCCTGGTGGGAGCGTATGTTGCCAAAAAGAGCATGTTTGACCGTGCGTTTGTTACTCTTGTAGAAAAGATTGCGGTTACGGATGTGTTTCAGAATTTTGCCAGCAACTATATTTTTGACGCGGGTGGTCTCATTTACTATGTGAGCATTATATTTCTGCTGGTATTTCTGACCGTGCAGTCCGTGGAAAAACGCAGATGGAGCTAGTACAGCACTGTATAAGGAGGCTAAAATGACAAGAAAACTGAAAAAAGGCGGTTATGCTGCGATCCTTTCCGTGATCGTAATCGCCGCTGTCGTGCTGGTAAATATGATCGTAGGCCGTCTTCCCGAAAAGGTGCGCCGATGGGATTTAAGCGGTACACAGATTTATACAGTGGGAGATACGACGAAGGAGCTTTTGGCGTCTCTCGATAAGAACGTTACGATTTATGTGGTGGCGGATCCAACCATGGTGGACGACAGAATTACAAGCTTTGTAAACCGGTATGCGGACCTTTCCGATCATATTAAGGCGGAGACCGTAGATTCCGTTCTTCACCCGGACCGGGTAAAACAGCTGAATGTGGAAAACAATACGATTCTGGTGGTGTGCGAGGATAACGGAAAGACCGAAACGATCCAGATGAGCGATATTATTAAGTATGACCAGATGTCTTACTATTACTACGGCCAGACGAAGGAGACGGAGTTCGACGGAGAGGGCCAGCTGACCAGTGCGGTCTCCTACGTGACGAACGATGTGCAGAAAAATATCTATGTGACGGAGGGCCACGGGGAGGCAGCCTTAGGAACACTTACGTCCGATCTCCTGGAAAAGTCGGGCCTTACGGTAAATACCGTTAATTTACTGACCGGAGGCGGGATCCCGGAGGATTGTGAGCTTCTCCTGATCAATGCGCCGGTCAGCGATCTGGCAGACGACGAAAAAACCATGGTGACGGACTACTTAGACGGCGGAGGAAAGGTGCTTTTGATCGCCGGATATTCCGATAAGGACCGCCCCAACTTAAATGCCGTCTTAAACGCTTACGGTCTGAATATGGAACATGGACTGGCGGCCGATACGAAGAGCTGCTATCAGAACAATCCCTACTACATTTTCCCGACGCTTGTATCGGGCAGTGAGATAACGAACGGAATTGACAGAAAGAGCACCGCTCTGATCCTTCAGTCGTCTGCATTAAACCAGCTGGACACACTTCCCGACGGCGTTACGGTAGAGCCGTTTATGGAGACGACGGATGGCGGCATGCTTGTCACAGAGAGCAGTCAGACACCGGGGACGTATCTTCTCGGCGCGACGGCAGAGAAAACACTGGATTCCGGGACTGCAAGACTTACCGTATTCGGTACGCCTTCCCTGATTGACGACGGATTAAACAGTACCTTTTCGAATCTCACCAATTTAGACCTGTTTATGAATGCGGTAACGGCCAATTTCGAAGATGTTACCAATGTCTCCATCCCATCCAAGAGCCTTGAGGTTACCTATAACACCGTAACACATGGCGGCATGTGGGGAATCGTTTTTATTCTCGTTATCCCGGTGGCAACCGTGGCGGCGGGGCTTATGGTATGGCTGAAACGGAGACGTTTGTAGCAGGTTATGACGGATCTGCACGGTAAAATGAAAATGGAGGCGCGGCAATGAAGAAGAATTACGGACTGCTTGCAGGCTGTCTGGTGGTCGCGGCACTGGGCGTCATCTATGCCGGTGTCGGGGCGTATCAGGATCATACAAAGGAAAAGGAACGGCAGCAGGCGGAGACAGAAAAAATATATATGACCGATTTCTCTGATATAGAGGCCATTTCCTATGATAACGATGGAAATGTACTGGCATTTACAAAGGATGGCGATTCCTGGACTTATGATGGTGACGACCAGTTTCCGGTCAATACGACCCGCATGGATTCTCTGGCAGGAACGGTAAAGAAGCTTCCGGCAGTAAGAAGGCTGGAGGGGGGAGACGACCTTGCCGCATACGGCCTGGACACACCGCTGCGGCGGGTAACGGTATCGGCGGATGACGGGAAGACCGTTACCATACTCATTGGAGATAAGACGGACGGCGGTAATTATTATGCCGTGATCGACGGCCAGAATGTCCCCTGTCTCATCAGTTCCTCCCTGTTTGACGAGACGGCCTACGGGCTGGAGGACATGATGGCTCTGGAAGAGTTTCCGGCTGTCGTGGGGACCGATATTCAGTCGATCACGATTGAGAAAAACGGCGTCAGCGAACATTATGTGAAGAAGAAACTGGCTGAGGAGACCTCCCCTCAATCTGGTTCGGCGGGAAGTGAAGACGGAACCATCGCCTGGTACCGGGGGTCGGACGATACGGAAGACAACAAACTGCCGGACAACTCGGCGCTGAATGTACTGGCCGATTCGCTCAGCGGTCTCGTCGTGAAGAGCTGTGCAAACTATAAGGTGACGGATGAAGAACTGGCCGGTTACGGGCTGGATCATCCGCAGGCGGTGCTGAGCTACACGTACGAAAAGGACGGAGAAGATAAGACATTCAGCCTGTCGGTTGGCAATCCCGGCGAGGACGGAACCACCTACTATACGAGGACAGAAGATTCTAAGTATGTGAACGAAATCGACAAGACAGCTCTCGATCAATGCATGACCGCAGACACGGGAAATGATCAGTAGAAAAGCCCCTCCATATTGACAAATACCTGCCTTTCCACTTACAATAAAGGAACCAACAGGGAAGAGAGTGGGGCTATGGGCGTAGAGAAACGATATGAATTATTTTGTGAACTGTTAAAAACGCTGGATGAAGGCGTCGATGCGATTGAAGAATACGATTCGCTGCTCCATGATTATCGCGGAACCGTCCTCTACCAGGCAGAATCTCAGATTATTAAGGCCGTCGGGGACCAGCCGGGAATTACGGCTTCAGAACTGTCCCGGGTGTTTGATAAGACCAACAGCGCCTGCTCCCAGCTGATCCGCAAGCTTAAGAAAAAGGAATGGATCAGGCAGGAGCGGAACGAAAAGAATAACCGGGAATATAACCTCTATCTGACAGAGGAAGGGAAAGTGATTTATAAAAAGCATGAAGAGTTTGAGAATGCCTGCTATGAGAGGACGTATCATATGCTGGATGGGATCTCCGAGGAGGAGATGAGAACGTATATTGGAATTCAGAAGCAGTTAAACAGAGCGTTTAAGCTGGACGTAGAGGAAAGCCGGCAGCTGTCGGGAAACAGCGGGGCCGAATAAGAGACAGGGCCGCAGCGAAAGCATAGAACTTTCGCTGCGGCCCTGTCTGTCCTGTTACTTATGGATAAGATGTGATGCTTTGTCATAATCTGATTTCAAAACGTAGATTCGGTATTCTGTGCCGGCCGTGATATTCTCACCAAACTGCTGTATGGTGGCTCCCCGCGATCCAAAATTACGCATGAAAGTCCCTTTGGTATCGATGATGTATTTGATTCCTTCGGCCGCCAGAAGATTACGGATTCGTGCCTGCTCACTGATGGAATAAGTAATTGCCAGTTCTTTTCTGTTAAATATGGTGATCATCCTGGTACATCCTCCATGTTCTGGTTGCGGTTTGGCAGTTCCCATTACAGATAGTATGAATTACCTGTATCATACCATGGTTTACGGGCAGATTCAAGCGTTGAAAGATTTCAGTTGACAAACAGCAGGAACTGTATTAATCTGAGAGTATGATAGATAGTTAAGCAGATTAAATATTAATTGGCTTATGTAAAAAGTGGAACATGGGACAGGAGGCTGCAAGATGAAGTATGATTTTGACACACGGGTAGAGAGAAGAGGCACATACTGCTGCAAGTATGACACGATACCGGAGGAAGCCGGTGAGAATGCGATTCCGGTATCCATCGCGGATATGGACCTGCCTTGCGCGGAACCGATTATACGCGCTCTTCATGAACGGATCGACCAGAAGATTTTCGGTTATACGGTTTATGAGAATGAGGAGTGCAAACAGGCCGTTATGGGCTGGTACCGGAAGCGTTTTGGCTGGGAGATCGACAAACATGATATATTCTTCAGTCCGGGGGTCGTTCCGGCGCTGGCATTTTTAATTCAATTTCTGACGAAGGAAGGAGACGGGGTGATTATCCAGAGACCGGTTTACCATCCATTTACAGCAAAAGTGGAGGCTAACGGCAGGAAAGTGGTCAATAATCCTCTCATTAGAAAAGGAAATACCTACGAGATGGATTTCGATGATCTGGACAGAAAATTTGCCGATGACAATACAAAGGGAATGATTCTGTGCAGCCCTCATAATCCGGTTGGCCGTGTGTGGAGAGAGGATGAGTTAAGGAAGGTTGTCGACATTGCAAAGAAGTATGATAAATGGATTATTTCCGATGAAATTCATGCAGATTTAACGAGAATCGGAGTTACGCACACTCCGTTGTTAAAACTTGCGCCGGACTACAGCGACAGAATCATCGTCTGTACCGCTCCGAGTAAGACCTTCAACCTGGCCGGTATGCAGTTTTCCAACATTATAATACCCAATAAGGAGTACCAGGAGCAGTGGACAGAGGTCGTCTCGAACCGTTTATCCGTTGGCATGTGCAGTCCGTTTGGACTGACCGCCATCATCGCGGCTTATACGGAAGGGGAGGAATGGCTGGACCAGGCCAGAGCCTATATCGATGGAAATATCCGTTATATAGAAGAGTTTGTAAAGGAGAACCTGCCGAAGGTGGTGATGATGGACTGCCAGGGCACTTATCTGGTATGGCTGGATTTGAATGAATACTGCTCCGATTCTGAGAAGCTGGAAGCACTGATGGTCAGGAAAGCCGGCATTATCTTCGACGAAGGTTATATTTTCGGACCGGAGGGAAGCGGATTTGAACGGATCAATGCAGCTGCCCAGAGAAGTACGGTGGAAGAATGCATGAAGAGAATGAAAGCGGCGCTTGATACTTTATAAGGCACAACCGTTTGAGATAAGCAGAAACACGGTAGAAATCAGCAAAAAGAGGATGTCCCATCAGTCTGCGTTTACAGACTGCCGGATATCCTCTTTTCACTGCAAAGGTTTTTCGGGACTTTCGCTTTTCCTCCTGTTCCTGGGGGAAAATAATGGACAAGGAGCAGTGGAGGAAGAATGGTGTATAACTTCCATTTATAGTACTAATTCCAATCTCATATAGTATTTTGCAGAAAAATCCCGTAATATAGTTGAAAAATCCCTTTAAATGTTCTATGATGAAGGGAAATACATCAGCATGGTACAGTGACAGAACAGAATTGTGAAGAGGGAGACGATAAAGATGAGTTATAATATAGCGGTAATTCCCGGTGATGGGATTGGGCCGGAGATCATTAGAGAGGCAAGAAAAGTCCTGGACAGGATCGGAACCGTGTACGGCCATGAGTTTTCTTATACCGAGGTTTTGATGGGAGGAGTATCCATCGACGCGTACGGTGTTCCTCTTACGGATGAAGCATTGGAGACAGCAAAAAAAAGTGATTCCGTTCTTCTCGGAGCAGTCGGAGGAGACGTGGGAAATTCGAGATGGTACGACGTGGCACCGAACTTGAGACCTGAGGCGGGCCTGTTGGCAATCCGCAAGGGTCTTAATTTATTCGCCAATATCCGTCCGGCTTATCTCTACGAGGAACTGGCAGAGGCCTGCCCTTTAAAAAAGGAGATCATCGGCGATGGATTTGACATGGTCATCATGAGGGAACTGACCGGCGGTCTGTATTTCGGAGAGCGCCATACGACGGAAGTGGACGGCGTGATGACAGCCGTGGATACCCTTACATATAACGAGAACGAGATCAGAAGAATTGCCGTAAAGGCATTTGACATTGCCATGAAACGCAGAAAGAGCGTGATCAGTGTAGATAAGGCCAACGTACTGGATTCTTCCAGACTGTGGAGAAAGGTCGTCGAAGAGGTTGCCAGGGATTATCCGGAAGTGACGCTTACGCATATGCTGGTCGATAACTGTGCGATGCAGCTGGTGATGAATCCGGGCCAGTTCGATGTAGTCTTAACCGAGAACATGTTCGGAGATATTTTATCCGACGAAGCGAGTATGATTACCGGTTCCATCGGTATGCTGTCATCTGCCAGCATGAATGAAGGCAAATTCGGCATGTATGAGCCGAGCCACGGCTCCGCACCGGATATTGCGGGACAGAACATTGCCAATCCGATTGCCACGATTCTGTCGGCGGCCATGATGCTTCGTTTTTCCTTTGATCTTGACCGGGAAGCGGATGCGGTGGAAGCGGCTGTTCAGAAGGTATTGTCCGAGGGCTTCAGAACGGGCGATATCATGTCGGAGGGCTGCAAGAAGGTTTCCACCAGTGAGATGGGAGATTTAATCGCAGAGCGGATTTAACCTGATACAAGTACATAGAAAAGGAGTGTCATAATATGAAGAGTGATTCAGTAAAAAAGGGCATGCAGCAGGCGCCTCACCGCTCCCTGTTCAATGCCCTCGGAATGACGGAAGAAGAGATGGAGCGTCCGCTCGTCGGTATCGTCAGTTCCTATAATGAGATTGTACCGGGCCATATGAATCTGGATAAGATCGTTCAGGCCGTTAAGATGGGAGTTGCCATGGCGGGAGGAACCCCGGTCATGGTTCCGGCCATCGCCGTCTGTGATGGAATCGCCATGGGCCACATCGGCATGAAGTATTCCCTGGTAACGAGAGATTTGATTGCGGATTCCACAGAATGTCTGGCGAAGGCCCACGCGTTTGACGCTCTCGTCATGGTTCCCAACTGCGATAAGAATGTCCCCGGACTTTTAATGGCAGCGGCGCGCATTAATGTACCCACAGTGTTCGTCAGCGGCGGACCAATGTTAGCGGGCCATGTGCAGGGACATAAGACCAGTCTTTCCAGTATGTTTGAGGCGGTAGGCGCCTATACAGCGGGCACCATGTCAGAAGAAGAGGTCAGAGAGTACGAGTGCAAGGCATGCCCGACCTGCGGCTCCTGTTCCGGTATGTATACAGCCAACAGCATGAACTGCTTAACCGAGGTTCTGGGCATGGGATTGCAGGGAAATGGAACGATTCCTGCGGTTTACTCCGAACGTCTGAAGCTGGCAAAGCACGCCGGCATGCAGGTCATGGAGATGTACCGGAAAAACATAAAACCCAGCGACATTATGACGGAAGCCGCATTTAAGAATGCGCTTACCATGGATATGGCCCTGGGCTGCAGCACCAACAGCATGCTTCATCTGCCGGCCATTGCACACGAGGCCGGCGTGGAGTTAAACGTGGACATAGCCAATGAAATAAGCGCGAAGACTCCGAATCTCTGTCATCTGGCGCCGGCGGGTCCTACTTATATAGAAGATTTGAATGAGGCCGGCGGTATTTACGCTGTTATGAAGGAGATCAGCAAGCTGGGACTCCTAAACCTGGACTGCATGACAGTAACCGGCAAAACAGTCGGTGAGAATATTAAAAATTGTGTCAACTTAAATCCGGAGGTGATCCGCCCGGTAGAAAATCCATACAGCAGGACCGGCGGCATCGCCATCTTAAAGGGCAATTTAGCTCCTGATTCCGCAGTGGTGAAGCGTTCCGCGGTGGCTCCTGAGATGTTGAAGCATGAAGGTCCGGCCAGAGTCTTTGACTGTGAAGAAGACGCGGTGGCGGCGATCAAAGGCGGAAAGATCGTGGCAGGTGACGTGGTTGTGATCCGTTACGAGGGACCGAAGGGGGGCCCGGGAATGAGAGAGATGCTTAACCCGACTTCCGTCATCGCAGGCATGGGACTTGGCTCAGAGGTGGCGCTGATCACGGACGGCCGGTTCTCCGGCGCATCGAGAGGCGCATCGATCGGCCATGTGTGCCCGGAAGCCGCAGCAGGCGGACCGATTGCGTTAGTCGAAGAAGGTGACATGATCTGTATTGATATCAATAACAACCGTCTGGACGTGAAGATTTCCGATGAGGAGATGGCGGCAAGAAAGGCGAAATGGCAGCCGAGAGTACCGGAGGTAACGACCGGATACTTAGCGCGTTATGCTGCTATGGCAGCACCGGCAAGCAAAGGGGCAATCCTGGAGGTACCGGGGAATTAAGAGAAAGGGAGTAAGGCGTATGAATAAATTGACAGGAGCAGAAATCGTAATTGAGTGCCTGAAAGAACAGGGTGTAGATACAGTATTTGGATATCCGGGAGGAACGATTCTCAATATTTACGATGCACTTTATAAACACCAGGATGAAATCACCCATATCCTGACCTCTCACGAGCAGGGGGCGGCCCATGCGGCGGACGGCTATGCGAGAGCCACCGGTAAGGTGGGCGTCTGTATGGCGACATCCGGACCAGGTGCTACCAATCTGGTAACGGGGATCGCGACCGCGTGTATGGATTCCATTCCGGTTGTGGCGATCACCTGTAACGTGGCGGTCAGCCTTCTCGGCCGTGACAGCTTCCAGGAAATCGACATTGCGGGCATTACCATGCCGATTACGAAATATAATTTTATTGTCAAGGATATAACGAAACTGGCGGACACCATAAGACGTGCCTTTACGATCGCGCAGACCGGAAGACCGGGCCCTGTGTTAATTGATATTACGAAGGACGTTACTGCCAATACCTGTGATTACGAGTACAAGGCTCCCGAGCCGATTGTGCGCCAGAATTCCACAATCCGCGAAGAGGACATGGAAAAGGCACTTTATTTGATCCGAAATGCGAAAAAGCCGTTCATCTTTGCAGGCGGCGGCGCGGTGATTGCGGATGCGGCAGATGAGCTTAAGGCCTTTGCCCATAAGATTCAGGCCCCGGTGGCAGACAGCCTCATGGGAAAAGGTGCATTTGACGGAACCGATGAGCTCTACACCGGTATGGTGGGCATGCATGGGACGAAGACCTCCAACTTCGGAATCACGGAATGCGACTTACTGATCGTTGTGGGCGCGCGTTTCAGCGACCGTGTGACGGGCAATGCGGCCAAATTTGCTCCCAATGCGAAGATTCTCCAGTTTGACGTGGATCCGGCTGAGATCGACAAGAACGTGAAGACGTACGCCAGCGTGATCGGTGATGTGAAAACGATTCTCAAGAAGTTAAACGCACGGCTCGATCCGGTCAATCACGACGAGTGGCTGGCTCATATCGACCGGATGAAGGATATGTATCCGCTCCGCTACGACAAGAATCTGTTAACCGGCCCTTACGTGGTGGAACAGATATATGAACTGACCCAGGGCGACGCGATCATTACCACCGAGGTAGGACAGCACCAGATGTGGGCCGCGCAGTTCTACAAATACAAACACCCCAGAACCTTTGTCACATCCGGCGGATTGGGAACCATGGGATACGGTCTGGGCGCTGCGTTAGGCGCCAAGATGGGATGCAAAGACAAGACCGTGATCAATATCGCCGGCGACGGCTGCTTCCGCATGAACATGAATGAGATCGCAACCGCGACACGCTATAATATCCCGGTGATCCAGGTGGTATTAAACAATCATGTGCTCGGAATGGTACGTCAGTGGCAGACTTTGTTCTATGGAAAGAGATATTCTCATACAGTATTAAATGATGCGGTTGATTTTGTTAAGGTAGCAGAAGGAATGGGGGCAAAGGCCTACCGGGTAACCAGCAAAGAGGAGTTCATGCCGGTTCTTAAGGAAGCCATCGGACTTAACATTCCTGTTGTTATAGATTGTCAGATTCATTGTGATGACAAGGTATTCCCGATGGTTTCTCCGGGAGCGCCGATTCAGGATGCATTCGACGAAAATGATCTGAAGATATAGCAGATTAAAAACCCTATCAAAGAGGAGGAAAGAGATATGAGCAGAGTGTACAATTTTTCCGCAGGACCGGCTGTACTGCCGGAAGAGGTCTTAAAGGAAGCGGCCGATGAGATGATGGACTACAGGGGATGCGGCATGTCGGTTATGGAGATGAGCCACCGTTCCAAGATGTTCGAAACCATTATCAATGAAGCGGAAGCTGATTTAAGAGACTTAATGGGCATTCCGGACAACTACAGGGTGTTGTTCTTACAGGGCGGCGCTTCCCAGCAGTTTGCCATGGTACCGATGAACTTAATGAAGAACCGCGTCGGCGATTACATCATCACAGGACAGTGGGCAAAGAAGGCATATCAGGAGGCACAGCTTTATGGAAAGGCGAACGCCGTTGCCTCCAGTGCCGATAAGACCTTCAGTTATATTCCGGATGTTTCCGATCTGCCGATATCCGAGGATGCGGATTACGTTTATATCTGTGAAAACAACACGATCTATGGTACAAAGTACAAAACGCTGCCGAATACAAAAGGAAAAACACTGGTAGCTGATATCTCCTCCTGTTTCTTATCAGAACCTGTCGATGTGGAAAAATACGGTCTGCTCTTCGGCGGCGCACAGAAAAACGTGGGCCCGGCAGGGGTGGTGATCGCCATTATCAGGGAAGATTTAATCACGGAAGACGTTCTTCCGGGTACGCCTACCATGCTGCGCTATAAGACTCATGCAGACGCGGCGTCCTTATACAACACTCCGCCGGCATACGGCATCTACATCTGCGGCAAGGTCTTCAAATGGTTAAAGAACCGCGGCGGCTTAGAAGCGATGAAGGAGTATAATGAGAAAAAGGCGAAGCTTCTGTATGATTTCCTGGATAACAGCAGGATGTTTAAGGGCACGGTAGAGAAGAAAGACCGCTCCTTAATGAACGTGCCGTTCGTAACCGGAGACGCCGATTTAGACGCTCTGTTTGTAAAGGAAGCGAAGGCGGCAGGCCTTGAGAATTTAAAGGGCCACAGATCCGTAGGCGGCATGCGCGCAAGCATCTACAATGCGATGCCGATGGAAGGCGTGGAAGCGCTGGTTGCCTTTATGAAGGATTTTGAAGCCAGAAATGGTAAATAGGGAAGGGAGAGACGCGGAATGAAGAAGATATATTGCCTGAATGCCATTTCCAGCAAAGGAACGGCTTTGTTAAATGAGGAGTATGAGTTAACCGAGAATATGAAAGAGGCCGCCGGAGTGCTGGTCAGAAGCGCCTCCATGCATGAGATGGAGCTTCCTGATGACCTGCTGGCTGTAGCCCGCGCGGGCGCCGGAGTCAACAACATTCCTCTGGATGCGTGTGCAGACAAAGGAATCGTGGTATTTAACACACCAGGGGCCAATGCCAACGGCGTAAAGGAACTGGTAATCGCCGGACTGATGCTGGCCTCCCGTGACGTGGTAGGCGGGATCAACTGGGTAAAGGATAATAAAGAAGACGAAAATATTGCTAAATCCGTGGAAAAGGCCAAGAAGGCATTTGCTGGATGCGAGATCAAGGGAAAGAAACTGGGCGTCATCGGACTGGGAGCGATCGGTGCGGAAGTAGCCAATGCGGCTGCATCCCTCGGTATGGAGGTCTACGGATACGACCCGTTTATCTCGGTCAATGCGGCATGGATGCTTTCCAGAAATGTAAGGCATATCACTTCCGTGGAGACGATCTACCGTGAGTGCGACTACATCACCATTCATGTGCCGCTGTTGGACAGCACGAGAGAAATGATTAAGCGTGAATCCCTGGCCCAGATGAAGAACGGCGTGGTAATCTTAAACTTCTCCCGCGACGTGCTGGTGAATGAGGATGACATGGCGGAAGCTCTTGCCTCCAAGAAGGTAAAATGCTATGTAACGGATTTCCCGAATACAAAATCTGTCAACATGGAAGGCGCCATTGTGATTCCGCATCTTGGGGCATCCACAGAGGAGTCGGAAGATAACTGTGCGAGAATGGCTGTCGAAGAGATCATGGATTACATAGACAACGGCAATATCCGCAACTCCGTTAATTTCCCGGCATGTGACATGGGCGTGTGTCAGATGGCAAGCCGTGTTGCGGTTCTTCATCTGAATATTCCGAACATGATCGGCCAGGTAACCGGAACACTGGCAGCCGGAAACGTCAATATTTCCGATATGACCAACAAGAGCCGCGATAAATACGCGTACACCCTTCTGGACTTAGAGTCTGTTCCGGACAGCATGACGATTCAGAAGCTGAATGCGATCAAGGGCGTGCTGAGAGTGCGTGTAATCAAATAAACGGTACATAAAAACTACAATTCAGACGGGGCATGGAAGTATCCATGGCCCGTTTGGACGTAAAATCAAAGGAGAATAGAATGGCTGTTGTAAAACCATTTCCGTGTGTGAGACCGGACAAAAAGTATGCTGCCTGCGTGGCCGCGCTTCCTTATGACGTGTATAACCGGAAGGAGGCGAAGACCGCCGCCTCCGCCAATCCGAAATCATTTTTAAATATTGACAGGCCGGAGACCCAGTTTCCGGATGAGTTGGATATGTATGACGACCGCGTCTACGATAAGGCAAAGGAGATGCTGGAGAGCTGGATTGCAGACGGCACTTTTGTGAAGGACCCGCTGGCGGCTTATTACATCTATGAGCTTACGATGGATGGAAGAAAGCAGACAGGGATCGTGGCGTGCTCCTCCATCGACGATTATGTAAATGGAGTGGTAAAAAAACACGAGAATACCCGTGAGGAAAAGGAACTGGACCGAATCAGACACGTGGATGCCACGGATGCGCAGACCGGCCCGATCTTTCTGGCGTACCGTTCCAATGCAATGATTAATAAGGTCGTCGATTTAAAGACAGGAACAGAGCCGTTATATGACTTTACCGCAGAGGATGGGATTCGCCACCGCGTATGGGAGATTGGAAATGCAGATTCTATCCTGACGGTGGAAGAGGCGTTTGCCGGTATTCCGGCTACCTATATCGCAGATGGACACCACCGTGCGGCTTCCGCGGTTAAGGTCGGACTGAAAAGGCGGGAAGAGCATCCGGACTATACGGGGAATGAGCCGTTCAACTATTTCCTGTCAGTCTTATTTCCGGATGATCAGTTGATGATCATGCCTTATAACCGTGTAGTAAAGGATTTAAACGGCATGACGGAGGAGACATTCCTTAAGCGTGTAGAGGAGGCCGGGTTTACGGTGGCTTCCATGGGGACAGAAGGCTTTGCCCCTGTGGAAAAAGGGACCTTTGGAATGTATTTGTGTGGACAATGGTACTGCCTTACGGCCGCAGAGCGCCTTTTGACCAGCGATCCGGTGAAGGGGCTGGATGTTTCCATTCTCCAGGATCACTTACTGGGACCGGTTCTGGGAATCGGGGATCCGCGGGTAGATAAGAGGATTGATTTTATCGGCGGAATCCGGGGACTTTCAGAGCTTGAAAAACGGTGTAGAGAAGATATGACTGTGGCCTTCTCCATGGTTCCGACTTCGATTGAAGAGTTGTTTAGCGTGGCCGATGCAGGCCTGTTGATGCCGCCGAAATCCACGTGGTTTGAGCCAAAGCTGCGGAGCGGGCTGTTTATACATTTATTGAGCAAGAGGTAGCGTGAAGTGAGAGCAGGTACGGTTTTAAACGGGAATGGAACGGGGAGGTAAATATGAATAATTTTGAGTATTGTGTCCCGACCAGAGTGATTTTCGGCAGAGACACGCAGAAACGGGCAGGAGAACTCATAAAAGAGTATGGTTTCCGGAAGGTCATGATCCACTATGGCGGCGGCAGTGTAAAGAGAAGCGGCCTTTTGGATCAGGTGACGGCATCGCTGAGAGAAGCGGGCATTGAAACGGTACTTTTTGGCGGAGTCCAGGCGAATCCTACGCTGTCTAAAGCGTTAGAAGGCATGGAGATCTGCCGCCGGGAGGGCGTGGACTTTATTCTGGCTGTAGGCGGAGGAAGTGTCATCGATTCAGCAAAGTGCATTGCGGATGGGGCGCCGAATCCGGAAATTGATCCATGGAAATTTTTCATGAAGGAAGCTGTTCCGCCGAAAGCGCTTCCACACGGCAATATCCTGACGCTGTCCGCCTCGGGAAGCGAGACGAGCCAGTCCTGCGTGATTACCAATGAAGAGAATGGCTTAAAGCGCGGCTTTAACTGCCCGGCTCACCGGCCGCTTTTTGCTGTCTGTAATCCGGAACTGACCTTTACGGTGAGCCGGTTCCAGACAGGCTGCGGGACTGTGGATATTCTGATGCATACGCTGGAACGGTATTTAGGCGGAACCACAAAGGACACGGCGCTGACGGACCGCATCGCAGAGGGGCTTATGAAGGCTGTGATTGAGGCGGGGACAGCGGCGGACTTAAATCCTGAAGATTATGAGGCGAGAGCGACACTGATGTGGGCGGGAAGTCTTTCCCATAATGATTTAACCGGATTGGGACGGGAGGTCATGATGACCGTTCATCAGCTGGAACATGAACTGTCGGGAAAATATCCTGAGGTAGCCCACGGAGCTGGTCTTTCTGCGCTCTTCTGTTCCTGGGCCAGATATGTCTGCAGAGATGATCCCATGCGCTTCGCCCAGCTGGCGGTCCGTGTCTGGGATGTGGAGATGAATTTCGAGAACCCTCTAAAGACTGCACTGGACGGCATTCAGAGAATAGAAGACTATTTTAAGAGTCTGAATATGCCGGTTCGTCTCTCGGAACTGGCGGCGGATGTGAAGGAAGCAGACTTTGACGAGATGGCGGAAAAATGCACGAACTTTGGCAGACGGGTGCTTCCGGGAATCAGGGAACTTGGGAAGCGTGAGATGATGGAGATCTATCGGATGGCACTTTAGGGGCAGAGATAAGGCAGACGGATTACGCCGTTTAACGGCGTTTTCCGTCTGCCTTATCTACATCCCGGAAGGCTTCTGCCTGCGGGCCGGAAATATGCCCGGCAGCCATGCCTGGCTAATCGGGAATATGCTGTTCCTCCGGTAAGGGAGCGTGGGGGACGAAGTTTTCCGGGATATCCGGATCCTTCATATCGTAAATGCGGTCGTACTCTTTGGTTTCCTGATCCTTAAGCGTCTCAGAGCGGTTCATGGACAGGAACTTTGTGAGTTCGTAGCAGTCCACCCAGATTTCGTTGTTTCCCTCCTTCTGAGATTCGTCAAAAATAAGCTGAAGGCCGAAATGCAGGTGGGCCTCATCAATATTGTTGGTGTTCTCCGTCCGGCTGTAACCGGTCCGTCCCAGATAACCGATGACGTCGCCGGCTGTGATGATGCTTCCCTGTTTCAGCGATTTATGGTAGGGATAGTTTTTTCGTAAATGTGCGTAATAGTAGTAGCGTTTTCCGTCAAAGCTGCGGATACCCAGCCTCCAGCCGCCGTACTGGTTCCAGCCGATGGCTTCTACATATCCGGACTCCACGGCGATTACGGGGGTTCCGACCTGGCCCATCATATCGTGGCCCAGATGCTGGCGCTTATAGCCGTAGGAACGGGAGACGCCGAAGTCATCATAGTCCTGATAGGGAAATCCCTTGGCAATGGGAGAGAAGGCCTTTAAACCGTATTTCGTGACCCACACCCGGTCCGGGTCCGCCGTACCGTCGGCATTGACCACGGGGGAGGCGAATAAAGGCGCATTTTCCGCGGCGATCTGGATGTCGTACTGGCCGACAAGGCCGTCTAAAACAGCGCCGTAGGCCTGACGGTAATAGGAATAATACTTCATGTTTGCCGTCAGCTCCTCCATGGTTTTTCCGGACAGAAGCTGTTCTGCCAGTGTGTCCAAGTCTTTAGTGGAATATCGGGAAAAGTCACCGCCGTACCTGGCACCCAGATAGGAGAGCAGCTCCACCCAGTTTAAGTGCGGGCTGGACTGGCACGTATTGACATCGTACCGGAAGGCCTCCTGCATGGCTTTGGAGGTAACCTTAAAGTCCACCCATTTAATATAGTTCCGGGCCTCAGAGGACGTGGCTTTTCCGTCCTGATTCGATGCGGGAAATGAGAACCTTCCCTCCGGGCTGATCAGAAAAAGGGAAACTAAAAGGCACGTCAGTACAATGACCTCTATGTATATAATAATGTGATGCAGAGTCTCCGGCGATTCTGCGATTCGTTCTTTCCATGATTTCATAAGAAAATCTCCTCCATCTCATCCTATGCGGGAGACGGAGAGAATATGAAATTTTATGAAAGAGGAATGATGTCTTCATCGCAGGGAACAAAGATTCCGCCATGGAACCATTCAGCCGCTTCTGCCGTGTAACGCTCTCTGCGGTGGTCTAAATCCGTGTCCTCAGTGTGCCACAGTACGATATGTTCCACCTTCATATCCTGGGCGGTCCGGGCAGCGTCCCTGGCAGTACTGTGGTGTTTTTCATACGGTTTAAACCGGTCCCTGTCCTCATACAGGCAGAATGCCTCATGGAGCAGCCAGGCGCTGTTTTCCACGTAGGGGGCACAGAGCGGGTGAAACGGCTCATCTCCGCAGCAGGTCAGCCTTCGTCCGTCTGAGAGAACGGCGGTGAAACCGAATTGCTTCGCTTTGGTGGAATGGATGTCAAAGAAGGTAACGTCCATGCCCAGAATCTGCCGCTGTTCTCCGTCAGAGACGGGAATCAGCACGATGCGGTCCCCGATGAGCCGGCACAGCTTCTCCTGAAGCGTCAGCCGGCACAGGGTTTCAATCGCCGGCAGTAAGTCCTCATGGCTGTATAAATGCAGCTGTCCCTCATAGGAACCGTTTAAAATCCTGGTACCGATAAAGCGCACCATCCAGACGATCCCCAGGATGTGGTCTGTGTGGCTGTGCGTGACGAAGATATGGTGAATGCGGGTCATGTCCACATTCATGTCCTGGAGAATCCTCAGTATGCCGTTGCCGCCGCCTGCATCTGTCATGAAAAATTCTCCGTCCTTTTCTACGGCAAAGCACGTATTATAACACCGTGTCACGGCGGCGTGACCGGTTCCGAATACATATAACTGTTCCATCTTCTGCCTCCTGATTTCCGACAGCCGGGAATGGGCTGTCCTGTGTATGAATGATCCTGTGTATGAATTGTCCTGTATGCAGGTTTTCCTGTAAGTATGTTACTACAACTGAAAGAAACCTGCAAGTCTATCCGGCCATGGATTCCGTAATTGCCGTCTGTTGAATTTACGCGGTTTCTGCCAGGCTAAAGGGGCTTTCAAAAGGCAGTGTTTTATGTTACTATTATTTTATTAGAAATGCAGCTGAACGGCGTGTAACAGGAGAGGAGGCGTATTGCGGTACTGCCGGCAGCGGCATGATGGGTGAGGAGAGAGGATTATGAGAGACTTAGCTTACTTGAAGCTGATGGCGCGGGAGTATCCGACGATCAAGGCGGCCTCCAGCGAGATTATTAACTTAACGGCGATCCAGGGGCTTCCGAAGGGGACAGAATACTTTTTCAGTGACCTGCATGGAGAGTATGAGGCATTTATCCATCTGCTCCGCAGTGCATCCGGTATTATCAGGGAAAAGATCACGGAGACCTTTGGACACATCATTCCGGAAAAAGAAGAGGTGGAACTGGCAAACATGATCTACTATCCCGAGCGGGTGGTAAACCAGATGCAGTTAAAGGGAATGGCTACTGACGACTGGCAGAGAGTGGCCATCTACCGTCTGGTTCAGATCTGCAAGGTGGTTTCTTCCAAATACACCCGTTCCAAGGTGAGAAAGAAGATGCCGCCGGAATTTGCCTATATCATCGATGAACTTCTTCACGTGGATTATAATGACGACAATAAACGGGTATACTACAGCGAGATTATTCGTTCCATCATCGACATCCGGGTCGGAGATAAATTTATCATCGCGCTGTGCGAGCTGATTCAGAATCTGACGATTGACAGTCTGCATATCATTGGCGATATCTTTGACCGGGGGCCCAGGGCCGACATTATCATGAAGGAACTGATGCAGTTCCACGATGTGGATATCCAGTGGGGAAACCATGATATCTCCTGGATGGGGGCAGCAACCGGCAATCTGGCCTGCATCTGCAATGTGCTTCGCATTGCGATCAGCTATAACAGCTTCGATGTGCTGGAGGACGGTTACGGGATTAATTTACGGCCGCTCTCCATGTTCGCGGCTAAAGTTTACCACAATGATCCGTGCGAGCGCTTTGTTCCGCAGATTCTGGATGAAAATATTTATGATGCGGTAGATCCGGGGCTGGCGGCGAAGATGCACAAGGCGATCGCCATCATTCAGTTTAAGGTACAGGGACAGATTATCGGGCGTCATCCGGAGTATGAGATGGATGACAGGAGGCTTTTAGAGGCCGTGGATTTCGACCGGGGAGTGGTGGTGCTGGAGGGAAAGGAATATCCCATGCTGGATTTATCCTTCCCTACGGTGGATCCGAAGGATCCGCTTGCATTGACCGCGGAGGAGGAAGAGCTTCTTCATACGCTCCAGCTTTCGTTCAGGCATAATGAGCTTCTGCACAAGCATATCCGTTTCCTCTATTCCCACGGAAGCCTGTACAAATGCTATAACTCAAACCTGCTCTACCATGGCTGCATCCCGATGAAGGAGGATGGAAGCTTTGATGAGATCGTGGTGGACGGCATCTCCTATTCGGGACAGGCACTGATGGACTATGTGGACAGGAAGGTGCAGAACGCGTATTTCATGGCGGAGGAATCCCCGGAAAAGGAGGACGCCATGGACTTTATGTGGTATCTGTGGTGCGGAGCCAAATCGCCGGTTTACGGCAAGGGAAAGATGACGACCTTTGAGCACTATTTTATCGAAGATCCGGCCACTCATAAAGAACCGATGAACCCGTATTACCGGCTCAGCGTGAAGGAAGAGACGTGTGACCGGATTCTGGAGGAATTCGGGCTTCCAAGGTCCGGTTCCCATATCATCAACGGCCATGTGCCGGTTAAAATCAAAGAGGGAGAATCCCCCGTGAAGGCGGGCGGAAAGCTCTTTATCATTGACGGCGGCCTATCCAAGGCGTACCAGTCCAGGACCGGGATTGCCGGATATACGCTCATTTATAACTCCAATCATCTGGCTCTGGCGGAGCACAAGCCGTTCGATCCGGAGAAGGAGAGCACGCCCAGGGTCTCCATTGTGGAGAATATGCATAAGCGGGTTATGGTGGCAGACACCGACAAGGGCGTGGAGCTGGCAGGACGTATCGCAGACTTAAAGGAACTGGCAGGCGCTTACAGAGAAGGCATATTGAAGGAAAAAGTAGAATAATTATGAAATTTTAATAATTAATTTACAGAAGATTCCTTTACGAAGCCAGGGGGAAATGGTATACTAGGAAAGGTCAGTTACTTTACTGAAGGAGGCTTCAATGAGCAGACAGGAATTTTTACAGCGTTTGCGGGACACGCTGACCGGCGAAGTGCCTGGAAATGTGATTGAGGAAAATATAAGATACTATGACGATTATATCAGAACGGAGACCGCGAACGGCCAGTCGGAAGACGAGGTGACCGGTGCGATCGGTGATCCCAGGCTGATTGCCAAGACGATCATGGAGGCCACGGAGAACGCCAGAGAGGGCGGCAGCCGTCAGTCCGCATATGATACGTATCGGAACGAAGGCCGGACGGTGTATGAGGAAGAGGCCGGACCGGACCGCCATTTCCATTTTGTCGATCTAAACAAATGGTACTGGAAGCTCCTGGCTGTAGTCGTGACAGTGTTATTCTTCTTCCTGGTCGCAAGTATCGTGACCGGTATATTCAGCATTCTGATTCCTCTGATGGGACCGCTGCTTCTGATTCTTCTTGTAATCTGGCTGATCCGGGGCCCCAGGCGGTAAAGGAATATATTAAAAACAAATTATAAATATTACAAAAGTGTAACGGCAGTTATACCGGAAAAATCGGTGTAACTGCCGTTTTTGCTGATTTTTACTTGACATATGGCGATGAGTAGAGTATACTGATTTTTGTAACATTTATGTAACATATTACATATTGATAAACAAACGAAATAAAAACGTAAGAATCAGGAGTTGGAAAAACATGGGAAACAAAACCTGGAAAGTGCTGGGGGTTATCGGCCTCTATGCGGTTCTGGCCTGGAATTCACCAGTTACCGCAAAAGCGGCAGAGATTGAAGTGGAAACGAGTACAACACTGTATGCGAAGATAGATGCGCCGGACGTCGTGGTACGGAAGGCTAAGAATGCGGGCGGAGAGGCGGTTACAAAAGTATCGCGGGGACAGACTTATGAAGTTGCCGCACCGGCAGAAGGCGGCTGGGTGAAGATCAGCACCGCAGAAGGAGAGGGGTACATACCGAGTAACCGGGCGACCCTGATTGAGAAGACAAAGGAAAAAGTCGATGAGAGCGTGAAGCTGCGCCAGGACGTGGTCAATTATGCGCTTCAGTTTGTAGGGAACCGCTACGTATATGGAGGAACAGATCCGAATACCGGAGCCGACTGTTCCGGATTCACAAGATATATCATGCAGCACGCGGCAGGCATCTCCTTAAGCCACAGCTCCAGAGCGCAGTCGGGAGAGGGACGCAGCGTCAGCTACAGCGACAGGAAGCCGGGCGATCTGATCTTCTACGGCGGCAAGGGCTATATCAACCATGTGGCCATGTATATCGGCAACGGACAGATTGTACATGCTTCCACGGAGCGGACGGGAATCAAGATATCGAACGCAACGTACCGCACGCCTGTTAAGGTGGTCAGGGTTCTGGACTGATGGAGAAACCTGGAAAATAATGGAATGTTACCAGTTTGAAATAGTACTTGACTGAAAAGCAAGGTAAATGTATAATAAACGTAATGATTTTAACAATTACGTAATAATTAGAACGAAAAAGTAAAAAACAGGAGTAATGTCCCAATGATAAAAAATGCATGGAAAACGTTAAGCCTCCTGGCTTTCTGTGGAGCAATTGTACTTGCCAATCCGGCAGATGCCAAAGCGGATGAAGTTTCCGGACCAGGACTCAGTTCAGGTAATTATATCGCAACAGTTGAAGCAGAGACTGTGAATATCAGTACGGATGAGAGCGGCCAGGAGGTATTGATGGCAGCTTCTAAGGGATCTTCCTTTCAGGTCGTGGAAGACATGGGCGACGGATTTGTAAAAGTAAAGGTGAAGGATACATACGGATATCTTCCGGTCGACGGGAATGCGACTGTTACCCAGACCGATGAAGCTACCATTGCCGCACTGGAAGCAGCATATGATGCTCCTGCGGAGTTCCGGCAGAGTGTTGTCAATTACGCACTGCAGTTTGTAGGCGGACGATACGCCTATGGCGGCAGTGATCCCCATACCGGAGTGGATTGCTCCGGATTTACGAGATACGTCATGCAGCATGCGGCAGGTATCTCACTGAACCGTTCTTCAGGCGGACAGGCTTCCCAGGGAGTTGCTGTGAGTTCTGACCAGATGAAGCCGGGAGATTTGATTTTTTATGGAAACGGAAGGTCGATCAATCACGTAGCCATGTATATCGGCAACGGACAGATCGTACACTCCTCCACCTACAAAACGGGAATTAAGGTTTCTCCGTGGAATTACCGGACTCCCGTCAAGATCGTCAATGTCATTGGCGAATAATGGACAAGCGGATAACTGGATTTTCGATAAGGGATATAAGACTCCCGGCACTGGCTGCCGGGAGTCTTCTGCATCCGGTGGGCTCCGGAATCGTACGATAAAAAGGAAAAGCCCGGATAGGGGAGCTATCCGGACTCTTCTGAGGGGAGTATAAATAATTAATAAGGATGAGGAAATCTAATTCCTCACTTTAATTATAATATAGGCAGATAAAAAAAGCAAAGTTATTTTAAAATTTTTTTTGTATATTATTTGAACAGTCAGCCATACTAACGGTGTAACAAAAAATCCGACAGGAGGTATCATAAGATGTCCAATAACAACTACAATGATAACTACAACGATTGCAGCAATTCTTCCAGAAACAACAGCCAGAACAGCAATCAGAACAACAGCCAGAACAGCAGCAAGAACAACAGCCAGAACAGCAGCAAGAACAGCAGCCAGAACAACAGCCAGAACAGCAGCCGCAACAACAGCCAGAACAGCAGCCGCAACAACAACCAGAATAACAGCCAGAATAAGTCTGACTATTAATCTGTCTGGCAGTACGAAAATAACAGCCTGTCAGTAGGCTTGTGATTTCGTCAAAAAGCACAGGGATACGATGCTTATAAGCATAATCTCCCTGTGCTTTTTGCTGTTCTCTTACCTTTTATGCGGCGATGACCAGAAAGATAAACTTTTCACGGGGAGTGAATATAATGGTATTAGAAAGGACAGGTGATTGTATGTTCAAGACAATACCGATTGGTGAAGTCGATTATTATATAGAAAACGAAAACGATATGATGGTGATTGACCTGCGTAACGCCGCATCGTATCAGAGAGCCCACATAAATGGGGCTGTCAATATCCCGTATGAAGAGATCGATCAGAGGATTTCAGAACTGCCCAGGGATAAAATTCTGGTTTTTTACTGCGCAAGAGGCGGACAAAGCATGATGGTATGCCGCTATCTGTCCCGCATGGGATATTCGGTACTGAATGTGGCCAACGGAATCGCCTATTATCGGGGAAAATATCTGGTTCGGGGGTAAATTCATTGACAGATGCGCCCTGTAAGACTTAAAATATACCTATTAATGCAAGAAGGAGAATTTACTTATGAAATATATGATTGCGTCCGATATCCACGGTTCCGCGTTCTACTGCAGAAAGCTGCTGGAAGCGTTTGAGGAATCAGGAGCGAATCGCCTTGTTTTACTGGGAGATATCCTTTATCACGGACCAAGAAATGACCTTCCAAAGGAGTATGCCCCCAAAGAAGTGCTTGCCATGCTAAACGGCTGCAAAGACAGGATCTACTGTGTCAGGGGCAACTGTGATACGGAGGTGGACCAGATGGTGCTGGAATTTCCTGTGATGGCGGACTATGCGCTGCTGGCGATTGATGGAATCACCATCTATGCCACACATGGCCACGTTTATCATGAGAATCACCTTCCACCCATGCAGAAGGGGGATGTGCTGCTTCATGGGCACACCCATGTGCTCCGGGCGGATCGGTGCGGGGATATTACCATCTTAAATCCCGGTTCCGTATCCATACCGAAGGAAGGCAATCCGCCGACATACGCGATTCTGGAGGATGGGATCTTTCGGATCCTGGATTTCGAGGGACGCGTGATTAAAGAGAAGAACCTGGGAGAATAAAGTGAAAAAAACATTTGAACTCATTGCACCGTGCCATTTTGGCATGGAAGCTGTATTAAAAAGAGAAATTACGGATCTGGGCTATGATATCACGCTGGTGGAAGACGGCCGTGTGACATTTATCGGAGATGAGGAGACCATCTGCCGCGCGAACATATTTCTGCGCACGGCAGAGCGGATCCTGCTGAAGGTGGGAAGTTTTCATGCGGAAACCTTTGAAGAGCTGTTTCAGAATACGCGGAATATTCCGTGGGAGGAATATCTTCCCCAGGACGGTAAGTTCTGGGTTGCAAAGGCGTCCTCCATTAAAAGTAAGCTGTTCAGCCCCTCCGATATCCAGTCGATCATGAAGAAAGCCATGGTGGAACGGATGAAGAAGGCGTACGGTCTGGAATGGTTTCCGGAGACGGGAAGCAGCTATCCGCTTCGTGTATTTTTGTATAAGGACGAGGTGACGGTCGGCATCGATACTTCGGGAGAGTCGCTTCATAAGAGAGGCTACCGTACCCTTACCAGCAAGGCTCCCATCACGGAGACTCTGGCTGCGGCCCTGATCATGATGACGCCGTGGAACCGGGACAGAATTCTGGTGGATCCCTTCTGCGGAAGCGGCACCTTCCCGATTGAGGCGGCGATGATCGCAGCCAACATGGCACCGGGGATGAACCGTTCCTTTCTGGCGGAAGACTGGAAGAATGTGATCCCGAGGAAATTCTGGTATGAGGCCATGGATGAGGCGGCGGATCTGCTGGATACAGAGGTGGAAGTCGATATTCAGGGTTACGATATTGACGGGGAGATCGTGAAGGCAGCGAGAGCCAACGCGGAGTCTGCCGGAGTGGATCATCTGATTCATTTTCAGCAGAGGCCGTTGAGCGCCCTCAGCCATCCGAAGAAGTATGGATTTATTATCACAAACCCGCCCTACGGCGAGAGAATTGAGGAGAAGGAGAATCTACCGGCGCTGTATAAGGAGATCGGTGAACGGTTCCGCGCGCTGGATTCCTGGTCTCTCTATATGATAACCGCTTATGAGGAGGCGGAACGGTACGTTGGAAGAAAGGCGGACAAGAACCGGAAGATCTACAATGGTATGATGAAGACGTATTTCTACCAGTTTATGGGACCGAAACCTCCAAAGCGCAAAACAGGAGATTAATTGATTGAAGGCAGGAAAATGGTTGGGAACGGCGGCCGTTCTGGTGCTTGCCGGTACGGCTGTGATCTGGATTAACGGCCGGTGGCCGGAATTAAGCGGTCCGGGGCAGGAATCGGCCGTTACAGGTACCGGAGAGACAGGCACAGAATCCCAGGAGGACAGTGGAGAGCAGGAAAGCGCAGGACGGAGCAGCAGGGAGAGTCACGGACCATTGGAGCCGGAGTCAGAAAGCAGCGCGGAACGTGACGGGGCAGTATGGGAGGATCCGGTGCACCAGGTGCTTCCGTCGGCTTATGACGGCCGTACAACCGGCCGGGCGCCTTCCATTAAGAATCAGGGCTCTCTCGGAACCTGCTGGGCATTTGCATCGCTGATGGCGCTGGAAGCGCGTTTGCTGCCCGATGAGAACTATGACTTTTCCGAGGACCACATGTCCCTGAATAATGGATTCTGTATTCCGCAGAGTGATGGAGGGGAGTACACCATGTCTATGGCCTATCTCCTGTCCTGGAAGGGGCCTGTCCTGGAAGCGGATGATCCCTATGGAGACGGGGTCTCACCCGATGGCCTGAAGGCAGTAAAGCATGTCCAGGGAGTGGAGCTGGTGCCAGGAAAAGATTATGAGAAGATTAAGCGGGCTGTCTTACAGTACGGAGGCGTACAAAGCTCCCTCTATACTTCCATGACGAACGAGGAAAGCAGGTCCGCCCATTATAATGAGGATCAGTACGCCTACTGCTATATCGGATCGGAACCGCCGAATCACGATTCTGTGATCATCGGCTGGGATGACGGGTATCCGCGGGAGAATTTTAATACGGAAGTTAACGGCGACGGGGCCTTTATCTGCATGAACAGCTGGGGAGACGATTTTGGAGACGACGGATATTTTTACGTGTCATATTACGACTCCAATATCGGGCTGAACAATATTATATATACGGACGTGGAAGATCCGGATCATTACGATCATAACTACCAGACGGATTTAAGAGGCTGGGTAGGACAGCTGGGATACGGTTCCGATACGGTATGGTTCTCCAACGTTTATGAGGCGCAGGGGAAGGAGACGCTAAAAGCTGTGGGTTTCTATTCCACGGACAGGCATTCTTCCTATGAGGTCTATGTTGTGAGACAGCCTGGAGATGAGGAAGCCATAAAGTCAGGCGACGGTTTCCGGAACCGGCGGCTGGCGGCGTCGGGAAATCTCGATTATGCGGGCTTTTATACGATTCCTCTGGAAGCAGAACCGGAGGAAGGGCTGGAGCTTGAACCGGGGGAGCGGTTTGCCGTGATGGTAAAGCTGACGACGCCGGACAGCGTCCATCCGGCTGCGATCGAATACGATGCGGGGGATGGAAAGACCATTGTGGACATCAGTGACGGTGAGGGATATATCAGTCCTGACGGGGTGAATTTTACCAGGGTCGAGGAGGAGCAGAAATGCAATCTCTGCCTGAAGGCCTATACCACGGACAGACGATGAATCGTTACTGTTCACGGCCAGTCCGGCACCCACCGCCTGCTCTGGCTCTGGCGCTTCCCACGGCCCTTCCAGTTCCGGTTTCGGGCATAAGCACTTCTAAACGTGCAGAATTTTTCTAAAAACCAGTGAAAATCCCCAAACTCGCTGCGCTCAGACAGGTGGGGATTTCCCCTGAACGGAAAATTATGCGCGTTAAGAATTGCTAATGCCCTGCAAAGTCACAGGAAGGACCGTGGGAAGCGCCAGAGCCAGAGCAGGCGGCGGGTGCCGGACTGGCCGTAAACAGTAACGATGAATCCGTTTTATGAAGGAGAGTATACAGATGAGTGAGAACAGGATCGTATTTGCCACAGGCAATGCGGGAAAGATGAAGGAGATCCGGCTGATTCTGGCCGATCTGGGAATGGAGATTTTATCCATGAAGGAAGCCGGAGCGGATCCGGTGATCGTTGAGAACGGGAAAACGTTTGGGGAGAACGCGGAGATCAAGGCGAGAGCCGTGTGGGCCGAGACGGGGGGAATTGTCCTTGCGGATGATTCCGGCCTGGTGGTGGACTGCCTGGGAGGTGAGCCGGGGATCTATTCAGCCAGATATATGGGCGAGGATACGTCCTACGAGATCAAGAACCAGACCATTATTTCCCGGGTTAATAAGGCGCCCGGGGACGACAGAAGCGCCCGGTTCGTCTGTAATATCGCGGCCGTTCTGCCGGATGGGCGTGTCCTTCATACGGAGGAGACCATGGAGGGAATCATCGCAGAGAAGGCCGCAGGAAACGGCGGCTTTGGATACGATCCGATCCTGTTTTTACCGGAGTTCGGAGTGACCAGTGCAGAGATTACCGTGGAACAGAAAAACAGGATCAGCCATCGCGGAAAAGCGCTTGAGGCAATGAAGCGGAAATTGGAAGAGCTCTATAAGGGGGATGTACGATGAAGATATTAATTGTGAGCGATACACACCGGAAAGATGACAACTTAAAAAACGTGATCGAGAAGACATCTCCGCTTGATATGCTCATCCATCTCGGCGATGCGGAAGGCAGTGAAACGAAGATCGCCGGCTGGGTCGGAGAAGGCTGTGATCTGGAGATGGTACTGGGAAACAACGACTTCTTTTCCAATCTGGACAGAGAAAAGGAATTGAAGATCGGAGAATACCGGGTTTTACTGACCCACGGCCACTACTACAATGTGTCTCTGGGCGTGGAGCGTCTGGAACAGGAAGCGAGAGACCGCCGGCTGGATATCGTCATGTACGGCCATACCCACAGGCCCTTCTATGAGGTGCGGGGAGGTGTGACCATCTTAAATCCCGGAAGTCTGTCTTATCCCAGACAGGATGGAAGGAAGCCGTCGTTTATGATTATGGAACTGGATGATCAGGGAAAGGCACATTTTACCTTAAACTTTCTGGAGCCGCAGTACCATTAGAGGCTTTGGAAACCAGTGCCAGTACTTTTTTATAGTCCTCCGGCGTGTCCATATCGATGATACAGGTCTCATCTTCTGCGGAGAAATACTCCGCCCCGCCGTTAAACGGTGTCAGCGCCCCCTTGAGTCCCGCGCCGCCCTGATAAGA
The DNA here is from genome assembly GCF_024460495.1 of Hungatella sp. SL.1.14. Classification (NCBI taxonomy): domain Bacteria; kingdom Bacillati; phylum Bacillota; class Clostridia; order Lachnospirales; family Lachnospiraceae; genus Hungatella; species Hungatella sp. SL.1.14. Next base: position 62,716 of record NZ_JANFYJ010000022.1, on the reverse strand, counting down.
GAGAATCCCAGGAATGCAGGCAGACGAAATAACCGGAGGATGGCCCTTGCGCATGGAGAAAGAGGGATACAGGACGAGGGGCTCCGAACGCTGAAATTCTTCTATCAGATCTGCAATCAGTTTACGCGTTACCAGCGGGTAGTCTACCGGCAGAATCAGAAATGCCGATACGTCCCGGTCAAGAGCCAGAATCCCGGCCTTTACGGAGGTGAACATCCCTTCCGCAAAGGCCGGATTTCTGACTGTGTCTGCATGGCAGCCGGATAAATGCGCTTCTACTTCCTCTCCGCGGTAACCGGTTACCACGATGGTCCGGTCGGTCAGCCCATGAAGGATATCAGCCTGCCTCCGGATCACCGTGGTTTCCCCTATGGGCAGAAGTGGTTTTAAACGTCCCATCCTGGAAGAGTAGCCTGCGGCTAACAGTATTGCTTCGATTCTGCCCATCTGTGCACCTCCTATCTGGCATTCAGCAGGGAATTGCGTACCAGTGTTTTTGCTATTTGAACTTTATAACCGTTCCGTGAAAGCGGCAGTGCTCCTGAAAGGGCGATCTCCGCTGCTTCGGCAGCCAGTTCCTCTGTGACTGTTTTCCCTGTGATATAGGCTTCTGCCTCTCTGGCGCGCAGCGGGATCGGAGCTACGGCGCCCAGTACAATCCGGGCATCGGTAATGACGCCCTCCTGCATCTTATAAGCGGATGCGACGCTGACTACGGCGAAATCATGGGAATCCCTGACTCGGAATTTATCATAGCCAACCCGGTATTCCTTTGCCGATGCCGGAATGCGGATCTCAGTTACGATTTCATCCTCCTCAACCAGACGGCAGTGGGATTCCTTCATCATTTCTTCGATTGGCTCTTTTCGTTTGCTGGTTACGATCTCCGCATCCATTGCGGTGAGTACGGTGGCTACATCGGAGGGATTCACAGCGAGACAGCCGCAGTTAAAGCAGCGTTTTGCCTCTTCCTGCACCTGTTCCCACGTAAGTCCGTAGGAATCTTCCAGATGAAGTCCGCGCTCCTCCTTCGGGCGTTCCGGAAGCCTGGCTCCCTGGGAATGGCCGGTACAGGAGGCGTCAAACGTAATCAGGCCTCCAAGCGGATGCTTCGCATCTCCTTCCGGCTCTCCGGTCATAAAGCAATGGACTGCGACCGAAGCTTTCTTGCCGTCTGCGATGGCGTCCACTACTGTTTTGGGCCCGGTTGTGACATCACCGACAGCAAAGACCTTATCTACGCTGGTCTTCATGGTTGCGGGGTCTACAGAAATCAGTCCGCGGCTGACCTCCAGCTCCAGTGCCTCGCCCAGGAAGGAGAGGTCGGTTTTCTGGCCTACGGCCATAAGGATAGAGCTGCCGTGAAGCGTGGTGGTCTCATGATCATCGTAAGACGGGGCAAAATGACCCTGCTCATCAAAGACGGCAGTACACCGTTTTAAAACAAGTCCCACGATTTCTCCGTGGTCGCGGAGAATCTCTTTCGGTCCCCAGGACGGCAGGATTGTGATTCCTTCTTCTCTGGCCCGGTTGAGTTCTTCCTCGCTTGCCGGCATCTGATGCTCCGGCTCCAGACACGCCATGACGACATTGGCAGCACCCAGACGTTTCGCTGTGATTGCCACGTCTACAGCCACGTTTCCGCCGCCTACAACGATGATGTCTCTGCCGATCTTGCTCTCCATCCATTTATTGACTTCAATCAGGAAATCCAGGCCAAAGGTGGTGAGCTCTTCCCCATCGAGTCCGATAAGGGGCCGCTTCCATGCACCTGTATTTAAAAATACGCTGTCATACTGTTCCACCAGATCGTTGACCGGTATATCCTTTCCGATTTCAATACCGGTCAGGAATTCGATTCCCATGTGTTCTAAGGAGGCGATTAAGTTTCTGACGATATCTTTAGGAAGACGGTATTCCGGGATCGCATAGCGGAGAAGTCCGCCTGCTTCCTCCATTTTGTCGTATACACGGACGCTGTGTCCGCGGCTTCTTAAATAGAAGGCAGCGGTTAAACCGGCAGGGCCGGAGCCTACGATGGCAACACGTTTTCCGCTGTCTGTTTTTGGCGGCGCCATAAAACGATTGCTGTGTTCCAGTATGTAGTCGCCCACGTACCGCTCCATGCCTCCAATATTGACGTGTTCGTCGTATTCCTTCCGCTTGCAGTTCATCTGACAGAAATGGGTACAGACACGGGAGGTGACAGCAGGAATCGGGTTGGCTTCCAGCAGGATCGAGGCAGCTCCGTCCATGTCTCCGGCGCGCAGCTTAGCCAGATATTCCGGGATGTCCACATGGGCGGGGCAGTTGGAAGAACAGCCGCTTAAATGGACTTTTCTGGCCCCAAAGATGGAGTGGTTCTTATTTTCTCCGGTCATGGCGTTGCAGGTATCTCCACCCTTTCGGAGACACTGAATTCTGCCGCCGATCTCGTCGGGATAGCGGTAATACCAGCACCGGACTTCCTGACAGAGATTGCCGCCGATGGTGGCTAAGTTGCGGATCAGGGGGGTTGCCACGCTTCTCGCAGCGTCAGCCAGCGCGCCGTATTCTTCGCGGATCAGCGGTGAGGACGCGATATCACAGAGTTTGGCAGTTGCCCCGATCTTTAAGCCGTCTTCGTCCTCCTCTATGCGGTCCAGTCCGTCGATGGATTTGATATTGACAATTGTTTCCGGGTAATCCGGTTCTAATTTATGTTTCAGAACGCTGAGCAAGTCCGTACCGCCTGCGATAATCCGGGCATTGTTCTGTTCGTCCTTTAAAATGCCGGCGGCCTGGCTTAAGCTCTCCGCATCCGTATGGTTAAAATTTTTCATTTGGTGTTCACCTCGCCTTTCCTAACGCTTTCAGGATTTGATCCGGTGTCAGAGGATAATCCATCAGCTGAATGCCGATTGCATTGGAAACCGCCATTATGATGGCACCCGGTAACGGAGCACCGGATATCTCTCCAACTCCGATTCCTCCAAATGCGCTTAAATCGTTGGGGGTTTCTTCAATATGGGTTTCAAAGGCCGGAAGATCCGGGAAGACTCTCCATTTAAAGTCAACCAGGTTGTTGGTCAGGAACTTTCCGGTCTTTTCGTCGAGAATCATTTCCTCGTTGATGGCACTGTCGCTTCCGCAGCTTCCCAGGCCGCCTTCCAGCTGCATCTTTAAGGAAAACGGGTCGATAACCTGACCGACGTCGGTGCCCTCTACCACGCGCACAATTCTCACATCGCCGGTGTCGGTATCCACCTCCACCTCTACGAATGCGATCATGAAACACGGCTTGGAGTGATCCATCTCGAAGACGCCGTGGCCGGATATGGTGTTCATCGGGCCTAAAACGGCAATCCACGGAAGCGCCACCTCCGGATTATCCTTCATGAAGATGATTCCGTCCCGTGTATCCAGCATTTCCGCAGGGCAGTGGAGAATGGCGGATGCGGCTTCTAAAAGCTGCTTTCTGGCGCTTCGGGCAGCGTCGCCTACCATACGCCCGTATACAAGGGTGCCCCGCGAACCGGCCAGTCCCCAGTCCCATGGATTGTCCTGGCTGTCGGGAGTCGATATGGTTACTTTATCCAGCGGCAGATTCAATATTTCAGCAGCCATCTTTACGACGGCAGACCTCTGTCCCATGCCGGATTCCGCGATGCAGACGTTAATATTGGCTGTTCCCCATCCGTCCAGCTTGACGAAGGCCTCGCCGTGAAGCATTCCGCAGTCGGCGCTTCCATGGACGCAGCAGCCTGCGCCGTACTGTTTGCTTCCTTCGGTTTTGTACGGCTTTAGCCAGCCGGGGAATTTCTCCTTCCAGCCGAAGTGTTCGGCCGCGTGATCCATGACATCGTTATAGCTTAAGAAATGATTTTCCCACCAGTGTCCCTCGACCCAGTAGTAACCGCCGTTGATGTCACACATATTTTTCTTGAAAAAATCAACCGGATCCAGATTCATTTGCGCCATGGCCATGGACAGAACCGGAACGAGTGATGCGTAGGATTCCTGTCCGCCGAATCCGCGGATACCGCCGGAACGGCAGCGGTTGGTGGCTACCAGGTGGGGCTGATAATTCCAGTGTTTGCACTTGTTGAGCAGAAGCATGGCGCGTCCCAGGCCATTGGCAATCTGGCCCTGGCCGAAATCGGAGTGAACTCCGGAACCGACCAGCCACGTTCCCTCATAGGCGTGAACCGTTCCGTCGGCCAGCAGTCCCACTTTAGCGGTCAGACGGCTGCCTAAGCGGAGCATATAGGTGGAGAGATGCGCTTCCTTGGAGATGACCAGCTTCACCGGTCTGCCGGAGGCTTTAGCCAGGGCGGCACAATAGAGTCCCTCCATGGGAACCGTGTTTTTGCTTCCGAAGCTTCCTCCGACATTGGCAGAGATGACGCGGACATTGACATTGGGCATGGCAATCTGCATGATCATTTTCTGGATGTTGGGGCTCTGGAAGCTGCCTTTCATATTGCACTGGTTTGGTCCGTCCCACCAGGCAACGAGACCGGGACTTTCAGCCGGAAGCGGATTGGATATGGTCTCATACTTTGAGGTCCCTTCCACGACGACGGAACACTCCTCAAAGCCTTTTTTGGTGTCGCCAATGACCAGCTCCTGAAGCGCTTTGGGGCCGAAAGGCGGGCAGCCCCGCTCTATGATATTGCCCGGGAACTGCTCATACAGCTGGGGGGCTCCGTCGGCGATGGCCTCGTCTAAGTCCTGGACGGCGGGAAGCACCTCATACTCCACTTCAATCAGTTCAGCAGCCTCCTCGGCAATCCGGTTTGATGTGGCGGCGATCAGTGCCACCGGATCGCCGACAAAACGCACATGACGATCCAGAAGCCTTTTCTGTGCCGGCATACCCGTAACCCAGTCAAAGGCATTTTCGTAGGTCATGATGGTTCTGACGCCGGGCAGCTCCAGGGCTTTGCTCACATCGATCTTTGTAATCATGGCGTGAGGATGGGGGCTCATTTTAATCCGTCCGTAGAGCATTCCGTGCATATGTATGTCGTTCGCGTACTCCGCGGAACCTGTTACAATGGCCTTGCCGTCTATTCGGGGAGTCGGCTTGCCCACATATCTGAATTCCTTACCCATATCATTCACTCCCTTCCCTGGCGGCCTGCTTCACGGCCTCCAGCACCTGGTAATGGCTGATGCATCTGCAGTAGTTTCCGGCCAGAGCTTCCTTGATCTCTTCTTCATCCGGATGCGGGTTTTCCGCCAGCAGCGCTTCTGTCGTCATGATGATTCCCGGCGTGCAGTATCCGCACTGAAAAGCGGAGTGATCGACAAATGCCTGCTGCACCTTATCCAGCTCTCCCGTATTCGGGTCCTGGAGTCCCTCGATGGTGCGGATGTCGGCGCCGTCACATTCGATGGTCAGCACCGTACAGGACGGTATGGCTTTCCCGTTCATGATGACGGTACAGCAGCCGCAGGCGCCGTCATCACAGGAAATCTTGGTTCCGGTCAGCAGAAGGCGCTCACGCAGCGTTTCCGCCAGTGTGTCCGCAGGGGCAATATCACCCACTGCATTTCCCACGCCCAGCCGGTATACATCACCGTTGACAGTGATGGTGACCGATTTTTTGTTATCACCCATAATTTTATAACCTCCTTACAATGGTATTTTTAATTGATCAAACCATATTGACAAAAATATATCATTAAGCCTAAAATAACTATAACACAGGTGTGAGTCAGGCAGTCTACAAAAAGTGAGACACGTTTTTGTAGGGAAAGGAGCTTCACCGGAAATGAAATTAAAACTTGAGTATCTGGCCGGATGCGGGGCATTCTCAGCGTGCTGTTTTCGGACGCCGTTTTATGGGAAAGAGGTCAGCCGCCTGGAATTGATGTGCGGAAATGGGGCGGCTGTCCGGGAGCCGCAGAGTCTGCTTCTGGTATGCAGGGGGCTGATTCCGGATGATGGGGAGAGGCTAAACGAGTGGCTGAATGAGCGAAAGGCACAGGAGGCAGCCGGGTTACTTGCGGACTTATCCGGGGAGAGCGAGGAGAGGATCTCGAAGCTGGCAGAGGCCTGCCGTGAACGGGAACTGGTTTTCGGAACTGCAGAGACGGCCGGATTTACGGCTCTGATAAATGATTATTCCCATTTGATTGCCTCCAGAACGGATGGAGCGGTAAAATCATATGACAGGGTGCTGGAGGACCTTCAGCGCAGGTTCTATACCAGCGGAACGGATTCTCTCTTAGAGGGGCTGAGCTACTGGACAGGCTGCCAGGCTGCTTTGATTGTGGGGCAGGACACGTTTGTGAAGCCTTCGGTTCCCGTGCTGAATGAGGCGGTTTTCTATCCGGCCTACTGGAAAAAGGAGCCCCGAAAGTCCGGGTTATCCCATGTGAGCTGTTACTCCTCATCGTTTTCGGATAATATGCTGCTTCAGGCGGAACTGTTTAAAAACCGTCTGCCGTTCGGAGTGCTCTGCCTTCTTGGAGACGAGGACGTATTCGAGCCGTCAGACGATATTCTGCTGAACTATGCCTCCATTCTCTGCACCGGCATCGACGATTACAAACGGCGCTCCCGCCGGATTGAGGCGGCAGTCGAAATGATCTGCGGCGGCCAGATGCCGGATTCCTCTGTGATGGAGCTGTTTCCGGAATCGGGATATGCGCTGGTGCTGTGTGATCAGGAGGCAGGCGAACCGGCGGAGGGAAAAAAGGAGTATTTGTCTTACCTGATTCATCACTATTTTCCCCAGAAGCTTTGTTACAGCTTTTCGGCGGAGGGGAGTCTGCGTCTCTTTGTTTCGGCGGAAGACGTGGACCATTTTGCCCGCCGCCTGCTGGCTATTTTAGACGGCGCCGGCAAACGGTGCAGGGCGGGGGTAAGCCGGCATTACCCTGCTTCCCAGGCGGTCACCGCGTTCTTTGAGGCGGAAAGCGCGGCGCATATTGCAGGACTATTGGAGTATGGCGAGCGCATCTGTTATTACCACGATTTAGGCATCTACCGGCTGCTCAACTACCCGGAGAATTCGTGGCCCATCAATCAGATGCTGGGGGAAATGGACGAGCTTTTAAATCAGATGGACGAGGAAAAACGGGATGTCCTTGCCATGACCATAAGAACCTTTGTCAAATGCAGATTCCATTATCAGAAGACCGCGGACAAGCTGTATACACACGTCAACACGATCCGATACCGGATTAAGCTGATCGAGGACTTGTGGGATGTGGACCTCTCCAGCGATGAGGGGAGACTTCTGTTCAGTGTGCTGGCGAAGCTGCTTCCGCTGTGGATGAAGAGTGGGTGTTATAGTGGGACGATGCCGAGGGAAGGGGAGTGAGAATGGGTACGCCTCAGAGCTTGTGGAGAGCGGGAGGGAGGCAGGGGCGAAGGGGTTCTTGTTTCCTCGGTGGCAGGAACTAAAGCGGAAAGACGGGAAAAAGGGGAGGATCGCGCAAACTACGCCGAACTCCTGAAGGACTTCGCCTCCGTGTGCACTTGAAATCTGGCTTGGAGGCCAGATTTCACCTCCCCTTTTTCCCGCCTTTCCGCTTAACTTCCTGCGAACCTCGGAAAAGGAACCCCTTCGCCCCTGCCTCCCTCCCGCTCTCCACAAGCTCTGAGGCTGTGTACTGGCTATGGGAGGGGAAGATAAAAGGTGCTTCGCTTTTGGAGATATAAAGCGAAGCACCTTTTTATCTTATTTTATTTCCAGCCGTCGGGAAGATAGTTTATGGTGTTGGCGATCATGTCGTTTACCAGGGTTTTTACTTCTTCCTCGGATGCGCGTCCTTTTACAAGGGGATCGGCAAGGAAGGCCTCGCAGACGAGGCTGCGGTCGTATGTAAGGGCGGCTTTTAGGATTCTCTCATGATTTTCTACATGAGGGGTGATTAAGGCCTTTACCTGCTCCGGGATGGCTCCGGCGACGATGGGCTGGATGCTGTCTAAACTGAATACGGCATTGGTCTCTACCACGGCGTCGGCTGGGAGATTGGCAATCTGCAGCGCAGTATTCGGGATATTGACGTTGCTGATGGAGCGCTCCAGGCCGCATAAGGACTTGATTAACAGGATTCCTTCCTCCCCTGAGGGCTCAAGCTTGATCTCTTCTTCACCGGAAACGAGACGGTGGCTGCGGTCGAGACGCTTCTGTAAATCATCCTTTCTCCAGTCCACTGTGGTCAGGCCGAATTTCCAGGAAGCTACTGTCTCGGGATCTTTTAAATACTCACCGCCCGGCATGAACTCTGCCAGGTGACGGTCGCCTGCGGCAGCAATGAGGCCATAGCGGCGGAACAAATCAAATTTTACGCGGTGAGCACAGTCGAAAGTGCTGTTGGCCCAGTTCTTATCCGGTTCGTTGTAGCCTTCTTCGTAGTGGCTGTCGATGTAGTCGCGGTAAACCGGGAAGAGATCGATTCCCTTATAGGAAGCCTTGTCGAGCCACGTAAAATGGTTGATACCGAGCACGTTGATGTTGATGTCGCGGCGGTTGATGCTGTCGAGGCCAAAGGTTTCCTCACAGATTCCCTTTAATACCTTCTGGGTACCGAATACTTCATGGCAGCAGCCGAATGCCTTAATCTGCGGGAATACATGATACAGAGTTTTGACGCATAAGGTCATGGGGTTGGTGTAGTTGATAACCCATGCTTCGGGCGCGTATTTTTTGATGGCTTCCGCTATTTCGACGAACATGGGAATCGTACGCAGAGCGCGGATCATTCCGCCTGGGCCGGCGGTGTCGCCTACAGACTGGTAGATTCCAAGGCGTTCCGGCAGATGAACGTCGCTTGCCATCTCATCAAAGGTGCCGGGCAGAATGGAAATGACGACGAAGTCACAGCCGGTCAGCGCTTCACCTATGGTGCTGCAGGTAACGTAATCCCATTTTCCGGTGGTGTCTTCTCTGGCCGTCAGCTTATTTCCAATGATTTCATTGTTTTTGGCAGCCGCCTCATCGATGTCGTAAAGACGGATGGTTCCGCCTAAGGAATCGTCCATGGATAAGTCGGTCATGAAGGTCCAGGCCCAGCCTCTGGAACCGCCGCCGATATAAGCAATATTTAAATCACGGACTTTGTTGTTTTCATATTTCATGGTTAAATCCTCCTTCTGTGTATTTCCTGCTTTGTTATTCGTTATTGCTAATTATACAGCAGTATAGTATTATAAATCTTATAGAATCGATGCTTTTTATGGTATTTTCGTACTTTTGGCTACAATTGAAACACGACAGAGCGTAAAACGACGGGAGATGTGGAGCAGGGAATGGAACGAACGGTATTTTCAGAAAAGATGGTAGGGCTTACCATCGACGAGGTAATCCGTGATTACGAATTTACGATGCAGACCAAACATTTTCATGACAGCTTTGAACTTTATTTTTTGCTGGAGGGTGAACGGTACTACTTTATCGACCGGGAGACGTACCATGTAAAAAAAGGGATGGTGGTACTGGTTAACCGGCAGCAGATTCATAAGACCAGTCTGGCTGGAAAATCATATCATGACAGGATTCTTCTGCAGATCAGCCAGGAAGGCTTCAGCCCGTTGCTGGAGCAGGCCGGGGTGGTTCCGCTGACCAGGATGTTTGAGGAAAATTATGGCGTAACGGAGCTTCCGGAAAAGATATGGGAGCAGGTGAAACGCCTTCTGTTTGAAATTCGGGATGAGCTAAAGGAGAAACAGGGGAAGTATGACGGGATGGTGAAGTTAAAGCTGGCGGAAATTCTTCTGCTTATTTACCGGTGCCGCAGGAATCGGGTATATCATAAGCGGGGAGGAGAACTATCGACGGTACAGACGCCCAGACACCAGAAGGTTCATGAGGTGGCGGATTACCTGCTTCACCATTACGATACGGACGAGTCATTGGAGGAGCTGGCGGAACGCTTTTTTATCAGCAAGTCGTATTTGAGCCGGATATTCCGGGAGGTGACCGGTTTCTCAGTCAATGAATACCGGAATATTACACGGATCAGGAAGGCGAAGGAGCTGCTTGCAGGCAGTGAATATTCAGTGACGGAGATATCGGAACTGCTGGGATTTGAGAGCGTGACATATTTTGAACGGGTATTTAAGAAACTGACGGATAAGACTCCTCTTCGATATAGAAGGATATGCAGTGGAGATCAGGAGGAGTAGAAGATACTGTGACTGGTTTTACAGATAGAAAAAGCAGCGGTTAGATGAATCTGAACCGCTGCTTTACGAAATTACTTAACTGCGGGTAACAGGACTTGAACCTGCACGGTCTCCCACCAGAACCTAAATCTGGCGCGTCTGCCAATTCCGCCATACCCGCTGACACCAATGGATGATACCATCTGAGGGCGGAAATGTCAAGAATTTATGATTAAGCTTTGTGAATCCCGTTTCGGATGATCGGGTAGAGTTCCATTGCCAGCAGTGAGAATACTACGATATATGCCAAATACGTCATATGTAACACCTCTCTTTCTTTGATACCATTATTATATACACGAGGAGGTAAAAGGGCAATTCACATTGTATCTAAAAATTTTTTAGACTCCTGTGGTTTTAAATACAGAATATACAAAAACTTTTAGGCTACCTAAATCTTTTTTAGATGAGAAGTATTGGTTTCCATTCAAATAACAAAAAAGCCGTACTCGACGGCTTTTTTGTTATTCCATATATTCCTGAGACACCGGGGACTCGAACCCCGGACAACTTGATTAAAAGTCAAGTGCTCTACCACCTGAGCTAGTATCCCAAAGCTGGGCCAGCCAGATTCGAACTGGCGACTGCAGGAGTCAAAGTCCTGTGCCTTACCGCTTGGCGATGGCCCATCGCCTTTCATAATTCCTGATAAAAAAAAATTCCCTTAAAGGGAAAGGTGAGTAGAGGGATTCGAACCCTCGGCCTCCAGAGCCACAATCTGGCGCGATAACCAACTTCGCCATACCCACCATAAAACGTTCACATCTCTGGTTAGTTGATGTGAAACGAGCCTGAAGGGATTCGAACCCCCGACCCACGGCTTAGAAGGCCGTTGCTCTATCCAACTGAGCTACAGACTCACAAGCGGGTGATGGGAATCGAACCCACGTATCTAGCTTGGAAGGCTAGTGTTCTACCATTGAACTACACCCGCAAATCAACTTGAGAGACAGCAGTCAAAATAACAAATGTTATCTTTTTACTATCATCGGGGTGACAGGATTCGAACCTGCGACCTCCTGGTCCCAAACCAGGCGCTCTAGCCAAGCTGAGCCACACCCCGTAAACAGAATTTCTCTGTAATTTTTATCCACCGTCTCGCGACGCAAGAGTTATTATATACGATACTGCAAAACTTGTCAACCGTTATTTGAAAAAAATAAAAAATATCATAACAGTAACAGTCCGGGCAGAAAATAAAAAACCCCATAAATGGGAGGGGCCGGCAGTAACAATCGAGTTACTGCCGGCCGAGTATGAAAAATAAAAAGTCAATGTTAAAAGGGTGGGGTTCCTTTACACTATTTAGTATAGGAGAAAATTGTGTCATAAATTTGTCCGCACCATAAACATTTCATAAAAAAACTTAAAGAAATATGAGGAAATATTGAAAAATGGAAGAAGAAATATAAAATCCGGTGTAAAGCCGCCAAATGGGTTCCCAAATGGCCTGTTTATGGTATACTGGCTGTTAGAAGCAGGAAGTATGGCCGGATACGGGACGGACTTCCTATATTAAGAAAATTGCAGGAGACAGAGCGGGAGGAGAGTAACGTGCAGCTGCCATTGGTAAGTATAATAGTTCCGATTCACAATTCGGAAAAGACACTGAACCGGTGTATTGACAGTATATTAAATCAGGATTATCAGGAACTGGAGGTATTTCTGGTAGATGACGGAAGCGGGGATGGAAGCCTTGCGATCTGCCGCGATTATGCGAAGCGGGACGCCAGGGTTAAGGTAATCCGGAAGGAGCAGTCCGGGGTGTCAGATGCCCGTAATCTGGCCATGGACCAGGCAGAGGGGAAGTACCTGCAATTTGTGGACAGCGACGACTGGATCACAACGGATGCTACAAGAATGATGGTATCGGCGGCCGAGTATGGCTCCTGCGATATGGTTATCACTCACTTTTTCCGTGTCAACCACGATAAAATCAGAAGAAAAGGCCATATTAAGGAATACGAAATTATGACCAGGAAAGGCTTTGCAGAGCACATGATGGAAAAACCGGCCAATTTTTACTATGGAGTCATGTGGAATAAACTGTACCGGCGGGATATTCTGAACGCATATAAGCTACGGTGCAGCCGGGAATTGAACTGGTGCGAGGATTTTCTGTTCAATCTTCAGTATCTCTGCTATGCGGAACGCATCTGTGCGCTGCCGTATCCGACCTATTATTATGTGAAGACAAAAAACAGCCTGGTGGCGAAGGAAGCCACGATGAAGAATACCATACAGACGAAAAAATTCATTTTTACTTATTATAAAGAACTTTATGAAAATATTGACCTCTATGAGGAGAATAAGGGGAAGATCAATCGCTTCCTGGTCTCCATCGCCTCTGACGGGCACTGAGAGGTCCCGTTTCAGGCTTTGATATGGTTGAAGGGCGGCCGGTAATCTGTGGAAAATAATGAGAACATGATAAACAGAACATAAAGTTTATTAAGAATTATTTGTGTTTCTTTCGGTTCCTTTAATACGCTATACAAAAGAATTTAAACGTGTTATAATCCTCTTCGTCGCAACAAGTTAAGACAGAACATGAGGAGAGATTATTATGAGAAAGAACAGCAGGATCATAACGCTGGCAGTGGCTGCAGCCGTTATGATGGCAGTAACTGCGTGCGGATCAAAAGATAAGACTGAGACTACTGCTTCCACAGAGGCAACGACAGAGGCAGTAACCACAACAGCGGCAGCGGAGACGTCACTGTCAGAAGCTGAAAGTACAGAGGCAGAAGATCAGACAGAAGAGGAAGAGACAGATGAGGCTGAGGAAGCCGCAGAAGAGACGACAGCGTCTGCATCGGGAGAGATCGGTTCCGACGGCGTGTTTCAGGCAGCCAACGGGAAGTTCGAGATCAAGGTTCCGGCTGGATGGACCATTGATGAGGGAAGTGATGATGAATATGTGACCTTCCTTTCCGCAAATGGGGAAGACATGCTGGAAATTATGACCATCAGCGGCAGTTCTGCAGACTCTGTCCGGGAAATTTATCCGGATACCGCCGAAGAGTACAAGAATATGGTGAGCCGCGGCGACGGGATGGAAATCCTGTCCTACGATGTGAACACAAAAGAGGATGGAAGCCAGACCTTCCAGTATTCCATGAAGTATACGAATCCCAGCGACGGAATTCATTACCTTGCAGAATCAGGTACTTATGATGCGGCAAAGCAGACCTACTCCTGTGCAACAGGAACTGTGATGTCAACAGATGAGGCTGTGGCCAAACAGATTGAAGAGGCTGTAAAATCATTTAAGATTAAATAATCCGGCGCCACCGGATTGAATAAAAGAAAAGGGATACGACCCGGACTGAGGGGTCATATCCCTTTTCTTTCTGCCGTAAGGCGTATCAGACTGCCGCCCAGAAGAGGAACGTCCTCCTCCTGATGGGTACTGATAATCGCCAGCTTTCCGTTGGTTTTCTGCTTTACAAACGCGATGACCTTTCTGCGTGTGTCCTCATCCAGACCGGTAAACGGTTCATCCATAAGGACTGCATCAAAGGGGACTGCCAGTGCCCGGCAGACGGCAACGCGGCGTTTCATGCCGCCGCTTAAGGTGGAGACAGGCCTGTAGATGGACTCCTCCGGAAGAAGTTTACATAAATCTTCCTTTGCGGCTTCCCGTATTTCCCGTGTAACCTTTGGAAAGACCATCAGCACGTTATCCAGTGAAGAAAAGGATTCGCACAGGCGGTTCTCCTGAAAGACCGCCGAGAGAAAGGCCCCTTCTGTTCCTGCTACGGTTCCGCTGTCGGGCTTGTCAAGGCCAAGGAGAATTCGGAAGAACGTGGTCTTTCCAGAACCGGAAGCGCCCATGAGGCAGTAGATGCCTCCGGTCCGGAAGGTCTGGCTGACCTGGCGGAAGACTTCCCGTCCTTCAAATGATTTTGAGAGATTTGTAACTGTAATTTCCATGGTTTCCGCTTAAGCACCCCGCTTTCCGTTTGCTCTGTTCTGCCGTTCTGCAGCCTTGAGAAGCTGGATGAAGACCTTCTCAAACAGACCGCTGATGACAATGATTACCAGTGTCCAGGCAAATAAATCCGCTGTGCTTAAATAGATTTTTGCCATATACAGCTTCTCGCCGATGGAATGATCCGGCACACCGATGACCTCGGCAGCAATACCGGATTTAAAACTCATACCGAGACTGATAGCGGCGCCGTTTATAAGATAGGGAAGAAGAGCAGGCCAGTAAATATAACGGAACTTCTTCCAGCCGGACATGTGAAAGACCCCGGCCATCTCCAGCAGCTGGGCATCTGCGCTGTTAAGTCCCGAGATGGTATTGACGTAGATCATGGGGAATACCACCAGAAAAGCGATAAAGACCGACAGATTCTTAGAGCCGATCCAGATCAGTGCCAGTATGACGAAGGAAGCTACGGGTACCGATTTGACCAGAACCATGACAGGTTCCAGTAAATCCTTTAAAAAAGGAAAACGGCAGGCGGCACTTCCCACCAGAATCCCGGCAAGGAACGCGCCTGAGAAACCGGAACAGATTTTACCGAAGGTAAGGCCGATCGTACGCCAGAATTCCACGGTGGAAATCTGGGAAACCAGTGCTCCCGCGACCTCCGCGGGGCCGACCAGGACGATGGAATTGTGTACGGCAATGCTGATAAGCTGCCAGAGCACCAGCCAGAAACAGATAATGCCGGCTTTCCGCCCCAGACCTGATGGTTTCATTGAGTTCCCCTCCTTGCTGTTTGAATTGTTCGGCGGCCGGAGACCGGCCGCCGGGTTCGAACTTCGTCCGTCAATTCATTATGGTATATAGAAGAAATCTTTTGTAGGAAGTTCGCCGCCTACTGTGGCCGGATCCATCTCATACAGAGCAGAGAGATATCCGTAGAGCCTGTTTTTCATGTCAGTTCCGTCTATATAGGTGATGCTGCAGTACGGAATGGCCTTTTCGGCTACAGGAGCCTTTTCGATGATGCCTGCGGCCGCGACGAGCTTTGCCGTCTCCGCAACGTTTTCATTGGCAAATGCTGCTGAAGCCTTCTGTTCTTCCATAAAAGTCTGGATTGCATCGGCATGTTCTTCAAATAATTCACCGCGGCAGATGGTTACACCTGTTACGAGACTGCCGCCGTCTTCGCCGGAGACGGCATCCCATTCTTTGGTCAGATCGAGAACCATTTTGAGCGTGTCATTCTGAGCCATGGCAACGGTGACGAACGGCTGAGGAAGAAGTCCGATGGCATCCGGTTTTTCTTTTAACAGAGCGGCGACCTCGGTTGGCTCTGATTTATATTCCAGAGTCACATCATCCGTGGTCATTCCGTTTGCCTTTAATAAATACTGCAGCGCATAGTCCGGAGTGGTTCCCTTACCGGTTAAGTAGACGGTTTTTCCTTTTAAATCCGCAATGGATTTGATGGAGTCGTCCGAAGACACTACGTACAGTACTCCCAGGGTGTTGATATTTAAAACATTAACTCCATGATTGGTCTTGTTGAAAATAATGGAGGCCATGTTGGAGGGCACCAGAGCCACATCGAGATCTCCGCTCACGATTTTTCCGAGCAGTTCATCTGCTGCGGTCACCATCGTAAACTCATAGGAACCTTTGGCCTCTCCCTTTGCCGCCTGATCCATCAGCTCTACCAGTCCCATAGAGGTAGGGCCTTTTAAAGAGCCGATGCGAAGCGTATAGCCGGCAGCCGCAGAGGTGCCGGTGCTTTCCGTTTCAGTTTCACTTTCCGTTTCAGGAGCTTCTGCAGTTTCTTCTGCGGATGTCTCCGTGGAAGCTTCGGCAGCCGCTGCAGTGGTGGTTTCCGCCGCCGTCTCACCAGCGCCTTTTGCACAGCCGGTAAGTGCCGCCGCCGTCATGGCAAGAGCCATGAGTACAGGTAATACTTTTCTCATAATTATCATCCTCGCTTTCTGTCCGTATCAATAACCCGATTGCGCAGCCATAAATCACAGAGAGCCCGGCGAGCCGGACTTCCGTACCGGAAAATAAAAAAACCACACCAAAAAGGCATGGGGAATCCCGCGATCGATGATTTCTCCTCGCCTTCTCCGTCAGGAACACCTTCCGGGTTAGAACGAACAAGTCCAGTATACCATTACCTGGCAGGTTTTGTCAAAACATCTTATGGACCTGTGTTCCGGCATGAAAATTTCACGCTGCGGTTCACTTACCGCTTCAACAGGTTCAGGTTTTTCGTGAAAATTTCACATACCTGCCGGAAGTTTCCTTTTTTTCTGTTTAGATATATTAAAAATTGTGATATACTGTAATCACTTATACTTATATCACAGAAAGGAAATGAAGGAGGACAAAGACAAGATGAACGAAGTATATGAGAAACTGCAGAGGTGTTTAAAGAGTGTGCGGGAAAAGACGGATTTTAAGCCGGAGATTGCGCTGGTGTTAGGGTCCGGTCTGGGAGAATACGCGGAGGAGATAGAGGTTGCCGAGACCATTGACTACAAAGATATTGAAGGGTTTCCGGTGTCCACAGTGCCGGGACACAAGGGCAGGTTTATTTTCGGTTATGTAAACAGCGTTCCGGTGGTGATTATGCAGGGCCGCGTTCATTTCTATGAGGGATATCCGATGAGCGATGTGGTACTTCCCGCACGGCTTATGGGGCTCATGGGAGCGAAGATCCTGTTCCTGACGAATGCTTCCGGCGGTATAAACAGTACCTTCCATGCCGGTGACTTTATGCTGATCCGCGACCATATCGCTTCCTTTGTGCCGTCACCGCTGATCGGGGCCAATATCGATGAACTGGGGCCGAGATTCCCTGATATGAGTGATATCTACCGGAGAGAACTGCGTGATATCATCAAAGAGACGGCAAAGGAAGAGGCCATTGAGCTAAAAGAGGGCGTTTATTTACAGCTGACAGGGCCCAGCTACGAATCACCCTCCGAAGTTTCCATGTGCAAAATGCTGGGCGCGGATGCGGTCGGCATGAGTACGGCCTGCGAGGCTGTAGCGGCGAATCATATGGGAATGGCTGTCTGCGGCATTTCCTGCATCACCAACATGGCGTGCGGAATCAGCAAGGAGCCTCTCAGCCATACTGAGGTTCAGGAGACGGCAGACCGGGTTGCGCCGCTGTTTAAGCGTCTGATCACGGCTTCCATCACAAAGCTGGCAGGCAGATAGGAATATGAAGCAGAAAGGGGTAAGTTCATCTTATGGATAAGAAACTGTCAGAGCGGATTCTCGCTTCCGCGGGAACGAAGAAGGCGTCTCTGGTACTGAAGCATGGGACGGTTGTCAATGTATTTACCGCCGCGCTGGAACAGGCGGATATCGCTGTCGAAGACGGCTATATCGTGGGTGTGGGGGATTATGAAGGGGTAACGGAAGTGGATTTAAAGGGGGCTGTCGTCTGTCCGGGACTGATAGATGGCCACATTCATCTGGAGAGCTCCATGGTGGCCCCGGGAGAGTTCGAACGGACCGTTATTCCGCACGGCACCCAGGCCGTCATTACCGATCCCCATGAGATCGCTAATGTGGCGGGCGTCGAAGGGATCCGGTTCATGATGGAGCGGACGGCCGGGCTGACACTGGATGTCTTCTTCATGCTTCCTTCGTGTGTGCCGGCCACCGGTCTGGATGAGTCGGGGGCTGTGCTGCCTGCGGATAAGCTGGAACCATTTTATAAAGACGAGCGTGTGCTGGGCCTTGCGGAGCTGATGAATTCCTACGGGACCACGAGAGCTGATCAGGGAATTCTCGACAAGCTGGAAGGGGCGCTCGGAAAGAATAAGCTGGTAGACGGCCATGCGCCCGGTCTTACGGGAAGGGAACTGAATGCCTACGTGACAGCCGGGGTGAAATCGGATCACGAGTGTTCCACAGCATCCGAGGCGATCGAGAAGCTGAGCCGCGGCCAGTGGATCATGATTCGTGAGGGAACGGCTGCGAGAAACTTAGAGGCGCTGATGCCGCTGTTTCAGGAGCCGTATTACCATCGATGCATGCTGGTGACAGACGATAAGCATCCGGGCGATTTACTCCGCCTCGGCCATATTGATTACATTATCCGGAGAGCCATAAGCCTTGGCGCCGATCCGGTTCACGCAGTAATTATGGGTTCCTGCAACGCGGCTCAGTATTTCGGGTTGAAAGACCGGGGAGCAATAGCCCCAGGGTATCAGGCGAACCTTATTGTAGTATCAGACCTTGAGAATTTCCGCGTGGAGCAGGTTTATAAAAACGGCAGGCTGGTGGCGGAAAACGGCACCATGAAGGAAGGCGTCCTGGCGGCTGAGAGAAAGAACATAGAGACGCCTGTCAGAGTCGGCGATTCATTCCATTTAAAAGAGCTTACACCGGAGCAGCTTTACATAGAGAAGAAGAGCGGACAGGTGCGGGTTTTATGCCTTACGCCCGGTGAACTGACGACCACGGAGCGTCTGGTTCCGTGGACAGAAAAAGAGGGGTATGCTCCGGGGGTGGATGTGGACCGGGATATTGTCAAGATGGCGGTATTTGAGCGTCACCACGACACAGGTCATATCGGTCTGGGCTTCCTGGGAGGCTATGGCTTAAAGCATGGTGCGGTAGCCACCAGCATCGCTCACGATTCCCACAACTTAATCGTTGCGGGAACCAATGATGCCGATATGATACTGGCGGGAAATACGGTGAGAAAGAACCGCGGAGGTCTGGCGATCGCAGCGGATGGAAAAGTTCTTGGAGAACTGGCCCTGCCCATTGCCGGTCTGATGAGCGAGGAAGCGGCTGAAGTGGTGGATCAGAGATTAGAGGCGTTAAAAGAAGAAGCCGGAAAATTAGGAATATCAAAGGAGATTGACCCGTTTATGACGCTGGCATTCGCCAGTCTTCCTGTGATTCCAAAGCTGAGACTGAATACATACGGCCTGATAGATGCGGAGAAGCAGGAAATCGTAGATGTTATGGTCGGATGTATGTGAAAAAGTACAGATTAGATCGTGTTTTTTGATTGATAATAATATGTCAATGTGAGATAATGTACGCAAAGGGCAGAGCCAGGCAGACAGCCATGAAGCCGGCGCGGAATATGAAAAGCCGTTATTGCCTTTCATATTCCGCGCCGGCTTCATGGCTGTCTGTATGGCTCTGCCCCTTGCGGACATTCAAACTAAGTATTTCACCACCACCACAACCAAACACAAGATATTGGAGGGAGATTCACATGAGAGTTACAATCTGTATAGGAAGCGCATGCCATTTAAAAGGTTCCAGAGAAATCATCGCCCAGCTTCAGCAGTTAGTAAAAGAAAACCATTTGGAAAGCAAAGTAGACTTAAATGGTTCCTTCTGCAGCGGTAACTGCGTCAACGGAGTCTGCGTGACCGTAGACGGCCAGCTGTTCTCTTTAAAACCAGAAGACACAAAGGAGTTTTTCGATAAAGAAATCAAAGGGAGGCTGTAATCATGGCGATTATTGATTTCAAGGCTACGAAGTGCAAGCACTGTTACAAATGTGTCCGCAACTGTGAAGTCAAGGCGATCATGATAAAAGATGAACGGGCCGAGATCATGCCGGACAAATGCATTTTATGCGGGAAATGCATGCAGGTCTGTCCACAGTCAGCGAAAACCCTTGTAAGTGACTTAGACATCGTAAAAGGCTACATAGCGAACAACATCCCAACCGTCGTATCCATTGCCCCATCCTACATGGGACTGCTGAAATACAAGAGTATCGGCCAGATCAACGCAGCTCTGCGCAAACTCGGCTTCACCGATGTGCGGGAGACTTCGGAAGGCGCGGCCATGGTGACCGCCGAATACGCACGGCTTCTGGAAGAGGGAAAGATGGAAACGATCATCACCACCTGCTGTCCCAGTGTCAATGATTTAATTGAAATCTATTATCCGCAGCTGATTCCCTACATGGCGCCTGTGGTCTCGCCGATGATCGCCCACGGCAAGATGCTGAAGGAAGAGCTGGGAAAGAATGTAAAGGTTGTATTCCTGGGCCCGTGTATCGCCAAGAAGAAGGAAGCGGGCGATGTCCGCCACGACTCCTGTATCGACGCGGTCTTAAATTTTAACGATATTAATCGCTGGCTGAAGGAAGAAGAGATTACCATTGAGGACTGCGAGGATATCCCGTTCCGTCATCTGGACCCACGGGTCAACCGCCTCTATCCTGTCACCAACGGGGTTGTAAATTCCGTTCTTGCGACAGAAGAAAAGAAGGATGGCTATCGGAAATTCTATGTTCACGGCGCCAGGAACTGCATCGATTTATGCGAAAGCATGGTACGCGGAGAAATCAAAGGCTGTTTCATCGAGATGAACATGTGTTCCGGAGGCTGTATCAAAGGGCCGACTGTAGAGGATGAGAGTATATCCAGATTCAAAGTGAAACTGGATATGGAAGAGACGATAGAAAAAGATCCGGCCGAAAAGAGTGAGGTTGAGGAAATCATCAGCAGGATATCCTTCCAGAAGCTCTTTATGGACCGCTCACCGAGGGAAGCGATGCCGACGGAGGCTCAGATCCAGGATATCTTAAAGAAGACGGGAAAGACAAAACCGGAGGATGAGTTAAACTGCGGAGCCTGCGGTTATTCCACCTGCCGCGAGAAGGCCATCGCGGTATTTCAGAAAAAAGCCGAACTGGGCATGTGTATCCCCTTTATGCATGAAAAAGCGGAGTCCTTATCGAACCTGGTTATGGAGACGTCGCCGAATATCGTTTTGATTGTGGATAAAGACATGAAAGTTTTAGAGTATTCTGCAGTTGGAGAAAAGTATTTCGGGAAGACGAGGCAGGAAGCCTTAACGATGTATTTATATGAATTTATCGATCCGTCGGATTTCCAGTGGGTCTACGATTCCCATCAGAACATCCATGGAAAAAAGGTGACTTACAGCGAATATAACTTCTCCATGCTCCAGAATATCGTTTATATTGAGAAGGAAGACGTCGTGCTCGCCACGTTTATCGATATCACGAAGGAAGAGGAACTGGCGAAGCAGGAGTATGAAAAGAAACTGGAAACCATCGATCTGGCACAGCGGGTAATCCATAAGCAGATGATGGTCGCTCAGGAAATCGCCGGTCTGCTGGGCGAAACCACAGCGGAGACAAAAACCACGCTTACAAAGCTTTGCCGGTCCCTACTGGATGAAGGAAGTGAAAGCGAGGTTAAGTGATGGGAGTAACAGTAGACGTTGCATACAAAAGCCTGAATAAGTTCAATGAGGTCCTGTGCGGCGATAAGGTGGAACTGCTCCAGACGGAGGATTCCAACATCATGATTCTCGCCGACGGCATGGGAAGCGGTGTCAAGGCCAATATTCTGGCGACTCTGACCTCGAAGATATTGGGAACCATGTTTTTAAACGGCGCAACTCTGGAAGAGTGCGTGGAGACGATTGTAGAGACGCTTCCTGTCTGCCAGGTGCGGCAGGTAGCCTATTCCACCTTCAGTATCCTGCAGGTATTCCATAACGGAGACGCCTATCTGGTGGAATTTGATAATCCCAGCTGTATCTTTATCCGGGCCGGACAGCTGGTGCCGATTCCCCAGAATATCCGTGTGATTCAAAACAAAAAGATCAACGAGTACCGTTTCCGGGTGAAAAAGGGAGACGCACTGATTTTAATGAGCGACGGCACGATCCACGCAGGAGTAGGTCAGCTCTTAAACTTCGGCTGGCTGTGGGAAGATATTGCCGCCTATGCGCTGAAACAGTACCGGGTCACCATCTCCGCGATCCGTCTGGCTACAGCACTCAGCCGGGCCTGCGACGAACTGTACCAGTTCCGGCCGGGAGATGACACGACGGTGGCTGTCATGCGGATCATCGACAGAAAGCCGGTGCACTTAATGACCGGACCCGCCAGGAACCCGGAGGATGACACCGCCATGGTGGCCGATTTCATGTCGGGTGATGAATTTACCAAGCGGATCGTCTGTGGTGGTACCAGCGCCAATATCGTGGCCAGAACCACGAAGAAAAGCCTGGATGTTTCTCTCGATTACAACGATCCGGATATTCCGCCGATCGCTTACATCGATGGCATAGAACTGGTCACGGAAGGTGTTCTCACCTTAAACCGCGTTCTCCAGCTGCTGAGGCGCTATGTGAAGAACGAGGCGGTCACAGAAGAGTTTTTCCTGGAACTGGATAAGCCAAATGGGGCCTCCATGGTGGCCAAGATGCTGATTGAGGACTGCACGGAGCTCAATCTGTACGTAGGAAAAGCCATCAACAGCGCGTATCAGAACCCGGGTCTTCCCTTTGACCTCGGTATCCGTCAGAACCTGGTGGAACAGCTGAAGCATACGGTGGAAGAGATGGGAAAAAAAGTTACGGTAACCTATTATTAATGAAATTTGCGATAGAGATCCATTCTGCTTCCGGCAGATGGTAGTTACGAGGAGGAAAATTATGGTAACAAACGATGCAACATTACTTCGCCTTAAACATCAGGTATTGTATGAGGTGGCGAAAATGGCGTGGGAGGGAGATTTAGAACAGCACAGAAGTGAAATTCCCTATAAGATCATTCCTGGTCCGAAAGCGCAGTTCCGCTGCTGTATCTACAGGGAGCGTGAGATCATCCGGGAGCGTGTCCGTCTTGCGGAAGGATTATGTCCAAGTGGAAAAGATACGAAGAACATTGTGCAGGTTATCAGCTCCGCATGTGAGGGCTGCCCCATCGCCCGCTACGTCGTAACCGACAACTGCCAGAAGTGTATGGGAAAGGCATGCCAGAATTCCTGTAATTTCGGTGCTATTTCCATGGGACATGACCGTGCCTATATCGATCCCGATAAATGCAAGGAGTGCGGCAAATGTTCTCAGGCCTGTCCGTATAACGCGATTGCAGATCTGACCCGCCCATGTAAGAAGAGCTGTCCGGTAGACGCCATCACCATGGACGAGGACGGCATCGTTGTGATCGATGAGAGCAAATGCATCCAGTGCGGCGCCTGTATCCACAGCTGTCCGTTTGGAGCCATCGGTTCCAAGACATTCCTGGTGGACGTCATTAACCTGATCAGGGCAGGCAAGAAGGTAGTCGCCATGGTGGCGCCGGCAACAGAAGGCCAGTACGGTCCGGATATTACGATGGCCAGCTGGAGAACCGCCCTGAAAAAGATCGGTTTTGCAGACATGGTGGAGGTAGCCTTAGGCGGTGACTTAACTGCGGCGGCGGAAGCGGCCGAGTGGGCGGAGGCCTATAAAGAGGGGAAGAAGATGACGACTTCCTGCTGTCCGGCTTTCGTCAACATGATCAAACAGCATTATCCGATGCTTCTGGATCATATGTCAACAACGGTATCCCCGATGTGTGCTGTGTCCAGAATGTTAAAGGCGCAGGATCCGGAGACCATTACCGTCTTCATCGGGCCGTGTATCGCAAAGAAGAGCGAGACTCTGGATTTAAATATCAAGGATAACGCGGATTATGCCATGACGCTGGGCGAGGCCCACGCCATGATGGTTGCAAAGGGCGTGGATTTAGAGCCGGAAGAGAATACGCTTCAGCAGGGCTCTGTATTCGGAAAACGTTTTGGCAACGGCGGCGGCGTGACGGCGGCAGTGTTAGAATGTCTGAAGGAAACAGGCGAAAATGCCGAAATCAATGTTATGAAGTGCAATGGAGCCGCTGAGTGCAAAAAGGCGCTGATGCTTCTTAAGATTGGCAAGCTTCCGGATGATTTCGTGGAAGGCATGGTCTGTGTCGGCGGATGCGTCGGCGGCCCGAGCAAGCATAAGAGCGAGCTGGAGGCCAAGAAGGCGAGAGATCTGCTGATCAGCCAGGCGGATAAGAGAGAGGTTCATGAGAACTTGAAGATGCAGGGTGCGGAAGAAGTGGCGATGCACCGGCATTAAGGGAAAAATAGAAGTTTAAGGGCCCCGGTCGAGGATTTCGGTTCTTTCTCGGCTTTGGGTGTGTGGCCGTGCCGGAGGGATTGATATCCCGTGTCCGCCTGGCTTCCTACTCGCCACAAAAATGAACGTGACTGTCGGACACAAAGCCCATGTGTTCGTCAGTCACGTTCATTTTTGCGGTTCGTATCCAGATGGCGGCACACTGGGATATCAATCCCTCCGGCACGGCCACACACCCAAAGCCGAGAAAGAACCAGGATTTCGACAGGGGCTTTTTGTTATTTGTATCCCTGCAAAAGACATGGATCTGTGAACCGTAATACTCTCTGCAATGCACAAAAACGGAAAGCACCTTACGGGATACTGGCCGTGAATAAAAATGCTTTTTAACAGATGATGTATGCAGAGCATACCGGCTTGTAATCAAAAGAGAAGGATGATAAAATGGTGTTGTACCTGGAGAGTCGCTTTACAACAGTAAGGAGGCTGGTACAAATGACGAAAGAAGATGCAAAGACACTGGTTTTATACCAGACAGAAGACGAAGCAGTCACTTTAGAGGTAAGTGTGGAAGATGATACGGTGTGGCTGACTCAGATGCAGATGGCGGAACTGTTTCAAAGAGATATTTCCGTTATTTCCAGGCATATTAAGAATGTCTTTCAGGAAGAAGTGGAGGAAAAAAGCAATTTGCATTTTTTGCAATTTGCACATTCTGATAAACCGATT
The DNA here is from genome assembly GCF_024460495.1 of Hungatella sp. SL.1.14. Lineage (NCBI taxonomy): Bacteria > Bacillati > Bacillota > Clostridia > Lachnospirales > Lachnospiraceae > Hungatella > Hungatella sp. SL.1.14. The sequence continues at coordinate 37,970 of NZ_JANFYJ010000022.1, read as the reverse complement.
ACCTGTTATAGCCTGGATGTGATTATGTCTGTAGGATATCGTATTAAATCAAAACGTGGTATAGCATTTCGGAAATGGGCCAACCAGGTCCTGAAGGACTACATAATCCATGGATATGCAGTGAATCAGAGTCGTATGGAACAGTTGGGAGGCATAATCAGAGTTATGAAGCGTGTAAATGAGTGTTTGGATACGAAACAGGTTCTCCATGTAATAGAGAGATATGCCTCGGCTCTTAACCTTCTGGATGATTATGACCATCAGAGGATAGAAAAGCCAGGGGGCAGTAAACCTGTCTGTATATTGACATATGAAGAGTGCAGAAAGGTGATTGCTACAATGAATTTCTCAGAGGAGAGCAGCCTGTTTGGAAATGAAAAGGATGAGTCATTTAAGTCCAGCATAGGCGCTGTCTACCAGACGTTTGGAGGAAGCGATGTTTATGAAAGTATGGAAGAAAAAGCTGCGAATCTTCTATATTTTATCACCAAAAATCACAGTTTTAGTGATGGAAATAAAAGAATAGCGGCAGCCATTTTTCTATACTTTCTGGATCAAAATGGAATTTTGTTTGATGATGGAAAAAAGCGTATTGATGACTTTGCATTGGCGGCCATTACGATAATGATTGCAGAGTCCAGGCCAGAAGAAAAGGAACTCATGGTAAATCTGGTAATGAAGTGTCTGATCTGATGAAAATGGAGACGGTCATTATCTGTATAGTGCTATTTACGGAGTCCAACTAATTTTTATGCAGCTCATGCAATTAATGGGCGGCAGACGTCCTGGCAGACCGTCTTCCTGCCAGGACATAAAGTTATCTCACAATTACATAGATGAGATACACCAGATACATGGCCAGCATAAAACCGCCTTCCATGCGGCTGATCCGGTTCTTGCTGCGGCAGAGGAGCCAGGTGATGCCGCTGGCGATGATTAAGAATGCCGTGTCATAGATGGAAAATGGATTGACAAGAAGTGGATGAATCGCCGCAGAAGCTCCCAGGACCAGCAAAATGTTAAAAATGTTGGAGCCGATTACATTACCAAGAGCCAGCCCGTTCTCACCTTTTCGGGAAGCGACTACGGAGGTGACGAGTTCGGGGAGGGAGGTTCCCAGGGCCACGATGGTCAGACCGATTAAGTTCTGGCTCAAGCCGAAGGAGGCTGCTATGGCGCTGGCATTATCTACAACCAGATCACCGCCCCAGACGATGGCGGCCAGTCCGCCTATGATGTAGACAGCACACCGTACGGGAGAAAGCGTTTTGATCTCCTCACTGGTAACGATCCGGTTGACGATGGCGTCACGAACTGTAAAACCAACAAAAGCAAGGAAGAAGACCAGAAGAATTATCCCGTCCATCCGGTTCACTGTCTGATCGAAAAGGATCATGACAAACAGGGCGGCGGCAACAAACACGGAAGCCGCATAATCCCAGCGCAGTTTGACTGAAAACGGACGAATGACGCCGCAGGCACCCAGAACGACCAGCAGGTTAAAGAGGTTAGAGCCGATCACATTTCCCACTGCGATATCATTATTTCCGGTAATAGAGGCGGAAACGCTGACTGATAATTCCGGTGCGCTGGTTCCAAAGGCTACGATTGTGAGCCCGATAATGATACTGGGGATGCGCAGCGCCCTGGCGATCGAAGAACTGGCCTCCACAAAGTAATCGGCCCCCTTGATCAGCAGGAAGAAACCTAAGAGCAGAAGTACGTACATCATAAATATAATCCTTCTTTCGTGTGTTTTAAAAAGGAAGAAGGGCAAAAAAAACGAGACTTTTATTGCACGATGAAGATGATCATGCAATAAAAGTCTCGCTTTTTATATGTGCACCGGTTTCCGGCAGCCGGCTCTGCCGGGCAGGTGCCTGTAAGCTTGCGGAAACGGGAATGTCGGCTGCACAGAACGCGGTAAATGTAATGAACCGCGCAAGCTACTCCCTTTTACTGAGTATTAGTATATCCGGTGAGCGAAAAAAAGTCAAGCTTAATGCAGAAGCTTCTGCAATTCCTCCGATATTCTCCCAAGCACGGCGATGACCTCTGACGTGTTTTCATTCCGGTTTTCGGAAAATGCATAGTAGGCCCCATAGATCTGATAGCTCAGGATGATATTTTTGACCGGATTATCCCGGTATTCCGGCAGACGTTCATAGATCAGTTCTTTGATGCCTGCTTCTATCTTCTGAATCAGACGGCCGCTCCGGCTGCCTGAAAACAGTGTCTGGATCAGGGTATCCCTGGAAAGATAGGCAAGGAACAGCTCCTGTGTAAAGGCGCCGGGATGTTCCACCATATACTCGGGATGATCCAGAGAGCTGATGATGGAGGTCACGATCTCCGTCTCGAGGAAATCGGACAGTTCATAGATGTCTGCATAGTGAAAATAAAAGGTCGATTTGTTGATCATGGCCTTTTCACAGAGTTCCTTTACCGTGATCTTTTCCAGAGGTTTTCCGGAGCGCAGAGCGATGAATGCGTTAATAATACTCTGCCTCGTCTTTTCTATTCGCAGGTCCATGGGACACTCCTTTCCAACGATTTTGCAAAAACGTTGGTTATCCAACCGTTTTACGAAATCGGTGATGGATAACAGATAAAGATTTTTATATAATCAATTATAGTAGGAAAACAGACGGTTGTCTATTATCTTTGAAGAAAAAGACCGGGAAGCCGTCTGCCGCATTTACAGGAGGTATCAGTATGGATTATTATGGGTTTTATACGGGGAAAGAGTTTTCAGCTTATGAGTATCTGGGGGCGCATCGTTTGGAAAATGGGACGGTGTTCCGCACCTTTGCGCCGAACGCAGTACGGATTTCCGTAATCGGAGAGTTTAATGACTGGGGGGAGACGCCCATGGACAAAGTGTACGACGGAAACTTCTGGGAGTGCACGGTGCCTGGGGCCAAAGCCGGAATGATGTACAAATACAGGATCTACAGACGTGACGGCTCTTTTATCGACCACTGCGATCCCTATGGCTTTTTCATGGAACTGCGCCCGCACTCAGCCTCAGTCATCAGCAGCTTAAGCGGATATGAGTTCCGTGATTCCAAATGGCAGAAGAAGCACAGAGCAGGGCTGGACAAGCCGCTCAATATTTACGAAATACATGCCGGCTCCTGGCGGAGAAAAGAGCGGGTGGACGGCGTGGAAAAGAACGCGGAAAAGCATTCGGAAAAATATTCGAAAAAATATTCGGAAAAAGACGGGGAAAATGGTGTGGGAAGGGGGCTGGTAAATGGCTGGTATTCCTATACTGAGCTGGCGGATTTACTGATCCCGTATCTGGAGGAAAATGGCTATAATTATGTGGAACTGATGCCGCTGTCGGAGCACCCATCCGACGAGTCGTGGGGCTACCAGAATACCGGTTTTTTCAGTCCCACCTCCCGGTACGGAACCCCGGATGAGTTAAAAGCCTTTGTCGATCAGTGCCACTCTCATGAGATCGGGGTGATTATGGATTTTGTGCCGGTACATTTTGCCGTGGATGATTATGCGCTCTGGAACTATGACGGGACGGCGCTTTACGAGTATCCTCACAGCGATGTGGGAAGGAGCGAGTGGGGAAGCTGCAATTTCATGCATTCCCGCGGGGAGGTCAGAAGCTTCCTTCAGTCTGCGGGAAATTACTGGCTGAAGGAATTCCACTTTGACGGACTGCGCATGGACGCTGTTAGCAATTTAATCTACTGGCAGGGAGATACTGCAAGAGGGGAAAACAGAAATGGGATTCAGTTTCTTCAGGAGATGAACAAAGGGCTTAAAAGTCTGCATCCGGAGACGCTTCTGATTGCCGAGGACTCCTCCGTCTATCCGGGCGTCACAAAGCCGGTGGAACACGGCGGTCTCGGCTTCGATTATAAGTGGGACATGGGCTGGATGAACGATACTCTGTCATACTTTCAGGCACCTCCGTCGGAGAGGAAAGAGAGGTATCATCAGCTCACATTCTCCATGCAGTATTTTTATCAGGAACGGTACCTGCTTCCGTTGTCCCATGACGAGGTAGTTCATGGAAAAGCGACCATCCTGCAGAAAATGTACGGGGCGTATGAGGGAAAGTTCCCGCAGGCCCGCGCGCTTTATCTCTATATGTACGCCCATCCCGGAAAAAAACTGAACTTTATGGGCAATGAGTTTGGCCAGCTCCGCGAGTGGGATGAAAAGAGGCAGCAGGACTGGGAGATCTTACGCTATCCGGTCCACGATGCGTTTCACCGCTTCATGGAGGATTTAAACCGCTTGTATTTAAACAGTCCGGCTCTGTATGAGCGGGATTATGAACCGGACGGCTTTCAATGGCTGGACTGTCATCAGGAGGAGCGGCTGATCTATGCGTTTGAACGCCGGAGTGAAAAACAGAGGATTGCAGCCGTTTTTAATTTTTCGGATGAGGAACAGGAGGGGTATGAACTGAGGGTGGAAGACGCAGAATGTTTGGCACTGCTGTTTTCCAGCGAGATGGAGCAGTACGTCCGCTGTGAAGGAAACGCAGTACTTACTCTGCCGCCCTATTCTGGACGGTATTATCTGGTCGATCCTGATGAAAAAAGTGGAAAAAGAACAGAAGAAACAGCATAAAACTCCCCCGCCGGGTACCGCATGTTTAGGTACCTGGCGGGGGAGTTTTATGTTGTTTCTTTTATGAAATGGATTCGTCTGTGATATGAAACGCCTTTTTCATTACCATTACGTAGGGGGCGTTCGACATACGTACCATACATTAGGATCTCGGCGTCACAGGCGTCCAACTTCGCCTTCACTTTTCTGCAGGAGGCCATGGCAGGAGGCTGTGCTTCCTAAGAGATGATTGCCTTTAAGACGGCGATGCTGACCACGTTGATCGGTACTTTCTGGGAGGACATACTGTCTTCTGTCGTAATCTCTAAGCTGGAGGTACTAGGCGATACGGTTGATGACAGGTATGACGATACCGACCCACCGGAAATTTCCTTTTTCTTAATGCCGGTTGCGACGTCAGCTTTATATTGCGGGAGGCGTTTCCACCGCCTCCTTATACCTGTCTGAACCGCCATCGCAGCCGCGTAGCCGATTCCTAAGGCGAAAACCAGGTGATTGAATGTTCCTCATGGTATCCCCTTTTGCAGCTGATTTGAGGTTTTAAGCCTCTGCAATTCAACTTCTGTAACGTTTTCTATGAGTTGATTAAAAATTTTGGACTGGGAATTTGTTCACGGTCCAATGTTGCATGGGAATATGTAAGTGAGTGACAATATTGCTACAAATATGAACACTAATAAAAGTTCTGCATAAATTATATATGTCTTTTTAACTATCTTTTTATATCTTCTCAAATGTCCGCAAAGCCTTATTTTATCGGCTCTACGGGCATTTTGCTTTTGTGGTAAATCTCACATACCTAGGTCTATCTTCTTATATTTTCGCTATCAATCGTGGTTAAAATCGTGGTAAATACTTCTTATGCGATTAGACGCTGAACCTCTGATTTTGCGGTATCTATGGACGCATGAGCGTACCAGTTCATTGTGATACTGATGTTTGAATGTCCCATGATATACTGTAAATCTTTCGGGTTCATGTTCTTGCTTGCCAGTCTTGTGCAGAACGTATGGCGTAGCGTATGCGGTGTGATATGTGGCAAAGGGTTGTCCATGTGGTGCTTGTTGTATTTCTTTACCATGCGGACAAATAAGGCATTGTAATCAATGGCAACTTTTGGCTTGCCTTTGGGATTGACAAATAAGAAGTTGCCCCGTCCGTCTATCACAAATGGTTCTGCCTTTGGACGTTTCTTCATAACCCGTTGAAATGCCTGTATCGTTTCTTTGCTTAATGGCACTTGCCTAGTTCCGCTCTTTGTCTTAGGCGTTTCAATGTAATAGCCCTGTTCCTTGCTCTTTAGTAACTGGTGGTCGATAATCACAACCTCATTCTTGAAATCAATATCGGCTACTGTCAGTCCGCACAGTTCCGAAATACGAAGTCCTGTCTTTAACAGTATCAGTACATCATCGTAATACTTATGATACACGTTGTCCGTCTTGATGAATGAGAGTAGGGCTTGTTCCTGTTCCTCTGTCAATGCGACTTTCTCTTTGGTATCATTTTCTATGACTTCACTTAACTTGAAATCAAAAGGATTTTTCCTTACACAATCGTCTTGTATGGCGATATAGAATGACGCTTTTAACGAGCGTTTATGGTTGTTAATGGTGTTATAGGAAAAGCCTTTGTCTTTCATGCGTAACGCCCATTCCTTAGCGTCAGAGGGTTTTATCGTATCAATGCTCCTAGCACCCAACTTGTCCTCTTTCAATAACCGCATGAGCTGTTCCCGTTGTTTCTGTGTGCTTTTCTTCACATTTGCCCTCTGTGCGTTCTGTTTGGCGTAGAGTTGGCAAAGCGTCATTTTCTTGCCTGTGCTGTCGATACCGTCCTCAATATCCCGTCTTATCTGCTGTTCCAGTTCTCGAAGTGGGGGTTTTTCCCGTTTTCCCTTTGGTGTCGGGTCTGTGGGTGTCAATCTCCAAGCGTACACATATTTTGTGTTTCCAAATGCGTCTACATATTTATATAAGTATTTTCCGTCTGTTCGTTGGCTCTCTCCAGTATGCAGGATACGTCCTTTGCTATCCCGTCTTTTTTCTTTCATGGTGTCTGCTCCTTTCCTTGTTGGAAAGAGCCTTGATATGACTTGTGTTCATCATAACACATACAAGGCTCATTTGCATTAGATAGCGTCCAATTTGTCAATAACCTGTTCAAACTGTCGGCGTTTAATCTGTATGCGGTTGCCATTCATAATGAGCCAGCCAGCGTCCTTGTTTTCCTCTGCCAAGCGTCTTAGCTTGTTTTCTCCGATACGGAAATATTTTGACGCTTCTTCAATGGTAAGGGTGTATTTTTCCCATACGGGAATATCGTTGTTATTCATCAGATACCCCCTTTCCCATGTTTCGTGTCATACTGGATATAGGGGATAAGGTCGGTGCGGTTTATCCTCTGTAAATGGGCGGTCAGTTTACTGGAAAGGGAAGTGCTGTATCTTGCCTTATCAAGCATAGTTCCCACCCGTTCCAGTCCACCTAATGCGTCATGTTCTTCCAAGAAATAAAAACTTTTGACAGCGGAAATCACACCACCCTCTGTGAGCCATTGCTGTGTTTCCTCAAGGGAATTTTGCTGTTTTGGTACTTGCAGTTTCAAGACTTCCACAGCCCCTAAAAAGCGTTCCCAAAACCGACACGTTTTCCATCTGCTTTTATTACTTTCATTTCTGTTTGGCACGACAAAGCGTAGGTTGTTTGCCAATAACCCGAAAGCCAGTTTCCCAAGTTCCAGCGGTCTGTCTTTGAATGTCATGGCAAAGACATGAGCCTTATCATCACGCAGTTGCATTTCTGTCCGTTTCCAACTGCCGACTTCATTAAGTGTCTTATTATGTTTTGAACATACTTCCTTATCCTTGTCATAAAAGCGGTAAGACAATCCCGATTTACCAGCACCGATATAAACAGTCTTTGCGGTGTCGAAATCATCAAACTTGCTTTCATCAAAGTGGTAGCCCTCACTATTCGAGATAAATTCCTCTTTTTCGCATTTCTTCTTTATCTGCTCTATGGTAAAGAATGGCTTTTCGTTCTTATCATCAATGGCAATATCAAGCCTTGTGAAATGGAAATTATCCAGTCCGTATCTTCGCTCACAATGTTTGAACATATCCCCAAAGGTATAATTCCTACTGTCGAGAATACGGAAAATATCATCACAACCTCTGCCGGTCATAACAAGATAACAGCCTAACCCTTGTGGGTTGTCCTCTGTCTTTCTTGCGTCCCCCGATACATAAATATCTCCAATCTGCCAGCGTGCTTGATAAGTCTTGAATTTAACGCTTGCCGGATAGACATTGAAAATGTCAGTCGGTAAACCTAAAATGTGCATGATGACATCTTCTGCGGTTGCGGTTTCAAATACAATGCTGATGTAATCAATCTTAACGGATAAATTTTCGTGTGTTGCGATACTTCATTACTCCTTTCGTATGCCCCGATTTTTTGCGGGGTATAAATTGCATTTTTTCCTTTATTTATCACAGTTTCTAGGTACTATGACATGTATACGCAGGGCGGTGTTACATATACGCCCTTTACGAACGCCTAAAGGCGTTCCCTTTCTTCCTGTGTCTGCCCCGTTCTTAACGCTCACGAGCCTTGTAAGGCTCGTGGCTAAACGGAACAGCCCCAGTCAGAAACCTTATTTTCGGTCTGATAGTCCATGCTTATTCATGCTATCAAAGCGAAAATATATATTTTTTATGCTTACTCAAGCGTGTGATTGACCCTAGCGTGCTTAATCACTCTGTCTAATACGATAATAACTCCATTAGAATTACTTGTCAAGAAGTTTTTGTTGACTTTTAGATATAGATTAAGTATGATATGCTTATAAATACCAAGAAAAGCAACGAAAGGAGCGGTTATACTAAGTTATGGAGCATTATGAAAAGAAAATCAGTTTCTTAGGAGAAAACATACAGACCATAAGAAAACACAGAGGAATGAAACAACAGGAACTTGCGGACAAAATCGGTATCAATATGCAGAGCCTTTCCAAGATTGAACGTGGCGTGAATTATCCTACCTTTGATACGTTAGAGAAGATAATGGACGTGCTGGGTGTAACGCCCAATGAATTATTGTCGGGAGAATGGAAGTATATTGACCACACCGAGCCCTATATCATGGATATTATCAAACGGGAACAAGACTTCAATGTTTCCTTAGATTACCTGTCTGAAAATGAATTTTTCGATGATGAAAAAGAATGCACATTTTACAAGGCATATAAACTCATACAGTATATCCATAACTACATTACCAATGAGGTTACGGAGTTGGAAGAACTTATGGAAATCAAGCAGTTGATACAGCGTCAAAAACTGGAACGCATGATAAAAGTACATAAGGAAATGCGAGGGTTAGACCGATACAGAGAACAGCCCAAAGAGTATAAATACCATGACCCTTATGATGATTGGATATTTCGTCAGCTTGCGGATATAGACAACAGAAACAACATTCCCGACACTTCTCCACAAGTAGACTTCAATGAAGCAGACTATGAAGATTATCTAAAGGCGAAATGGAACAGAGGTCTTTAATTTCCTCTTGCATGGAAGATACAGCAAACAAAAGCCCAGTAAAGAGTGCAAAGCACCACCAATGGTGGCAAGGCTCTTGACAGGGCTTTTTCTTTTCTGTTGTGGGGTAATCAAGAGGAAGAAAGAAAAAGTGTGCATTTTTGTTCCATAAATGCTAAGGGTATGCTGATTTTTATTGTGGCGGATATATGGAACTGTTATAATATGGATATGAAGAAAGCGACAAATTTGAAAGTGTTAATAATTTTCAAACAGCCTCATTGCATGGAAATAAGAAACAGACTATCCTTAAAGTAGGAGGTGGCACAAATGGCAAATGAAGATAAAAAAGATTTTAATGCTATGTTGCATGATAGTAAGGATATGCCAAAATTTCAAATTATCATAGACCAGAAAAGTATTGAGAAATATGGTGGAAACAAAATGTATTTTGCTCCCCCGATTGACTATGACAAAGTAATGAAAAAAGTTCCGCATGGTAAAGTGATTACGGTTGGAAAAATACGAGAACACTTTGCAAAATTGAGTGGTGCAGATTTTACAGAGCCGATTACAGCGGGTATATTTGTTTCTATTGTAGCGTGGGCAAGTTATCAGCGTTCCGAAGATGAAACACCCTATTGGAGAACATTAAAAGCAAACGGAGAATTAAATGCTAAATATCCAAATGGTATTGAAGCACAGAAAGAAAAATTAGAAGCAGAGGGACATACCATTATTCAAAAGGGGCGTAAAAATATACGATACTATGTAAAGGACTATGAAAATTCTCTTTTTGATTTGAAATAGGCAAATTCTATTTCACAATTTCATATCTCTATACACAAAGCAGTTAGTCTTAGGATTGACTGCTTTTTTCATACCTAAATTTCAGATTGGAGTGATGAAATGGTGTTTGTTAGAGCTGTTCAATAAGATTATCGGTGCATAAAATTTTATTGTGGTGCAGATATGAAAATGATATAATGTGGATATGAAGAAAGCGACAAACTTGAATTTATTTAGAGGTGTTAGACAATGGAATTAAAGAACATTTTAATTGTTGTTAAAGATATTGAGAAATCAAAACAATTTTACAATGACCTGTTCGGTCTTGATTTGGTACTTGACAATGACGGTAACATGATTTTAACGGAAGGACTTGTGCTTCAAGACGAAAAAATTTGGAAAAAGTTTTTAGGAAAGGATATTATCCCTAAAAGTAATTCTTGTGAATTATATTTTGAAGAACGAGATATAGAAGCATTTGTTGAAAAGTTGGAACGGTCTTATCCTTCAATTCAGTATGCTAATAAACTTATGACACATAGTTGGGGACAAAAAGTAGTTCGTTTTTATGATTTAGACGGTAATTTGATTGAAGTAGGAACACCGATGTAACACCAGAAATTTCAGTTTGAAAAGGGGAAATGAAAAAGTGGCAATTTCAAATATAAATACAATTATTAGTAATGATATTCAAAAAGTTTGGAACATTGTTTTAGCTGTTGATAAATATAACTCATGGCGAAGTGATTTGAGCAAAACAGAAATAATAAATGACAAACAATTTATTGAATACACAAAAAATGGATATGCTACTACATTTACCGTTACCGTTGCAGAACCATATAAACGCTGGGAATTTGATATGGAGAATAGCAACATGAAAGGTCATTGGATTGGTGTTTTTATAGACAAAGGGAATGAAACACAAATAGACTTTACAGAAAATGTGATACCTAAAAAGTGGTTTATGAAACCTTTTGTAAAAACCTATTTGAAAAAACAACAAAAGCAATTTGTTCTGGACTTAAAGAAAGCATTGGAATAATAAAATTCAAGATTGGAGGGTTGGAAATGGCTTCAAGTAAAGATTATTTACAATTTGTTTTAGAACAATTATCAGAATTGACTTTAAATAACATATCGTGCAATGATGGGAGAATTTATTATTTATTATCGTGGAAAAATCGTTGGCGGTATATATGATGATAGGTTACTTGTAAAACCAACAAAGTCTGCAATTTCTTATATGCCGACAGTTACTTATGAAATTCCATACGAAAACGCCAAAGAAATGTTATTGGTGGAAGAAGTTGATAATAAAGATTTTCTGACGGGGTTATTTGATGTGATGTATGATGAACTACCAACGCCAAAACCTAAAAAGAAAAAATAAACAGCTTCTAGTTTACAATTTCATATCCATATACACAAAGCAGTTAGTTTTAGGATTGACTGCTTTTTAAAAAGACACCATTTAGGTGTAATGATGTCTTTTGGGTGTTATTTTATAGGTCATATCAAGGCTCATTCAATCGTGGTAAATTCGTGGTAAAATGAGTTTTTTCTATACTTCAAAATACTTGAAAGTATAGTGTTTATGCGGATAATCGAAAATTAGATATAAAATTTAGATAAAATATTAAACACTAAAAAGAAAAACGAGCTTCAATAAAAAATACTGTATAATAATACAAATAAAAATTATACACAAAACAATAAAAACAACACACAAAATTACGTTATATGTACAAAAAAATATTAAAAAAATAAAATAAAAATAGCAATAATGCACAAAAATATATTGACAAATGTACTGCAAAGATATATGATAAATATACACTAAAAATTAAATCAGCGCTGATTTTATAAATGTGTTTTTTAGAAGGAGGGATTGAATGAAACGCATCGTAGTAGCATGTGGAAGTGGGATTGCAACATCGGGACTTGTGGCTAACAAAATAAATAATTTGCTTGAGGAACGAGGGATGGTAGGTAAGGCAAGAGCGGACAGCATCGACATTAAGTCGATTGATTTGGAAATCGGAACGGCGGATATATTTGTTTCCATTACACCAACCTTTGATTTATCAAATGTCAGGATACCGACCTTCAGCGGTATTCCATTTTTAACAGGAATTGGGGAAGAAGAGATCATGGATCAGATTGTGGGGCTTTTATAGTTGGGAAAGACAGGGGGATAATATGGAACTTATTAAGACATTTTTTTCGGCAATTACGAATGCAGGATCCACGGTGGTGCTGCCGCTGATATTTTTCGCCATAGGCCTGATTCTCAAGATGAAGGTAGGAAAGGCTTTTTCTGCAGCCTTGACGCTGGGAGTGGCGCTGGCTGGTATCAGTGCTGTGACAGGATTTTTATCTTCGGCAATAGGACCGGCTGCCGCTTCTTTTGTAGAAAATACAGGCGCTAATTTAAACGCGATCGATATGGGGTGGGCGCCGGCATTGGGAGTGGCGTGGCAGTGGGAATACGCATTTCTTATGTTTCCGTTACATATAGCCATTAATGTAATTATGCTGGCTGCGGGAATGACGTTCACTTTAAATGTTGATATGTGGAATGTTGCTAATAAGGTGGCGACCGGATTTTTCGTCTATACGGCCAGCGGTAATGTATTGCTTGGTTTTGCATTTGTCATTCTACAGACTGTTCTTGAGCTTTTAATAGGTGATGCGAACCAGAAGAATGTACAGAAACTTTCGGGTGCTCCAGGAGTTACAACACCGCATCCCATGTTTTTGAATCTGCCGCTGTTATGGCCGATTAAGCTGCTTCTTGATAAAATTATTCCTGTCAGGAAACCACTTGATATTAATTCGCTTCGCAGTAAGATCGGTATATTTGGCGAAAGTCATGTTATTGGATTTCTGATTGGTTTACTGATTGGTCTGATCGGCGGATACTCTGTGGTTGAATCAGTCACTATGGCGGTTCAGGTTGCCACTGCACTGGTTCTGATTCCGATGGCGGCAAAGCTGTTTATGACTGCGCTGACACCTATTTCAGAAGCAGCCAACCGTTTTATGAAGGCCAGATTTCATGACCGCAAATTCTGTATTGGTCTGGACTGGCCGATTCTGGCAGGAAGCAATGAGATCTATGTAACGACAATATTAAGTATACCTGTTATTCTGGCATTGGCAATGGTGCTGCCATTTAATATTGTGCTGCCGCTGGCAGGGATCATGTACATGTGTATTCCGATTACTACACTGCTGCTGTACCAGGGAGACTTGCTAAAGATGATGATTACACAGGTTATAACGATTCCGTTTTCCTTATATGCCGCGTCCTATTTTGCACCGATGATCGATGGACTGGCCAGGCAGAAAGGTACGGATTTATCAAGTTTGGCAGAAGGACAGATGATGGGGTGGTATGGAGTTGATTTTGGATTTTTAAGATGGACGTTTTGTGAAGTGACACTGGGAAATATTCTTGCGATCGCTATTTTTGTAGGTTATCTTGTTTTAACTTTCTTTTATTTAAAGGCAAGGAAGAAAGAGGAAGCGGCGATAGAACTGTGACAAGGAATGTGAGGAGAAGGAATATGTTTGAAGAGATTAGAAATCAGGTATTGGAACAGGCTAGATTAGCGGAAACATTGGGATTATGTCAGAGCGGCGGAGGGAATTTCAGTATGATTGACCGCGAAAGCGGGATGGTCTGTATGACGCCGCATGATACAGACCGTTTTCAGATGTCATGGAGAGATGTGCTTGTGACAGATTTGGAGGGTAATGTACTGGAGAAAGGACCAGGACTTAAGCCTACCTCTGAAATAGAGATTCATCTGGCAGTATACAGAGCGAGAGAAGATATTTTAGCAGTTGCACATACGCATGCCCCTTATACATCTGTGTTTGCCGGATTGAGTATGGAGGTCAAACCGGTTCTTACAGAAGCGATGACGTATTATGGCAGGGCACCGCTGGCTCCGTTCGGGACGCCCAGTACTCCGCAGCTGGCAGAAAATATTGTAAAGACACTGGGTGAGAAAGGTGTTGCGGCGGTTATGGAAAAGCACGGCTTGATTACGGCATCTCCTTTTGGTATTTGGGATGCGGTACGTAAGAATCTTTATGTGGAAGAAACTGCTAAGGCATATTTCCGCATGATTCAGTTGGTAGGGATTGAACATGTGCCTTCTATTGATATGGATGAGCTGGACAGGATGACGGAAATGTTGGGGATACGATAATGGGGGAAGAACGATTAAAAAAATGGGGAATTGCCGCATGGTATCTGTTGGTACTTGTTGCAATCGTATTATTTCTGTATTCTTTCGCACTCGAAGATCCGGTCATGTCGGTTGCAGCATTTATTCTGGCCATGGTTTTGTCAAAATATAAAGACAAGGTCACATTACCCGGCTGCTTTACGAAAGAAGGAAATGGAATTTATAAATAATACGAATCAGTAAACCGATAGGAGTAAACAGATGAGTGGATTTTTAGCAAGTATGATCAACCCGGAACTGGTATTTACCGACTTACCCTGTACGGACCGGCAGACATTTTTGCAGTATATCTCGAGGAGACTGGAGGAAAAAGACTATGTAAAGTGTAGCTTTGAAGGGGCGATCATTGAGAGAGAGAAGAAGTATCCAACCGGTCTGCCGACGGTCAATCAGCATGTTGCGTTGCCACATACCGACGTACAGCATGCAAAAAATCCAATTATTGTACCAGTAAAGTTCAGGACACCGGTTGTATTTAAGGAGATGGGAAACGGTATTAATGATATTCCCTGCAGCATGGCTTTTGTACTTGTGGTAACAGAACCGGAAAAACAGATCGATATCCTTCAGAGCCTGATTAATCTGTTTATTAAAAAAGATTTTCTGGAGGAATTATATAAGGAAAAAACAAGAGAAGGTTTTTTGAAAAGACTATTAGATGAAGCAGAAAAGGATGAGGGATAGATGCAAATGGCCAGGACCCGATTATTAGAAGATTTACATGCACGTCCGGCAATTCGTTTTTCTAAAATCTGCAGTGGATTTCAGAGTGAGGTTAAAATCATAACAGAGAATGGCAGCGTGCTGGACGGTAAAAATTTTATAGAGCTTTTGGGAAAGTACGCGAAAAAAGGTCAGGAGATTATTGTGATTTCTGAGGGGAGAGATGAGCGGGAGGCATTACAGGCTGCAATGGCTTTTTTAAAAGGGGAGTAGAACTTCTGTTTCGGAAAAGTATAACATGCGGTCTGAGAGAAAACTCGTCAGATTGAAGTGATTACAATTGTTTCAGCCATCAGATTTCGATATAATGAGTTTTATGGAGGTGTGTAATGAAAAAGAAAGATGTGGTTTTCGAGACAGTGAAAGAATCATTCCATTATGACGAGTTTATCTCTGCCCTGCAAAAAAACAAAGTTACAGGATTGGAGGCACGGGAGGTATCAGAAAAGGCTGGCCTGGTGCGCAGCAATGCCAGTTCTCTGCTGAATCGTCTCGTTGATGAGAGAAAGCTGATTAAAATTACGGGGCGGCCGGTACTGTTTATAGCCAGGGAACCACTGGAAGCTGCCGTTAAACATACTCTTGTCAAGACTGAATACAGCATTCAGGATTTGAGAGATTTTTGCTGCAGCTCCAGTGATCCATTCTCCAAATTTACTGGATATGATACCAGTATGAAGGAGGTAATCAATCAGGCAAAGGCTGCCATTATGTATCCACCGGGAGGAATTCATACAATTATTTCGGGACCACGGGGATGCGGAAAAACTGTTTTTGCAAAGAGCATGTATGAATATGCCAAAGGGCAGAAGAAAAAGAATGCGGATGAGTATGTGTTTGTAGAGTTGAATAACTTAATGTATTCTGATTTGGTGGAATGCCTTAAAAAGATGAAAACGCTGATAAGCGGAGTTTTATTTATCGACGATGCCTCCGGATTGCCAAAAGTCCTTCAGGAGAGACTTATTCACTATATGGAAAGTACAGAGTGGCAGGAGAATGTTTTTATAATTCTGGCACTGCCTGAAGGAGAACGTCTAAATCAGTCTGTTGCGGAACGATTTCCCATTACACTGAAGCTTCCCTCTCTGACCGAACGAAGCTGGGAAGAACGATTTCGGCTGATCAAGCTGTTCTTTTCCAAGGAAGCTGTTAGAATTAAGAGACCGATGAAGATAGCGTCAGAGGTTGTTCAGGCACTCATGGCTTATGAATGCAGCGGAGATATAAAACAGTTAAAGGCGGATATCAAGATGATCTGTGCCGATGTATTTTTTCAGAATCTGCACAAGACAGATAATAAGATTCTGGAGGTGAATTTCGGAGAAGTACCCGGAAAGATTCGAGCAGATGTGCTTGGTGGAAAGAAGATTAGTTCAAAAAACTGGGAGTATTTGCAGGTAATCGATAGCGACATCCTGATTCGGCCCTCTGAATATCCGGAGGATTATCCGATACCAAAATTTAATATATACAGTGAGATATCGAGAATCAGTGAAAAACTGAAGCGGGAGGGGAGAACGGAAGCTGAAATTACAGAGGTTGTACAGCAGCGGCTGAAAGATTATTTTGCTAAAATCTCTGACTCCATACTGGATTTTCGTAGTGTAAAAAGGGAGTTAAAGAACAGCCTGCCGGAAGATGTAGTAGACTTTACCATTGAAATACTGGAAAAAGCTTCGATGGATCTTGGAAAGGCAATTTCCGCAAAGCTGGCATATGCTCTAGCATTTCATATCAATTATTTGATTCTGAGAAGCAAAATGGGGCATCAGGAATCCGAGCAGACAAAAAGAGTGGCTCAGGAACAAGGAACAAAGGAAAATCAGGCTGCCAGAATGATTGCTTCCAGGATATCAGAGCGTTTCACAATAGCAGTACAAGAAAAGGAAGTGGCTTTTCTAACAGAACTGCTGAAAAACCAGATTCCACAAAAACGAGTGGAAGATAAAGTAAGAATACTGATTATTGCTCATGGAGAGCATGTAGCTACCAGCATGGCGGATGCAGTTAATACTCTGATGATGACGGATCTCGTATACGGATTCGATATTCCGGTTAATGTAAAACACGAGGATGTTTTTGAAAATATATTAAATATTGCAAAGGCGATTAACAAGGGGAGTGGAATATTGCTCATGGTAGATATGGGGTCCCTGGCAAATCTGGAGGAGAAGATTACCGCGGAAAGCGGAATCTTTGTGAAGACAATTGAGAGGGTATCAACGATTTATGTGATTGAAGCGGTCAGACGAATTCTCTATAAAGAAGAAACTCTGGAGGAAATTTACCAGGAGGTATTAAAACTTCAGTCTGTACCGTATCAGATGGAAGTACCGAGCGAGAAGCAGCCGATTGTTATTACCACCTGTTCCAGTGGGATTGGAACGGGGATCATGCTTAAGGAACGGGTAGAGAGATTAATGCGTGAGGAGAGAATTGAAGGGATTGCTGTAGAGGCCCTGGGATACCAGGAGATATTAAAACAATCCAGGGCTTATGAGGAGATTGTGCAACGATACGAAGTAATAGCCTGCATAGGAAATATGAATCCTGGAATATGCAGCCGATTCTATGATTTATCCACCATACTTTCAGAGGAGAATCTGAATGTATTTGCAGATTACCTGCGGCAGAATCAAGGGGAACAGAAGGCAGATCCGTATAAAAAGCTAGAAAAAATTCTGGAAGAACATGTTACTTATTTTAACGTACATAAAAGTATGCGCTGTTTTGAAGAATTTTTTAGTGATACGGTTGCAATGGGTTTCAGACTTTCGAATAATGGTATGATATCGGTTGCCATGCATCTTTCCTACATGATCGAACGGATTATATCCAGGGTAGAGGCGAAGTTTTCCGATCATACAGAAAAGTATGTGGTCCAAAACAGGGAATTGTATCAAAACCTAGCTAATGCAGTGAAGACATTTGAGCGGGTATTTAAAATTACGATTTCTGATCATGAAATCTGTTTTTTATGTGAAATATTCTTAAATCTTAATAAGATTAACCAATAGGGAAAGTCCAGCCTTCTATGAAAAGGATTATTGTAGCCAGAGGGGGAACGGCTCGACTGCCATCAGGATAAAAATCTGATTTACACGTTTGAACGCGGGGGACGGTGAATCTCGGTCTGGAGCTGCATTGTGGAAGATATTATCTGGTAGAAGAGACTAATTAAAACAGGGAAGAATCAAATAAAGAATGCGCCTCGGAGACTTGATATGAGACTCTAGGGGCGCATTCTTATATGGATTATTTAGTTTCAGCTGAAATACTTAAAGCCTTCTTCATCGCTTCCAGCTCCTCATCCACCCGGGACTTCGACTGGTCGCCGTACAGGGCGTCCAGTTCCGCCGCCGTGCTTCCGCGGCCGGTCAGCTCTTCCTTGGCTTCCGCTTCGTGCAGCATGCGGTTCGCCTTTTCTTCCATACGGTCAAACTGGCTCATCAGGCCGGCAGCAGTATTTACGGACTTCATCTGAACTTCACCTGCCTGGTTCTTTACTTTGGCCGTACGAACCGTGTTTTTCATGGCTTCGGCCCGCGCCTTCGTCTTTTCCAGTCCGGCAGTCAGCTTGCGGTAGTCTTCTTCTGCCTTATCGGCCTGAACCTTGACGGTCACGTAGCTGTGCTCCAGAGTCGGTCTTAAGTCTTCCTGCTCCTGCTTCAGGGTAATCGCCTGCCGGGCCTTTTCTTCATTGCCGTCACGCAGGGCGCGTTCGGCATACGTACCAAACTTTTTGATTTCGGCGTCGCAGGCGTCCAGCTTCGCCTTCGCTTCCCTGGAGGAGGCCATGACGGAGGCTGTGCTTCCCAAGAGATCCTTGATGGAATCCTCGTATTTCCTTACCATCTGATCCGCCATCTTTTCCGGGTCCTCGGCTTTGCTTAACAGTTCATCAATGTTTGCAGATACAATATCTTTGATTCTTCCAAACACATCTAATCCCATATATGCTCGCTCCTTTTCCTTGCCGTCAGTCAGGGCCTGAGGCTCTAATTCCGCTTATCCAGAACCGCTTCCACAATCTCGGCGTTGGAGACTTCCTGTTCCATACTGTTCTGGCCGCTTCCCTGTCCGGCACTGTTGATGTTGACATTCGTTGTGGTCTTTCCTAATACATCCGCGTCGATGATCTCCTTGAAATCAATGCCGGTCGTCTCTTTGACTGTCTCAAGCGTCTTGGCAAGGACGGAACCTACATTGCCGGCCAGGTTTCCCACACCATTTTCTCCATTGCCGCTGCCGCTGTCGATAACCGTGATCTTCTCGATTCTGGCGAGCGGTTCGGCAATTCTGCCTGCCATCTCCGGAAGAATGTTGACGATCATCTCTGTTACGGCTGCCTTGTTGTACTTGTTGTAGGCCTCTGCCTTCTTTTCCATACCTTCGGCTTCCGCTAACAGGGCGGCCTTGATACCTTCGGCCTCTGCCAGTTTCTTCGCCCGGATACCTTCGGCCTCCGCCAGCTGCTTTGCCCGGATACCTTCGGCCTCTGCCAGCTGTTTGGCCTTCGTAGCGGTGGCTTCCGCCTCCGCTTTCATACGGATCGCAGCGGCTTCCGCCTCCGCTTTCTTCGTCTCAGCGATGGCATTCGTTTCGGCTGTGGCAAGACCTCTCATTCTGGTGGCCTCTGCTTCCGCGTCAGCCTGTTTCTTAAGAGTCTGGGCGGAGGCGTCTGCTTCCGCTACTTTCTTATACTTCTCGGAATCGGCGATCTGAGCCTGCTTTTCTCTCTCGGCGATGGCGGGCTGTACGACGGTTGCCTGTAAGGAGGCCTTTGCCGTCTCGGCCTGGCGCTCTGCCAGCTCGCGGTTCTTGACTTCCTTGGAAATCTCTACCTGTACGGCCGCCTGTTCGATATCCTTCTGACGCTCCTGACGCAGAAGCTCGGCATCCATCTCCGTCTGAATAACGTCCTTCTCGGTGATGTTCTTCTGGATTGCGTAAGCTACGTCAGCCTGGGCCTTGGAGGTCTGAATCTCCTTCTGGTAGGCCTGTTCCTTGATTAATTTCTCCTTGTTGGCCGCGCTGATCTCTGCCTCTGTGGCCAGCTTCGCCTGCTCACCATCCCTGCGGGCTTCGCTCACCTTGATCTGGCGCTCTCGCTCTGCCTCCGCCTGGGCGATGTCGGCTTCCTTCTTCTTCTCGGCGATCTGCTTGACACCGAGGGACTTGATATAGCCGTTTTCATCAGTCACATCCTTGATCGTGAAGGACATGATCTCGAGACCCATGGTGGAAAGCTCGGTGGCCGCCGCTTCCTGAACGGAGTTGGCGAACTTCTCACGGTTGCTGTACAGCTCTTCTACGGAAAGGGTGGATACTACCTCACGCAGCTTGCCTTCCAGAATCTGTCTTGCAATCTCTTCCATGTTGAGCTTGACTTCCTTGATGTCCTTGCCGTTGAAGCGCTCGATTGCCTTTAAGATGCTGGTGGTGTCGTTCTTGACCTTTAAGACGACGGTGCTGACCACGTTGATCGGTACTTTCTGGGAGGACATACTGTCTTCTGTCGTGATCTCTAAGCTGGAGGCGCTAAGCGATATGTAATCGATACGGTTGATGACAGGTATGACGATACCGCCCCCACCGGTAATTACCTTTTTCTTAATGCCGGTTACGACGCCAGCTTTATCCTGCGGAACGCGTTTCCACCAGGACATGATCACCATTAAAACCAGAATGACCGCGGCTACAATAATGATGATTGGTATTAGCTTGTTGATCAGTTCGCTCATTTTCGTTCTCCTTTTCTCGCCTTTGTTTTTAAGTTTATGTATAAAGACCGGCACAAATCATTCGGCCCCTATTCATCCTCCGCACTGCCGTAACCGGCAAATTCGTCCTTGGGCCGTACCACGGCTATCTCGCCGTCAAACTCGACCAGCTTCACCACGGTGTTCTGCTTTAAGACCTCCGATGCATCGGTACTCCGGCATACGAAGGTGGTGGCGAATCCCTTGATGTTGTCGAATTCCACGGTTCCCAGGCCGCCTGCCAGGACGGTATTAATGATCCTTCCGTCACACAGATATAGCTCTTCCCGGTTCATTGCCTCATTCTCCACCCGCTTCAGCCTCCTTATGACCATCTGAACCGCCATCGCGGCCGCGTAGCCGACGACTAAGGCGAAAATCAGATGATTGAATAAAAGTCCCATACCGCCGAATGCGATGAGCCCGGTACAGATGCTCACCCCTGAAATCGGCAGAAAATTCAGATCAATATCAAAATCGAAGTTTAGAAATGCTTCCAGCGCTCCGGATACATTCTCCAGGAATTCACCCAGAACAGACAGCGAAAGCAGTAAAAAACCGATGACCATACAAATGATGTAAATGTCCCTCATGGCGTCCCCCTTTGCAGCTGATTTGAGGCTTTAAGCCTCTGCCAGCCAGCTTCTGTAACGATTTCTATTATACCATTTTCCGGTAAAACATACTATCTATCAATTCATACAATTTTCTTAAATTAGTTGAACAAAAATGGTAATCAATGCTTGTAGAAAGAATTTACAAACGATTTTTGTTTCTTACGGTATCAGGTGAGCGGTTCAGGTGACAAAAGAAATTATTAATAATTCTAAGTAATACTTTATTGATATGACAATCAAGTATATAATAAAACCAGGAAGAGAACATGGCATACGGAGGAGAGAGCGGAATGGGAAACGGATGGAAGATAAAGAGTTATATAGAGAAGATAAAAGAAGCCCATTTCAAGAACCAGGAAGAAGAACGGCGGCTGTGTGAGGAGCTGATTACATATTCCCAGGCGAATCATAACGCCTATGGCTTAGGCTTTGCATACACGTATCTGCTGGATTACCATATCGCCATGCACGATACGGAGGGATGTTCGCCGGTTCTTAAGACGGCGCTGGAATTTCATAACGGCCATGAGTTTCTGGATCTGCGGATGCAGGTGTTTAACTTTGCAGGGATTTACTACAGCTATATCCATGACGATATTACGGCGTTCGATTATTTCCTGAAAAGCCTGGAACTGGCGGAGGCGCTGAACGACAGCTTTATGAAGTACCGCCTTTATAATAACATTGCCGTCAGTTTTCACAACAAAAAGGATTGCGAATCGGCGCTGGCCTATTACCAGCAGGCGTATGACTATCTGAACTTCAGTCATTTAGAGGGGCTCTATACCCAGTATCAGCTGTATCTGCTTCAGAACCTGATCAACTGCAGCATTGCCCTGGATTCGAAGGAACTGGTGCTGGAATACTGCGGCAGGCTGGAGCAGCTCTATGAGGAGCAGCCCCGTTTGAAGGAAGACTTATCCGTGCCGTGGCAGAATGTCGTGATCCTTTCATACTTTGGAAAACGGGAAGAGGCGTATGAGATTCTGCGCAGCCATTTGTGCTGGGAAGAGGATCCGCTGGGCGCCACGGATATTATTGAACTGTATCCCCATATACTTGATATTTTGCTGGAGTGGAAGGAGAAGGCGCTTGCGGAGAAGGTACTGGAGTCACTCTGCCGCCATTTAGAACGGGAATCCCCCAGAGCAAGACAGGAGGCCTGCTCCCATGAGATTCGCTTTTATGAGATATTTGGGATGACGGAACGGCTTCCGGACGCCTATGAGCGGTATTATCAGGCATCGAAAGAGGCGCTCGGTTCGGTTGCCCACAACCAGATCAGGGCGATGAAAGAGAAGCTGTATTCCTTCGAGGTTCAGCAGAAGCTGAACCGGCTTCAGAAACTGAGTTATATGGATGGGCTGTGTGATATTTATAACCGGAGGTACTATACGGAACAGCTGGAACGCGCCATGAAAGAGACGTCTGTGAAGCGGCTGGGGATCATCATTCTGGATATTGATTATTTTAAAGAGTATAATGACTATTATGGTCATAACAGCGGGGATCTGGTTTTGAAGAAGGTGGCTCTCTGCTTAAAGGAGGAGGCGGCAGATCAGATCACGCCCTGCCGGTATGGGGGAGATGAATTCTGCTGTATCTGCGAGGATCTGGGAGGAGAGGATATTGGCCGTTATTTAAGAAATGTCCATGAACGGCTGAACCGGCTCGGCATTGAACATGCGATGTCGCGGGCGGCCTCCGTCGTGACCCTGTCGGCGGGATACAGTGTAAGGCCGCTTGAGGGGCTGAATCAGCAGGAACTGTTTCATGAAGCGGATGAGGCCCTGTATTGGGCGAAGACGAGGGGAAAGAACAGAGACTGCTGTTATCAGACCGATCAAAACGATCCGGATCAGTGCAGCCGGCCATAAAAAAAGCATTGTCGCAGGGAGCTGGAGCCTGCGGCAATGCTTTTGTTTTTCTAAGAAACTATTCCTGTTTACATTCCGGAGAACTGATTCTTAACCTTTGTGATCTTCTCCTGCGGAGCCTGTTCCGTCGTATACCAGCCCTTTGCGGACATTTTCCTGTAAATATCATCCTGTATACAAAGACTGTCGTTTAACGCGCTGTCAAATGACTGGTGCACATTAGCAGTCGATGATTCGATGGTGCCGTGCAGATATAAGTCACATACTCCCTTGGTAGTAAGGAGAATGTTTTCCATAATACACTTGTCGTCCATGTGTTTGCCTCCTTACACTAAATGATAGAAATTATCAAAAATCTGCTGATGTTTCTGGGAAATCTGTTCTGCGAAGGACTTTAACTCGGGGTCCTGCAAATTAGTGACTGCTTCCTGACACTGGGTCTTTAAAAACTTCTCATGGCTTAATGCATCTTCAATATACGTTAATTCCTTTGGACTCATATGATCACCTCCACATGTAGTATGTGAGGTTTCCGTCAATCCATTCCGGCAATTGATTCCTTTTTCGAAGCTGGAACTATTTTCCTGTAAAAAATCATGGTGAGTACGGTTGCGGCGGTCCAGCCAAAGGGCCAGGCCATCCAGATTCCGGTGCTTCCGAACCGCGGAGTAAGCAGATACGCGAAAAGGATACGCAGAATCAGATCCGGTATGGTTGCAAGGACGAAATACACCATGGCGCCGGAACCGCGGAGAATGCCGTCGGTCATCAGCTTGACGGATATCATGAAATAGAGCGGCGATACAATTTTTAAGAACATCACGCCGGCGTGAATCGCTTCCTCACTGCCGGAATCCAGGAATAGTCCCATGATCTGCCGGCTGAATACAAAGTAAAGGACGACAAACGGAACGGAGGCAGTCAGAGACAGCCGGACTCCCTCCTGAAACCCCGGCCGTATCCGTTCGCTCCTGCCTGCGCCCAGATTCTGCGCGGTATAGCTGGATAAACAGCTTCCAAGCGACATAAAGGAGGTAATGGCAAAGGTGTTTAACTTAATTGCGGCGGAGTAACCGGCAATCACGGCAGAGCCATAGCGGTTCACGATGACCTGCACGAATAAGTTGCCGACGGAGAGCACGCTCTGCTGAAGAATGCTGGGGACTGCGATGGCAGCAATCTGCTTAAACAGACTCCAGTCAAACATGGCCGCTTTTTCGGCCCCTGCCATGTTCTTTAGACGCTTCCACAGTGTCGCTGCAGCGAGAAGGCAGGAGACGCCCTGAGCCAGAAATGTGGCCCAGGCTGCGCCGGCCACGCCCAGATGAAGACCGGCCACGAACCAGATATCTAACAGGATATTTCCTATGGAGGAACCGATCAGAAAATAGAGCGGTGTTTTCGAGTCCCCGAATGCGGTGAAAATTCCGGTACAGACATTATAGAGAATCAGAAACAGCAGGCCCAGGGTATATATGCGCAGGTACAGTGCGCCGGCAGAAAAGACGTCATCCGGTGTTCTGATCCATCTCATCATGGGCCTACAGAAAATGATGCCGCAGACAGTCAGGAGAATGCTCAGGACCACACAGGAGATAAACGCTGTGTGTATGGCCGTCTTCATCCGGCGGAAGTCCCTGGCCCCAAAGAGACGGGATACGACTACCGACGCGCCCAGATTGCTTCCGGTGGCAAAGGCCATGAAGATAACCGTGATCGGATAGGAGGCGCCGACGGCGGCCAGCGCATTTTCACCGGCGAACCGTCCGGCGATCATACTGTCCGCGATGTTGTAAAACTGCTGAAACATGACGCTTACCAGCATCGGCAGCAGGAAACGCCACAGGGTTTTTCGGGGATGTCCCACGGTTAAATCGGTTGTCATAAGGTGTCCTCCGGTTCATGTAGTATAAAGAAGAGTATAGCAGGAGGAGGAATGGAAGGCAATCGGGAAAATATATGCATTTGGAACAGAATGGAAAATTTTGGTGATCCTTTCTATTGTTAAAAAATTACTGATCTTTTACAATAGTAGAATACAGGATCTAATAAAAAATACCATGGAGTATCAGAATGGAGGCAGCCATATGAGACGAGTGATCAACGCCCCGTCCACCTACATACAGGGGCCGGGAGAGGGAAAGAAGCTGGCGGAGCATTACAGAAGCATTGGAGAGGGCGGAGTCCTGCTGATTACGGACCGGTTTGTCCATGAGGTATATCTGGGCGAAATGACGGAGAGCTTTGACAAAGCTGAAATTACCTGGAAGGAGGAAGTCTTTACCGGTGAGTGCTGTGAGAAGGAGATCAGGAGACTGGCTGTGGTGGCCGGGGACTGCGGGGCCGTATTTGGAATTGGGGGCGGTAAGGTACAGGACACGGCAAAGGCGGCTGGCCATTACTCAGGAAAGCCTGTAATCCTTGTGCCGACAGCGGTATCCACAGACGCACCGTGCAGCAGAATCGCCGTATTGTACCGGGAGGACGGCACCTTCGACCGTTACCTGTCACTAAAGAAGAATCCGGATCTGATCATCCTGGACACGGAAATTATCGCACATGCTCCGGTACGTCTGTTTACGGCGGGGATGGGAGATGCCATTTCCACGTATTATGAGGCCTCCGCGTGTCGGCGAAGCGGCGCAGTGACGAAGGCAGGCGGCTGTGTGTCCATCGCTGCGGAGGCACTGGCGAAGGCATGTCTCAATACCGTTCTCACCTACGGCGAACAGGCCAGAATGGATGTGGAGACGCAGCGCTGTACAGAAGCTGTAGAACATCTTGTGGAGGCAAACACATATTTAAGCGGGATCGGCTTTGAGAGCGGAGGGCTGGCCTGCGCGCACGCGCTGCACAATGGTCTGGCGCTTCTTCCGGAGCTGTCTTCCGTGATGCATGGAGAAAAAGTGGCGTTCTGTACACTGGTGCAGATGGTGCTGGAGGGCAGACCGGAGGAGGAGATCAGCAGGATTCGCAGCTTCTGCCGGAAGGTAGGGCTTCCGGTTTCCCTGCAGGACATGAATGCCGGTGAAATTCCGGATCACCGGCTGTTGGAGGTCGCAGTTAAAAGCTGTTCACCGGAAGAGACGATGAGTCATATCGGAAGGGCTGTGGAGCCGGAGGAAGTGGTGAGAGCGATGAAAAGCCTTTGAGAATAATCCGGACAGCGAAAGAGGTCTCCCGCAGGCAGACAGGCGGGAGACCTCTTTCGTTTCGGTGCAGTCTGCACCGGAAGGTGCAGGTATTTCTATTATTTTTTCCCGTTCCAGCAATAGGTACAGAGCTTGCAGGGAGAGATGCCGATAGAGGCCTGTAAATCATCCAGCCTGTGGTAACGGAGTGTGGTGAAGTTCAGTTTTTTTCTGATTTCCTCCACCATCTCCTGATAGTTTGTACTGTCAGGATTGGCGTAGTCGGCCAGTACTTCGTCGGAGACGCTGTCCCCTTCCCGGTCGCGTATGATTCTGCGGGTAATCAGATCCAGTTCCGAGTTGGAACGGGAAAAGTTCAAGTAGGGGCAGCCAAACATAAGAGGCGGGCAGGCCGGCCGGATATGGACCTCCTTCGCACCGCTCTGATACAGGAACTCCGTGGTCTCACCCAGCTGTGTGCCGCGGACGATGGAATCGTCGATCAGCAGCATGCTTTTGCCGCGGATTAAGGCATCTACAGGGATCAGCTTCATCTTTGCAATCAGATTCCGTTCTCCCTGATTCTGCGGCATGAAGGAACGGGGCCATGTAGGCGTATATTTGATAAAGGGTCTTGCAAAGGGAATACCGGATTCATTGGCATATCCGATGGCGTGAGCGATTCCGGAATCCGGAACGCCGGCCACCATGTCGGATTTCACGTCGTCCCTGCGGGCCAGAAGCTTTCCGCATTCATAGCGCATATTTTCTACATTGACACCCTCGTAGGAGGAGGTCGGATAGCCGTAATAGACCCATAAGAAGGAACAGATCTTCATCTCTTCCCTGGCAGGAACCAGGCTTTCCATGCCTTCCGACGTAAAAAAGACAATCTCGCCGGGACCCAGTTCATAGTAGTCGGAGTATCCTAAATTGATGTATGCAAAGCTTTCGAAAGAGGCGCAGAATGCGTCTTCCTTTTTGCCGATGACGATAGGGGTGCGTCCCATACGGTCTCTGGCTGCGTAGATCCCGTCAGGGGTCAGAATCAGTATGGTCATGGAACCGTCGATCCGGTCCTGAGCGTACTGAAGTCCCTCTGTAATGCTGGATTTCTGGTTAATCAGGGCAGCCACCAGCTCCGTCGAATTGATCCTGCCGCCGCTCATCTCCATGAAATGAATATGGCCGTTCTCATAGGCAGACCGGATTAAATCGTCCTGATTATTGATTTTACCTACTGTGGTGATGGCGAAACTGCCGAGATGGGACTGAATTAAGAGCGGCTGCGGCTCATTGTCGGATATGCAGCCGATACCGGAAGTGCCTTCCAGCTCATCTAAGTCCCCGTCAAATTTTGTACGGAAAGGAGTGTTTTCGATGTTATGAATGGCACGGGAGAAGCCCCGTGGCCCGTATACGGCCATACCGCCGCGTTTGGTTCCCAGATGGGAGTGGTAATCCACTCCGAAAAATACGTCGAGTGTACAACTCTTTTTAGATACGACACCAAATATTCCGCCCATAAAATTCCCTCTTCTATGTGATTAAGTCGTGTGATCGTGTAAAAAACAATCCGGACGGTCTGACAAAGCGGCCGTCCGAAACAATTTTAACACAGATGGTAAGTGGGAAACAATGGATTTACCCATTAAATATTCTTATGAGGTTTTAGAAGCAGGGGGAGACGCCCCAGGGCCTGCGGAGAGTCTGAGGACAGCAAGGGCGGGAGTGCGATTGGTTTCTTGTTTCCTCGGTGGCAGGAACTAAAGCGGAAAGGCGGGAAAAAGACCGTCTCTTTGGCTTACTTTGGTTAGACAAAGGGACGGTCTTGAGTTTAAATGCTAAAAATTAAATTTCATTGACTTTCCGCTTTACGTAAGTCGTGTGAAGCAGGTGGTGCGCTTTTTCGCTGCCTGGTTTTCCGAGATAGGTCTCGTAGAGTTCCTTGATTGCGGGATTCTCGTGAGATTTACGGATGGTATTGGCCGCGTCTTCATCATACAGTACTTTTGCACGCAGAGCCCTGATGTCTACGGTGTTGCGGACGGAACCAGGCTGCTGAGGCTGTCCGCCGCCGTTTACACAGCCGCCCGGGCATCCCATGATTTCGATGAAGTGATAGTCCGCTTCACCGGATTTTACTCTGTTTAAGAGCTCTTTTGCATTGCCGAGGCCGGAAGCGACAGCAACCTTGACATCCATACCGGCTACATTGTAGACAGCTTCCTTGATTCCTTCTGTGCCTCGTACGTCGGTGAAGTCAACTTTCTCTAATTCTTCTCCGGTCAGAGTCTCGACAGCCGTTCTTAAGGCTGCTTCCATAACGCCGCCTGTTGCTCCGAAGATCACGGCTGCACCGGTACCAAGGCCTAACGGAGCGTCGAACTCCTCATCAGGAAGTTCATTGAACCGGATGCCGTATTTTTTGATCATTCTGGCAAGTTCTCTCGTTGTCATGGAGTAATCCACATCCGGGCAGCCATTGGCGTCCTGATTGTCTCTGCCGATCTCGAATTTCTTCGCGGTACACGGCATAACGCTGACAGATACGATATCTTCCGGTTTTAATCCCATCTTTTCTGCATAGTAGGATTTGGCAATGGCGCCGAACATCTGCTGCGGGGACTTACAGGTGGATAAGTTGTCGGTCATATCCGGGAAATAGTGCTCGCAGTATTTGATCCATCCCGGTGAACAGGAGGTGATCATCGGCAGTGTACCGCCGTTTTTCACTCTCTCAATAAATTCATGGGCTTCTTCCATGATGGTTAAGTCGGCGCTGAAGTTGGTATCGAACACCTTGTCAAAGCCGATTCTTCTTAACGCAGCGGCCATCTTGCCTTCTACGTTGGTTCCGATCGGATAGCCAAATTCTTCACCCAGTCCGGCACGAACAGCGGGGGCTGTCTGTACGATGACATGTTTGGAAGGATCTGCAATTGCAGCGGCTACTTCATCGATGCAGGACTTCTCATAGAGAGCGCCTGTCGGACAGACGGCGATACACTGGCCGCAGGATACACAGCTGGTGTCGCCTAAGCCCATCTCGAATGCAGAACCGATGAAGGTGGCGAATCCACGCTCATTGGCGCCGATGACGCCGATTCCCTGTACTTTTACACAGGTAGCGGAGCAGCGGCGGCAGAGGATACACTTGCTGTTGTCGCGGACCATATGAGCCGCGCTCTCGTCGATACAGGATGGAGTTTTTTCGCCATCGTAGTAATCACTGTCTTCCACGCCCAGTTCCTTACATAAGGTCTGCAGTTCGCAGTTTCCGCTGCGGACACAGGATAAACAGGAGCGGTTGTGATTGGATAAAATCAGCTGGAGCGTTTTCTTTCTGTAATCAACCAGATCCGGTGTGTTGGTCCATACTTCAAGGCCCGGATTGATCGGGTAAACACAGGCCGCAGCCAGCTTGCCGCCGTTAATCTTAACCGTACACATACGGCAGGCGGCAATTTCATTAATATCTTTTAAATAACATAAAGTCGGAATCTCAACATGGGCGAGTCTGGCTGCTTCCAGTATGGTGGAACCTTCTGGAGCACTGACTTCCATGCCGTTGATTTTAATTGTAATATTCTCCATGATACGTTCTCCCTCCATTATTTCTTGTAGATAGCGCCAAACTTACACTTCTCCATACAAGCGCCGCACTTGAGACACTTCTCGCCATCGATAACGTGCGGATTCTTGACGGTTCCGGTGATTGCATTGGCAGGACAGTTCCTTGCACAGAGCGTACAGCCTTTACACTTCTCAGGATCAATGTAGAAGTTAAGGAGTGCCTTACATACGCCTGCAGGACAGGTCTTATCTACAATATGGGCTACGTATTCATCGCGGAAGTACTGTAATGTGGAAAGTACCGGGTTCGGTGCTGTCTGCCCAAGTGCACAGGCCGAGTTGGCCTTTATGTAGTAGCATAATTCTTCCAGCTTGTCTAAGTCAGCCATGGTAGCCTGGCCTTTGGTAATCTTCTCTAAGATCTCCAGCATACGCTTGGTACCGATACGGCACGGAGTACACTTACCGCAGGATTCCTCAACCGTGAACTCCAGGAAGAATTTTGCGATATCGACCATACAGTCGTCTTCGTCCATAACGATCAGACCGCCGGAACCCATCATGGAGCCGATGGCAACCAGATTGTCGTAGTCGATCGGAATATCAAAATGCTCTGCCGGGATACATCCGCCGGATGGTCCGCCGGTCTGAGCTGCTTTAAACTTCTTGCCATTGGGGATACCGCCGCCGATTTCCTCGATGATCTCACGCAGAGTGGTTCCCATTGGAACCTCAACAAGTCCGGTATTGTGGATCTTTCCGCCGAGAGCGAATACCTTGGTTCCCTTAGACTTCTCAGTACCCATGGAAGCGAACCATTCCGGTCCGTTTAAGATGATCTGCGGGATATTGGCCCATGTCTCAACGTTATTTAAAATGGTTGGCTTGCCAAACAACCCTTTCTGTGCCGGGAACGGAGGACGGGGACGCGGTTCTCCACGATTTCCTTCGATGGAAACCATGAGGGCTGTCTCCTCACCGCAGACAAACGCGCCGGCGCCCAGTCTTAAATCGATGTTGAAGGAGAAGCCGGAACCGAAGATGTCGTCGCCTAAGAGTTCCATCTCTCTGGCCTGCTCGATTGCGATCTTTAAACGCTGTACGGCGATCGGGTACTCTGCACGAACGTAGATGTAGCCCTGGGAAGCACCGATGGCGTAGCCTGCGATGGTCATGGCCTCCAGAACGGCATGAGGATCACCTTCCAGTACGGAACGGTCCATGAATGCGCCCGGGTCACCCTCGTCGGCGTTACAGCAGACATACTTCTGGTCCGCATCGTTGCCCTTGGCCAGCTTCCACTTGAGTCCGGTCGGGAAACCGGCGCCGCCGCGGCCTCTCAAACCGCTGTCCAAAAGAACCTGGATGACATCGTCGGGGGTCATCTCTGTTAAAACTTTACCGAGAGCCTGATAGCCGCCGGTACCGATGTACTCTTCGATGACTTCCGGGTTGATGACGCCGCAGTTGCGCAGTGCGATTCTGTGCTGCTTCTTATAGAAATCGGTGTCGCCTAAGGACTTGACACCGGCCGGTGTTACGGTTTCATCGTAGAGGAGTCTCTGTACGGGACGTCCCTTTAACAGATGCTCTTCAACGATCTCAGGGATATCGTCTTCCTTTACCATGGCGTAGAACGTGGCATCCGGGTAAACGATCATGATCGGGCCTAAGGCACAGAGGCCGTGGCAGCCTGTCTGAACAACGGATACTTCCTCATCGAGTCCCTGCTTCTTTAATTCTTCTCTTAATGATACCATAATCTGCTGGCTTCCGGAGGAGGTACATCCCGTTCCGCCGCAAACTAATACATGTGAACGATACATCTTGTTTCCTCCTTATTTAATGTCAGCTGATCCCAGCGTGTAATTTTCCAGAATATGACCGCCGATCAGATGCTCTTTGTATACTTCTTCTGCTTTCTCGGCGTTCATCTTGATATAAGTTACCTTTTCTTTACCAGGCTCGAGAATCTCGACGATGGGCTCATACTGGCATAAACCGATACAGCCTGTCTGTGTAACGGAAAAACGGTCTGTCATGTTATTTTCCTGAACGAGTGTGGAAAGTTTATTAAGAACAGGTCTTGCGCCGCTGGCAATCCCGCAGGTTGCCATACCAACCAGGACACGGGTACGTGCATGATCTTCTTCACGCATGCTGACCTGACTCTGCATTTTCTCTCTGATTGCTTTTAATTCTTCAAGAGTCTTCATGTTATTCCTCCAATTCCGGCCGGTCTAGATGACCGCGCCACCATCTGTTTCAAGTTTGTTTTCTGCCAGATATTCTTTGATATAGTCGGATACCTCGGGTGTATCAAAGGGGATATCCCCTAAAATCTCTCGAAACTCTCTGGTATCCAGCACAAATGACGCATCGTTATAGCGGTATGTATAGAGAAAATCCGTATCCGGATGGCAGGTGATAAGCGTTTCTATGGTGCTGTTCATATCGCCAAGGGGCATCCGGTCAATATGGGAAAGACCGAAAACTGCGGTGACCGTGGTTCCCGCACCGGGAGTTGAGTCGATGGTAAAGCTTCCGCCGGTGCTCTCTGCAGCATACTTAAAAAAGGGGATGCCGAGGCCTACCTTTCTTGTCTTTCTGGTCGTAAAAAATGGATCCGTCACATGAGCCACCTGTTCCTCTGTCATGCCGCATCCATCATCTGCGATGGTGATCGTCAGTAAGTCAGAAGCAGTGTCGACGGCTGCGGTGATCGCAACAAGCGCTGCACCCGCTCTCGTGGAATTTTCCGCTACATCCAATACATTTAAAGAAATTTCTGTCATCATGGGATTTTAACTATTCATATTTGGCAAGAATGCCGGGGACGTCATCGGGTGTCAGTCTGCCGTAAACTTCTCCATTGATCATCATGACCGGAGCAAGTCCACAGGCGCCTACGCAGCGGCAGGAATCGAGAGAAAACTTACCGTCGGGAGTACATTCCCCGTTGGTAATCCCGAGAAGTTCAACCAGCTTATCGTAGATGTCGCCGGAGCCCTTTACGTAACAGGCGGTACCAAGACAGACAGATACCTGATATTTACCCTTTGGCTGGAGGGCGAACTGGGCATAGAAGGTAGCAACACCGTAGATTTTCTCCAGTGGTATGCCAGTTTCATCAGAGATCATGGTCTGTACTTCAATTGGAAGATAACCATAAATGTCCTGTGCCTTCTGCATGATTGGCATCAGGGCGCCTTTCGTGCCTTTAAGCTCGGAAATCACTTCTTTTAAAGCGGCTTCCTGCTCTTTTGTCCCGCTAAACAGGACACCTTGTTTTTTGCAAGCCATTTTATAACCTCCTTAAATTGTTGCTTATGCAATGTATCTAACATTCTACCATGATATTGAGAAAAAATCCATAGGTTCGGAGAGATTCGACAAAAAAATAACGATATATATAGGTAAAAATATACTGATTAAGCAATTGAAAACATAGAAAAATAGTAGGAAATAGTGAAAAAATGCGCCGGGGAGTCGGTTTTCATAAGAAATTATATAAAAGGCTTTCCTTTCCAGAGAAAAATTACTATAATCTACTTATGAATTGAAAACAGATCATGGCTGAAGTGATAAAATCATCAAAAAGGAGAGTGTATGTATGACTGCTAAAGATGTTAGGGATGTTTTGGGTGCCAGGGTTCTGGTTGGTGAGGATCATTTGGAGGTGGAAGTGCGGAGTGCCTGCGGTTCCGACATGATGAGCGATGTGCTGGCATTTTCCAAGGATCATTCCGTGCTGCTTACAGGACTATGCAATCCGCAGGTGATCCGCACTGCTGAGATGCTGGATATTGTCTGTCTTGTTTTTGTCAGAGGGAAAAAACCTGATGAGGCCATGCTGGAGATGGCAAGGGAGCGGAACTTAATTGTGATGGCCACCGGCCACCGGATGTTCTCGGCCTGTGGAATGCTTTATTCAGCCGGACTTCATGGAGGTGCGATCTGATGGATGATGTGATTACTTTAAACTATCACATATCGCCGGATGACTTCACCAGAGCGGGTGAGGCCAGCAGCGATGTGAAGGGAAAGCTAAAGCAGATGGGCGTAAGCCCTGACGCCGTGAGAAAGGTTGCCATCGCCATGTATGAAGGGGAGATCAACATGGTGATTCATGCAAAAGGAGGGGAGATTACGGTTAACATAACGCCGGAGGAGATCGAGATGATCCTGGCCGACGTAGGCCCCGGAATTCCTGATGTGGAGCTGGCCATGCAGGCCGGATACTCCACGGCTCCGGACGAAGTGCGTTCCCTGGGCTTTGGAGCAGGCATGGGCCTCCCCAATATGAAGAAATATTCGGATGTGCTGGAGGTTGATACAACGCTGGGAGTGGGTACAACCGTCCGGATGGTGGTGAAGATAGTATAATCTGGGGGTGAAAATGTGGATAAATTTTATCATTCAGTCAGACTGGATGCGGATCTGTGCATGGGATGCATTAACTGTATCAAACGGTGTCCGACCCAGGCGATCAGGGTGAGAAACGGGAAGGCCCAGATCAACAGCAAATTCTGCATTGACTGCGGCGAGTGCATCAGGGTATGCCCCCATCACGCAAAGCATGCGACGTATGACAAGCTGGATGTGCTGAAACAGTACGAGTACACGGTGGCGCTGCCGGCACCGTCCTTATACAGCCAGTTTAATAATTTAGATGACGTGAATATCGTGTTAAACGCCCTTCTGATGATGGGGTTTCACGATGTCTTCGAGGTGAGTGCGGCCGCCGAGCTGGTCTCGGAGGCTACGAGAGAATACTTAAGTGAGAATCCCGACCGGCTTCCGGCTATCAGCACGGCGTGCCCGTCGGTGGTGCGTCTGATCCGCGTCCGGTTCCCGAACCTGATTCCGAATCTGCTGCCGCTCAATCCTCCTGTGGAGGTAGCGGCCATCCTGGCGGCGGAGAAGGCCATGAAGGAGACCGGGCTTCCGAGGGAGAAGATCGGAATCATTTTCATATCGCCGTGTCCTTCCAAGGTGACGTACGTGAAGTCTCCTCTGGGGACGGACCACAGTGAGGTGGACCGGGTGCTGGCCATCAAGGATGTCTACCCGCAGCTGCTGTCCTGTATGAAGGCGGTGGGAGACGATCCACCGGAGATCGGAACTTCCGGCAAGATCGGGATCAGCTGGGGACGGAGCGGCGGGGAGGCCAGCGGTCTCTTCACGGAAGAGTATCTGGCCGCCGACGGGATCGAAAATGTCATCCGGGTGCTGGAGGACATGGAGGACCAGAAATTTACGAACCTGAAATTTGTGGAGTTAAACGCCTGCAACGGCGGATGCGTCGGCGGCGTCCTGACTGTGGAAAACCCGTATGTGGCGGAGGTCAAGTTAAAGAGGCTGCGGAAGTACATGCCGGTGGCGAGAAGCCATATTGAAGGAAACGCCGAAGAGCTTGTGAAATGGACGAAGGAAGTTCAGTATGAACCGGTATTCAATCTGGGGAACACCATGATGGAGAGTTTTGCGAGGCTAAACCAGGTGGAACGGCTCTGCAAGAAGCTTCCTGGGTTAGACTGCGGTTCCTGCGGTGCGCCTACGTGTAAATCGCTGGCAGAGGATATCGTGCGCGGGGAGGCGGTGGAGTCTGACTGTGTATACTATCTGAGGGAAAATTTACATAAGCTGTCCGAGGAGGTGTCCATCCTGGCGGACGATATCGCCGCAGGCAATGCGGAAGGCTATGAGATGTTAAAGGTCATGACGGAATATATCCAGAGAATTTCCGACGAGATGTCTCTGCTTGACAGCCGGGATGAGAAGGAGAAAGATCAGGAATAGGGAAGGAGCAGAAAATAGTATGACAGTTCAGGAGTTGATAGACAGCGGCATCTTCGGCGTCGTGAATGCCGGTGAGGGGCTGGAACGGGAGATTACAAAACCGTTCTGCTGTGACTTACTCAGTATTGCCATGGGGCACGCACCGGAAGGGTGTGCCTGGGTGACGGTGATGGGCAATATGAATACGCTGGCGGTAGCGTCTCTGGCAGACGCGGCCTGCGTGATTATGGCGGAAGGGGCCGCTCTTGATGAGGCGGCCAGGAAGAAGGCGGCCGATCAGGAGATCACGGTACTGGAGACGGAGGAACCCATCTTTGAGGCGGCTCTCGCCGTCTGGAAAAAGCTTCAGGCGGGGACGCATGAAGAGCCTTAGCTACGATCTGCATATCCATTCCTGTCTGTCACCATGCGGGGATGACGATATGACTCCAGGGAATATCGTCGGGATGGCGGCGGTCAAGGGTCTTGATGTGATCGCGGTGACGGACCATAATTCCTGTAAAAACTGTCCGGCTGTTCTGCATTTCGCCGGGGAATACGGCGTTCTGGCCATTCCCGGGATGGAGATTAACACCTCGGAGGAGGTTCATGCCGTCTGTCTGTTTTCGAACCTGGAAGCGGCCATGGCCTTCGATTCCTACGTTTATGACAGGCTGATGCCATTTCCCAACAATGAGGAAATATTTGGAAAACAGCAGTTATATAATAAGGAAGACGAAGTGTGCGGAACGGTCCCCAATCTTCTGATCAACAGCGTAGATATCTCCTTCGACGGGCTGTGGGAGCTGGTGCGCTCCTACGACGGGGTGATGTTTCCGGCACATATCGATAAGACGGCCAACAGCCTGATCGCCAACTTGGGCTTCGTGCCGCCGGACAGCCGGTTTACGACTGCAGAGGTGAAGGATTTGAAAAAGCTGCATGAACTGAAACGGAGCAATCCGTATCTGGACGGCTGCCGGATCATCAGCAATTCCGACGCCCACTATCTCGAGGATATCCATGAGCCGGAGCTTACGATTGAGGTGGAGGAAATGAGTATGAGAGGCGTTGTGGACTGCTTGCTGCGGTCGTTGTGAGCATAGCAGGGGGAAAAGAGAAAAAATGAAAACAATACATAAGGCGTATGAAAACGACATGTATGGAATAGCGAAACAAGATACAAACTTAAGCTCTGTACCGTAGTTTTTATTTTGAAACAGATCATTATAAAAGGCAGCTAGGTTAAAAAGAAGTGAAAAATTGTTTCCCTGGCTGCCTTTTTATTGTTTTAAGAAATTAGCAATTGTGTATTTTATCCGGGTTATAACCCAAATAATTTCGTCCCCTTAAAACCATAGTACGAGCTGGACGTGTAGGTCCCCAAAAACTGGGAACAGTAACCGGACTGTAGGTACCATTTAAGAGTTGATAGCATAAATCAATGGCGTTGGGAAGACAATCATCGCCAAGCGGTGCACCTAAAGGACGAAAATCATGATGGCCATTGTAAATACCGTCATAACGGTCACCCATGTCACGCATTCGCTCTAAATATTTTACTGCGGTTTCTATAGATTCAGCACCTAATCCGAGATTGTAATTGAGGGCATCACCACAGAAAAGGCTTCTGGTCTTTTCATCCAGAAATATCATTTCTCCCGCAGAGTGACCGGGACAATCATATGCAGTGACAATGCGATCACCCAGATCAAACTGCTGACCGTCGTATAAATCATGAATAATAGGCATGGGTTCGTCTGGTCCGGGTTCACGGATATCAACATTGATATCGTAAGGATAGATTCCTTTTTGACGCTGTGCGATTAATCTCGTATCATCTCGGCGGCGTTCAATATCCTGAGGAATCGGTTTATTGTTATCTTTGGGATTCATCCATATTTCTTTAAATTGGCGGGCGTTAGCGGTATGATCAATATGGCCGTGTGAGATTACCACAATAAGTGGTTTATCAGTTATTTGTTCAATTGCGCCCCTTAAATCGCCGATTCCCATTCCACAGTCAATCAGCATGGCCTTTTCTGACCCGATGAGCAGGAACATGCTTGCGCAATCAAATTCATCGATTTCCCAAGTGTCCTTCTTAAACTGAACCATAGGGTAAAGCTTTGTTAACATATGTTTTTTCCTCCTACTACAATGTATTTATGGTTAATATCCCTTACAGCCAGTAAGGAATTATCCATCTTGTTGCTTAAGCTGTTATAATGATGGAGCAATCGGTATATCGGTTTCCTCCTTGGACCTCGCGTCCGTAATTAAGACTGATAACCAGCTCCTCAT